>DATEJX010000116.1:0-5956 GCA_035277785.1 Candidatus Angelobacter sp. | reverse complement strand
AGGCCTTGCCTGGTCAGTCAGCAAGACGCCCACGTTCTCCACGGAGATTCAGCAGTCAGTGGCTGGGCGAGAGGTGCGGGTGCAGAACTTCCAGAGTCCCATCTGGGAGTTCACACTCAGCTATGAATACCTGCTGAATGATCCCAAATTCCGCGATGAAAACGAGCAGACCCCGCTGGAAACACTAGTGGGGTTTTTCCTGGCGCGTGGCGGACAATTCGACGATTTTCTGCTGAACGAATCCGACCTGACCGGCCGGCTGGAAGATTCCGTGTATTCGGGGCAGCCAATTGGCGTTGGCGATGGGACGACAAAGAGCTTTCAACTGGTGAGGAACATTGGCGGCTTTTTGGAAGCTGTCCAGAACCCAATGAACCAGACTGCAACGATCCGTGTGAGCGGAACTGCCAAGGTGCAGGGAACAGACTACAGCATCGCCAACGGGCTGGTTACGTTTGTGAACGCGCCCGCGGCAGCTGCGCCCGTCAGCGCAGATTTCATCATGCTGCATCGCGTGCGATTTGATGTTGGCAGTTCGCGCAGCAGCAAAGAGGGAATTGAGTTCAGCAATTTCTACTACAACTTGTATGAATGCCGCGAAGTGCAGTTGATTAGCGTGCGGAAATAAGCTGTTTCTGAAATCCCGAATCCCGCGAAGCGGGTGAGGGATCCCTACCTTGACTAGAGAGTACTGACCTTGAAGTCATCGTGGCGATAGGGATTCCTCACCGTTCGCTTCAGGTTCGGAACTATGGAGAAAAGCAGTAAACGAAACAACCCATGAAGACGCCAACCAATATCGGCTCCAACAACCTGATTTCCTGGCTGCAGAGCGCCACGGAGATACGCATGGCAGATCTGTACACCATCACGCTTACAAGCGGGACCGTTCTGCGCTACGCAACCTGGGACTCCAACCTGACCGTGCTGGGCAATACATTTCTCAGTGGCCCGCCGCACATTAAACGCTCGCAGATTGAAGAGAAGCTGGGGCTTGACGTGTCAGCGCTTGACCTTGAGATCTCCGCCAGCCTGAGTGACACCGTCAATGGCGCTCCCGTGCTGCAGCTGATCGCGAACGGCGCATTTGACGGCGCAACGCTGCGCATTGACCGGTTGTTTATGGATTCACTGGGCGGGCAAATCGGGACAGTGGCGCGTTTTTCCGGAATCATTGGGGAAGTGGACGAGGTGGGACGAAGCACGGCGAAGCTGACCGTCAACGCTCTGGTGCAGCTTCTGAGCCAACAGTTGCCGAACATTGTGCTGCAGCCGAATTGTACGAACACGCTTTTTGACGCGCGCTGCACTTTACGGAAGAAGAACCTGCTCAAGTTCTCAGAACAGTTTGACAATGCCGCCTGGCAAACGTTCGTCAGTGGAACGGCAACCGCGCCAGCAGTTACGGCGGATGCGGCAATCGATCCGAATGGGAACCTAACCGCCGACAAGATCGTCTTTCCCGCAACAGATGCTTCTTCAACTTCGCGGCTTTTTCAGATGACCACGCTGCTCACAGTTCCGGCAATCGGCTCGAACTATACAGGATCAATCTGGCTGCGGGCTGATTCTCCATGTTCCGTGCTTATCTTCCTTAAGAAAGATGGACAGGGGCTGGGCTTTGGGAACCTGGTTGCCTGCAACGTCACGACCAACTGGCAGCGCTTTTCTGTTTTCGGAGATGCCGGAGTGAACAGCAGCGTGGTTGCGGGCTTGACCATTGCGGTATTGCAAAGCAGTCCGGGCGGCACAGTTTACGCCTGGGGCGCGCAGTTTGAAGCCGGCTCATCCGTAACTGCGTATGAAGCGACTACCAGCGCGAACGCTGGGCTGTTCGATACCAACTTCGTGCAGGGCGGCAGCACGGTGAACAAGCTGATTTCGCTTTCCGCGAAGGTGGATGGCTACTACGACAACGGGCAGATTGTCTTTACCTCGGGCGCCAACAATGGACTGGTGAAGGCGGTGAAGACTTACTTCGATCAGCAGTTTCTTTTCAATTCACCACTGCCGTTTGCGCCGAGCTCAGGCGATACGTTTATCGCCTATCCCGGATGCGATAAGACACAGGCGACGTGCACAAACAAGTTCAGCAATCTGGTGAACTTTGAAGGCTTTCCCTATGTGCCGGCGCCGGAGACTGCGATATGACTTTTGAGGAACTTGCGACAGATCTCAGAGAGAAACTACTTCGGGAAGAGTTGCAGTTTTTCTCTCAGCATCAGGGAGAATGGGCTGCGCGGCATGCTGGCGAATATGTCTTGATCGGGCGCAGCGCATTTGGCGGCTTTCATAACACCCACGAAGACGCCACGCGGGCGGGATTGCGTGCCTTCGGTCTTGCGCCATTTTTGGTTCGGCGGATTAAAGCCCGGCAAATTTAATCGAAAACATAGATGGAGATGAACACATGCCGCTTACGACCGAGCAGCGGGCAGAGATTGTTTGCGCGGCCAAAGAGTGGCTGGGAACTCCTTATCATCATCACGCGCGGGTGAAAGGCGCGGGAGCGGACTGCGCCATGTTTCCGCTGGAGGTGTATCGCCAGTGCGGGCTTCTGCCGCTCGACTATTGCCCGCCGCACTATTCCGTGCAGTGGCACCTTCACCGGTCTGAGGAACTCTACCTCAAAGAGGTGGAGAAATTCTGCGTCGCCATTGCCGGCCCTCCGCAGCCTGGCGACTTTGTGGTCTTTCGTTTTGGGCGGGCGTATTCACATGGTGCAATCGTGATGGAATGGCCGCGGGTTATTCATGCGTATATTCCGCGGGGAGTGCTGCTGAGTGATGCTAGGAGAGATGCGGAGCTTGCGAATCGCGAGAGGAAGATTTATCGCTTTCCGTGAACGCAGGGTCTTTTCGTGCTTCAAAAGATGCGATTTGATTCAGGATCCCTAAGCTATAATCCAGCATCCCAGGAGGAGAAAATTGGTCAAAATCTGGTTTGTCTTTCTGGTTCTTTGTTTTTTAAGCGGCTGTCAGAGCAGTCCGGCGGCGGCTCCGCAAAAGTATTCTCCGGAATTTATCAAATCCGCGAAATATACCTGGTCTCTTCTGCAACAGGCTTCGGAGGGACAAGCTGTGAGAGATGAAGACCTGAGTGTGGCGTTCGCCGATCTCGAGTCACAGGCTCACACCAATGATGAGGTTGCCGCTAAGATCACGCTGCATACAAACAGTCTGCTGCTCAAGCGGCTGAAGTACGAACATAGCAAGAAGGACCAGGAAGAGATCGCGGCGAAGATGAAGGTGAACCACTGCGAGCTTGATGCAATGCTGAACAAAGGCATTGGGGCATATGAGGCTTCAAAAGGTTGCGGAGAAAATCTTCCCTGATTGAATCCAGCTCTGTTCGAAAGCCGCCTGCGGGCGGCTTTTCTATTTCACAAATCCAGGACTGAATGCTGAATCTGAGTGCTGAATGCTCAGTGCTGATGGCTGATGCTAATTAATCGGTGGTGAGGTTTTTATGGGCTTGATGACTGGCGGCAAAAGCGGCGGGGACAAATCGCTCGCATCCAAACCGAATCTGCTCAGCGCCCTGCGGGTGCAGACCAGCAGTTATGGGCAGGTGCTGCCAATCGTCTATGGGCAGAACCGCATTTCAGGAAGACTGATCTGGAGCGGCGATTTCACCGCCATCCCGCATACGTCTACGCAAAAGACCGGCGGCAAGGGCATGGGAACGGGCGGCGGAAATGCCGTCACGAATACCACTTACACGTATCAAACGGCTGTAGCCATCGCGCTCTGCCTGGGGCCGATCCAGAACATTCACAACGTGTGGGATTCTAAAGGGAAGCTGACGATGCTTAGCTCGTCAGTGCAATTTACCGTGCCCGGAGGCGGAGGAACGTTGCACGTGATTCCGCCAGGCGCGGGGATTTTTCATTCCGGGCGAGGCGTGAGCCGCGGCGATTCGTTCAGCGTGCTCGCCAACGACTTTGGTTCTGATGGGCCACTCACTTTGAGCGGCACACAGCAAAGCCCCATGATTTTGGTCGCCAGCGGCACTCCGGGCGCCGGACAGTACACGCAGAGCGGCAACAGCTATAACTTTTCCGCGGCGGATGCGGGAAAGACCATGACGATCAACTACGTTTACTCGGTGCCCGACTCCAACTCCAACGGCCAGCCGCTGGAAAAGTTGAGCCTTACGCTCTTTTTGGGTGAGCGGCCGCAGACGCCCTGGAGCTATCTCACGTCACGGCATCCTGGCCAGGACCTCGGGTATAACGGTGTTTCGTACATGGCTTCGGCCAACATGGACCTGGGCGAGAGCGGCACGCTGCCTAATCTTTCTTTTGAAGTGCTCGGCATTCTGCCGTTCGGTGGCAGCACGACTGATGCAGAGCCTTCGGCCATCATCTCTGACCTGATCAACAATCCCTGCTACGGCCTGAGCGGCGCGGTGCCGCTCGATAATCTGCGGACGGGCAACAGCTTTGCTCAGTTCAGAAATTTCTGCGTGGCGAACGGAATTTTTCTTTCCCCAGTGCTGGACGCGCAGAAGTCCGCGGCGGAATGGATCCAGGACGTTCTGGATGTCACCAACTCGGCGGCGGTGTGGAGCGAAGGCCTGCTCAAGATCATTCCTTATGGCGACACGACGTCCGTCGCCAACGGCGCCACGTTCATTCCCAACACGGCTCCAGTCTACGACCTGACCAACACTGATTTTCTTGCGCCGGTCACAGTGAAGCGGCCGTCGATTGCGGACGTGATGAATTCCGTCTCGGTCGAGTTTTTGAATCGCGCCAACGACTACAACGTGGAGGTGGCGGAGGACAAAGATGAGGCAATGATCGGGCTCTACGGGCTGCGCAAAGCGGCGGCCAGGCAGGCGCACAGCATCACTACGGCTTCGGTGGCAAAGTTTGTCGCGAATCTGTTGCGCAAGCGGTCAGTCGAGATTCGCGCCACGTACACGCTGAAGCTGGGCTGGCAATTTAATCTGCTGGAGCCCATGGATTTGGTCACCATCACCGTGCCTGAGCTTGGCTACAGCAAGAAACCGGTGCGCATTACCGCCATCCGGGAAGATGATAGCGGCCAGCTCGAAATGGACGCGGAAGATTTCCCATTTGGCACAGCGACGGCAACGCTGTATCCGCATCAGGAGCCTGCAGGCTTTGTTCCGCAGGCCAATTGCGATCCGGGAAATGTTTCGGCTCCTATCATCTTTGAAGCCAATGACCGGCTCTCGCAGACCGGCAATTACGAAGTGTGGATTGGCGTCTGCCCGGCGACGCTCGCCATTACGGCAGCCAGCAACGCCACTCCTATCCAGATCACGGCAACAGGCCACGGCTTCAAGACCAGCCAGACAGTCGCTATCGCCGGCGTGCTGGGCAATACGGCCGCTAACGGAAACTGGAAGATCACCGTTCTCGACACTGACAACTTCACTCTCAACGGCAGCGCCGGCAACGGCGCCTATATCTCTGGCGGGCTGGTTGTGAATGCTGATTGGGGTGGATGTTCGGTGTGGGTTTCTCCGGACAACCAGAATTATGTTCAGGCCGGACGCATCTTTGGCGCATCCCGCATGGGCACGCTCACGGCCCAACTGCCCAGCGCCGCCGATCCTGACATGACGCATGCTCTCTCCGTAGACCTCACGCAATCGCTGGCCACGTTGCTTTCCGGATCGCAAAGTGATTGCGACAATTTTCGCACCCTCTGCTGGGTAGATGGCGAGTTGATCAGTTACCAGTCGGCAACGCTCAGCGCTCTGTACAACTACAGTATGGGAACGCGGCTGCGACGTGGCGTTTTCGGCTCGCCCATTGCCACACACAATGCGGGCAGCGGATTTCTGCGGCTGGATAATGCAGTCTTTGTCTGGGAAGCTGATCCCACTCTGGTTGGCACGAATATTTATTTCAAGTTCACCAGCTTCAATACCTTCGGACTCATGGAGCAGTCGCTGGCCAACGCCGCGCCGTACAGCTTCG
>DATEJX010000115.1:0-5530 GCA_035277785.1 Candidatus Angelobacter sp. | reverse complement strand
TCGAATGAGTCTGTTCAGCCGATGGACCTGCATGGCAGCGCGACTCTGAACGCAACGGTGAGCGGCTCACTTACAAATCCCAACATCAAAGGCCAGCTTACCGCCAACAACCTTAGCGTGAAGGGGAGTTCCTGGAAGCTGCTGCAGACAAACATTTCCGCCAATCCCTCGCAGGTAACGCTCAGCAACGGTGAATTGCAGTCTGCCACGCAGGGACGGTTCAGCTTCGACGTAAAAAGCCGGCTTAACCACTGGGCTTACTCGCCATCCAATCCAATCGTCGTTAACATCTCCGGTTCTGCCATCTCGATTGCTGATCTGGAACACCTTGCAAATAAAGATTATCCCGTGACCGGAACCCTGTCTCTGAACGTCTCTGTGCATGGAACGCAGGAGAACCCGATTGGACACGGCCGCATAACTCTGGCGAACGCAAAAGTCTCAAATGAGCCAATTCAGAACATCAACATGAATTTCCAGGGAGATGGCAGGGCACTGAATGCAAATCTCGTGCTCCAGATGCCAGCGGGGACCACGGAGGCGAAAGGAACCTACTTCCCCAAAACCAATTCCTACCAGGCACAGGTAAAGGCAAATGGCCTGCAACTCAATCGCCTGCAGACGGTCAAAGACCGCAATCTACCGGTAAACGGGGCCGTGACAATCAGCGCGAGCGGCCGCGGCACTCTCAAAAATCCTGAGCTGCAGGCGACCATTGATATTCCCAAGTTGCAGATACAGAAACAAATGATCCAGGGAATCAAATTTCAGACGCATGTACAGAACCACGTAGCGGACATTGCGCTCGATTCGAGCGTGGCCCAAACCTACGTCAAGGCCCGAGGGTCCGTAGGCATTGAGGCCCCCTACATGGCCAATGTGCATTTGGATACAGGACGCGTGACCTTCGCACCCATCCTTGCTGTCTACGCACCGGCGCAGGTGAACGATCTCACAGGTGAAACCGAGTTGCACGCCTGGCTGCGAGGCCAGTTGCAACACAAAGACCGGGTGGAGGCTCATCTCCAGATTCCGATGCTGAGCGCGAACTACAAACAGCAAGTACAGCTTGCGGCGGCACGACCAATCCAGCTTGACTACCAAAACGGAGTGGCAGTTTTGCAGCCGACGGCACTTAAGGGCACAGATACGGATATCCGGTTGCAAGCCAATGTTCCGGTAAAGAACCTGAAGGCGGCTTCTTTCCTGGTGGAGGGCACGGTCGATCTTCGCCTGGCGCAGGCCATTGACCCAACTCTGCAAAGCACAGGGCAGATCCAGTTTGATATTGATTCTCGTCGCTACACTGCGGGCAATCTCAATGGACAGGTCCGCATTGTGAATGCGACTGTCCATACTGCAGACTCACCGGTCGGGCTTGACCATGCGAATGGAGTGATCTCAGTGACAAAAGACCACGTGGAGATTACCAGTTTCCAGGGCGCAGTGGGAGGCGGCACCATTACAGCGCGCGGTGGGGTGGCTTACAGTCCGAAGGTGGCGTTTAACATTGCGTTAGCAGCGAAAGGAATAAGGATCCGGTACCCGGAAGGCTTGCGGACTGTAGTGAACTCCAATCTGTCTATGACCGGCAGCACTCAGGCAGCGCTGGTCAGCGGGCAGGTGCTGATCCAGCATATTTCGTTCACACCGGACTTTGATCTTTCAACTTTCGTGGGACAGTTCGCAGACAGTGGGACCGCAGCTCCATCGTCCAGTGGTTTTATGCAGAACGTAAAACTTAACGTCGCGGTGCAGTCCACATCACAGATGCAGTTGCAAAGCAGCCAGGTGAGCCTGAATGGCAATGCTAATCTCCGTATTGCCGGGACAGCCGCAATGCCGGTGATTCTGGGAAGAGCGAACCTTACGTCCGGCGAGATGTTTCTTGCCGGAAATCGCTACGTGCTGCAGAACGGCACCGTCGACTTTCTCAACCCCGTTCGCACCGAGCCCGTGGTAAATATCCGCGCGCAAACCGTTATTGATCAGTACAACATCGCTCTGAACATACAGGGCCCAACGGAGCGGTTACATACCGATTACAGTTCAGATCCCGCTTTGCCGCCGGTTGACATCATTAATCTCATCGCGTTTGGAAAAACCACAGAGTCAGCAGCAGCCAATCCTTCCCCCGGCGGAAGCATGGGGGCACAATCTCTGCTGGCGCAGGGCATTAGCAGCCAGGTGAGCAGCCGGGTTGCCAAGGCGGTGGGACTTTCACATCTCTCCATTGATCCCGCACTCGGCGGCAATGGTCAGGATCCTGGCGCGCGCATTGCGATTCAGCAGCGCGTGACGAGCAATCTGTATGTGACGTTTGCTTCGGACGTTACTTCGACGCAGAGGCAGGCCGTTGAAATGCAGTACCAACTCAACCCCAAATGGTCCTTGAGCGGAATACGCGATCAGAACGGCGGATTCGGCGCTGACGTGCGTTACAAGAAGGATTACTGAGACCTACCAATGCCAGCCGCCTTCACTTCTGGGTGAGGTCCGCTTGCTCTCACACTTTGCTGCATGAGACCATGCGGCGATGCTTCACACAGAGCCGCGGAACCTCGTCCTGGAGACTGACAGTTACAAATTCACTCACTGGAAGCAGTATCCGCCAGGTACGGAATTTGTTTACAGCTACCTTGAATCACGCGGCGGCATGTTTGGCCAGGTCGTATTTTTCGGGCTGCAATATTATCTTGAGCGGTATCTCAGCGGCGTGGTGGTTACGGAAGAGGACGTTAGTGAAGCCCGGCGGTTTGTTGATCAGCATCTTGGCCCGGGCATGTTCAATTATGAAGGCTGGATGCATGTCGTGCGCCGGCACGGCGGCAAGCTGCCGGTCATGATCAAAGCCGTGGCGGAAGGCAGCGTTGTGGATGTGAGCAACGTGCTGATGACCATTGAAAACACTGATCCAGTCTGCTATTGGCTGCCCAACTATCTTGAAACTCTGCTGCTGAAGGTTTGGTACCCCATTACAGTGGGTACGCTCTCACGAGCAATTCGGCGCGTAATCCTTTCCGCGCTGGAGCGCTCCGGCGATCCATCACTCATTGACTTCAAACTGCATGATTTTGGCTATCGCGGTGTTTCCAGCGAGGAAACTGCCGGCATTGGAGCTGCAGCACACCTCATCAACTTCAAAGGCACAGATACAGTGGCGGGCATTCGTGTGTTGCAGCAGTACTACGGATCCCACGAAATGGAAGGCTCCAGCGTGCCGGCGGCGGAGCATTCCACCATCACATCATGGGGCCGAGAGCATGAAACCGAGGCTTACCGTAACATGCTGACACAATTTCCCACTGGGATCGTGGCGGTGGTAAGCGACTCTTATAACGTGTACCAGGCTTCAGAAAAACTCTGGGGTGAATCGCTGCGCGAACAGGTGCTTGGCCGTGAAGGCACACTGGTGGTACGGCCTGATTCAGGCAAGCCGAGAGAAACCGTTCTTAAAGTCCTGCAGATTCTCGGAGATAAGTTTGGCTATGAGATGAACGGAAAGGGCTATCGCGTGCTGAACCCGAAGGTGCGAGTGATTCAGGGTGACGGAGTGAATTTCTGGACGATCCAAGACATGCTGATGGCCATGAATCGGGCCGGCTGGTCCGCGGACAATATCAGTTTCGGCATGGGCGGCGCGCTTCTGCAGCAACTCAACCGTGACACACAGAAATTTGCTTTTAAGACTTCCAATGTCACGGTCAATGGCAAGGACCGTGAGGTGTTCAAGGATCCGGTGGAAGGGCATGACAAGATGTCGAAGCGAGGCAGGCTTGCACTGCACTTCGCAAACGGCGCATGGTCTACTCATCGATTGAAGCGGGGCGAAGTTGACCCTGACGACCGACTGGAAGAGGTGTTCCGCGATGGGGAAGTGCTCAAGACGCAAACGGTAGCGCAGATCCGTGAACGCGCTGCAACACAGGAAGCTGTGATCTTGGCAACATAAAACCAATCAACCACAAAGGACACGAAGGATCCACAAAGAAAGTCATCTTGGAGTTGAGCTACTTTGTGTTCCTTTGTGCCCTTTGTGGTTTGAGCCTATTTTGCGCGCGATGCTGCTGTCTCCAGCGCACGTCGTGCATAGACCTGCGCCAGATGCTTGCGATAGTCGCCGGTCGCAAACAAATCTGAGTTTGCGTCAACGCCGTCGGCAACGTGGCTCGCAGCTGCCGCGAGAGTTTTGTCATCGAGGCTTGCGCTCTTCAGTGCGCGTTCCACGCCGCCGGCGCGAAAGGCTTTGCCGGAAAGTCCGGTCACGCCCACGCCGCAGGCGCCGCACTTTGATCCTTCTGCTGTGAGATTCACAGCCACTCCCACCACAGCAAAGCCCGATGCAGGGTGGCGGAACTTCATGTAAGCCTGGCCGAACTTGCCTTTGGGCGGAGTAAAGCGGATTTCGCGCAGAATCTCTCCGGGCTGCAAGGCTGAAGTAAAGAGTTGGACAAAGAAGTCGTCGCTCTTGATCACGCGCTCGCCTTTGGGACCAACAGCCACCATCTCTGCATTCAAGGCGATGACGGCAGCAGGCCAGTCCGCCGCAGGATCAGCATGGGCGATGCTGCCGCCCATGGTGCCTTTATTACGCACCTGCATGTCGCCGAGATTGGTTGCAGTCTCCGGCAGCAGCGGACAGACGCGCCGCAGCAGATCAGAAGTTTCAATCTGGAAGTGGGTAGTCATGGCCCCAATGCGGACCTGGCCGCCTTCTTCGCGAATGTAGTTCAGGTCTTTGATGCGGCTGATATCTATCAGCATTTTGGGCTGCGCGATCCGCAATTTCATGGCAGGCAACAGGCTATGGCCGCCGGCCAGCAGCTTGGCGTCGTCTTTGTGTTTCGCTAAAAGAGACAGCGCGTCATCCAGGTTCTTTGCGGCAACGTAATCAAAGCTGGTAGGAATCATAGTTGTCTCCTTATGCGGCTCCCGCTTTTTTGTTGATCACACGCCAAACATTTTCCGGCTTGATGGGCATATCAAGGTGGCGAATTCCGTATGGCGCCAGTGCGTCCACCACGGCGGCGACGATGGCCGGAGTGGCGCCAATGCTGCCTGCTTCGCCGACCCCCTTCACACCCATAGGGTTGACCGGTGAAGGCGTTTCTGTGCTGTCGAGCTCAAACCAGGGCACATGCGCTGCCCGCGGGACGGCATAATCCATCAGTGTTCCGCTTGCGAGTTGTCCCTGATCGTCGTAAACCACTTCTTCATAGAGCGCTTGCCCCAGCGATTGCACAATGCCACCGTGCACCTGTCCGTGCACCAGGAGCGGATTGATCTGTTTGCCGCAATCGTCCACCGCGATGTAGCGCTGGAAGTGAACCTGACCGGTTTCCGGATCAATCTCCACCACAGCAATGTGCGTGCCGAATGGGAAGGTAAAGTTTTTGGGTTCAAAGAACGTTGTGGCAGAAAGGCCTGGCTCCATGTCCGGCGGGATATTCTTGGCCAAATGAGCAGCAAGGGCCACTTCCTGAATGGTGACTGCTTTGCCAGACGGCTGCGGCTCAGGCAATGACGCTCC
>DATEJX010000114.1:0-2725 GCA_035277785.1 Candidatus Angelobacter sp. | reverse complement strand
TGACGCGCGCTGTCGGCGATGGCGTGCGAAGACGGCGATTTTTTTCCTCCGCGTCCTCTGTTCCTCTGTGTTTCAAGGGTTTTGGGTTTACCCGCCCATGGTTTTCCGTTACGCCCCTTGCGGCCGTTGCGGTGAATTGAGATCACGACAGATGCAGAAGCCAGACCGTGTAGCTTCCAATCTCATGAAATGCGGACTCCTGCCGCTTCCAGAATGTTTGTGGCCGGGAGTTTGGGCGGGGAGAAGCGTACACCGTCAGACCTTCGCGCCCCAGCATCTTCTTGATGCGGAAGAGGTGGTAGGCGTCACTCACGGCCAGGCAGGTTTGGAGTCCATTGGCGCGCATGATGGTGGCGACGCGTCGAGCGGATTGGGCGGTGTCTGAGCTTTGTGTTTCGGCGATCAACTGACTGTCCGGAATCCCCGCTCTTTTCAGGTACTCTCGACCGACCACTCCTTCGTTGAACCGGACGTCGCCGGGACCGCCCGTGGTAATCACCAGGTCAGCCAGTCCACGATGGTAAAGCTCTACGGCGTGATCGAGCCGGGCCTTATACACGGGCGAAGGATGTCCCACATATTCGGCAGCGCCAAAGACGACAATAGCATCCGCCCGGCGCGCTTCATCGGTTGAGGCCTGGTGCAGGATGCCGCGATAGACCGCGATAACGTAGCACACCATTGCCAGCAGCAGCCACAGCAGCCACATTTTGCGGGACTTTGCAGGCATGAATCAGTTCAGGAATTCGTTCAACTCATTTTCCGGAATAGCGCCGTGGCGCAGAACCGTGACTTTGCCGTCGACGCTCATGTCCAGAATAGTAGAGGCCACTTCGCGAGGGCTGGTTCCTCCGTCCACAATCAGTCCAAGCTTTGTGCCCAGTTGCTGGCGCACTCCTTCCGCAGTGGTGCACTCGCTGGCGCCGCTGATGTTGGCTGAAGTGGCCGTAATGGGAACTCCGGCGGCACGGATCACCTCAACCGGAATGCGGGCTGCCGGCACGCGCAACGCGACGTTGCCGGTGTTCGCTGTGACTTTGAGCGGCAGGCGCGAGGACGCTTTCACAATAATGGTCAACGGCCCGGGCCAGAATTTGCGCGTGATGTCGAAAAAGACTTCAGGCAAGGGGCGCGCCAGATACTCTGCCTGCTCCACGCTTTCAATCAGCAGGGAGAGAGGCTTGTGGCGGCTGCGGGATTTCACGTCGTAGATCAGGTCAACCGCATGCAGATTCAACGGGTCTGCAGCCAATCCGTAAAACGTATCGGTGGGCATTCCTGCCACCCGGCCTTTTTTGATCTGTTCCGCAACGTAGGACACCATGCGAGGGTCCGGGCTTTCAGGGTTGATCTTGATGATTTCCGGCGTCAAAGCTACTCCTGTTATTTTGCAACGAATGGGGTACTTTCCCTGAGACAAACCATTAAGAATAAACCAGCTGGAACAAAAAACCTAACCCGAGCGGCCAGTATGATGGATAGCGAATGACGGTGGAAAACGAAACAGCTGCGCGCCTGCGCCCTGTGACCAGCCGGCAAAATGCTCTGGTGAAAGAGCTGCGCAAGGCATTTGCTCATGGCGAGCCCACAAGCGACGGGTCGCTGGCGATTGAAGGCGTGCGCCAGATCGAAGAAGCAGTACGGAGCGGATTGCGCTTCCAGGCCATTATCTTCAGTGAGAGTGGTCGCACCCACGCTGCCCGGCTACTGCCGCAAATTTCCAGCCATGCCGAAACATTGCTGCTGCCGGATGACGTCTTCACCAGCGCCGTGAGTACGGAAACGCCGCAAGGTGTTGCCGCGCTGGTGAAATTGAAACCGGTCACGCTGCAACAACTGATGGAACAGATCAGTGAAGACACCTTGCTGGTGGGCGTGGCCGGCCTGCAGGATCCCGGCAATCTGGGCACGGTAATTCGCTCAGCAGAAGCGTTTGGGGCACGAGGCATTCTGATTGGTGAAAAGACGGTCAGCTATTTCAATCCCAAGGTCGCCCGCGCCAGTGCCGGTTCGTTATTTCGCGAACCCCTGGTCCGTGTGAACATGATGGAGAGCATTCAGCAGCTGAAGAACCTTGGGGTGCGGGTGCTGGCCACTTCATCGCACAAAGGCACGCCGCTGCCGCAGGTAGATTTTCGACGCGCCTGCATGGTGGTCATTGGAAACGAAGGAGCAGGCGTGGCGCCTGAAATTCTGTCAGCCGCGGATGAGTTGATTACGATTCCTCAATCGCCCAGGGTGGAATCGTTGAATGCGGGCATCGCGGCATCGATTATTTTGTACGAAGCGGCGAGGCAGAAAAATCTTACCGCTGATGAACGCTGATTCAAGTGATTACTAATGAATTCAAGTGAAAGAAGGCTGTTTAAGCTTCTTGACGATTACGCCAGAAAGCGTCACGGCTGTTTCCTGGCCGAGTTCTTTCTCGATTGTGAACAAACTGAGTACGTGGTGTGCTTTCGCCCAGTTGCCGACAATAGCAATTTGCGGGATCGACACGCGTGCAAATATTTGCGAATCGAAGCAGATGCCGCCAGAGCTGCCGGGAAAGCGGCTGCTCTTCTTCCTTCTATTATCTGCGTGTTGGATAATGCTCTTGCGGCTCTGAACCCTCCCCAGTGAGGTAATTCAATCACTGTGATCAGCGTTCATCAGCGGCAAGATTTCTTTTAAGCAATGAGTTTGTTCGCTCCGCTTCCGGATTCTCCCCAGGCCAAAGGCGCTC
>DATEJX010000113.1:0-2869 GCA_035277785.1 Candidatus Angelobacter sp. | reverse complement strand
TTCGGCAGCTCAGGAAGAACCTATACGAAAACGACAATCATCGAATTGCTCAAAGGCGAAACGGTTGATTCGCGAGTCACTGTCGAGAATTTCGAGAGCCGCGAACTAAGTCCAGGTGTGGTTCTAGTCACTTATGTGTCATGGAGGCCAGTGGGAATCGACGGTAAGACGCGTCGTGCCTTGCGATCTTCGATCTGGAAATTTCAACAAGACAGGTGGCAGATGGTATTTCATCAGGGAACCATCATTCCTGACTGAGGAAAGGCGCCTCACCCTCTTTCCATTACCTTGCGGCCATGGCCACCAGCATCGCGTACCGCCTGAAAGGCCAGTAATTTCAAGCTATAATCAACCATGGCGACAAACCCGCAGCCCGCGTCGCAGAAGCTGCTGAATACCAAATGCCAGCAGTTGCTGGCCAAAGTCGCCGAAAATCGTCCCAAAGACGATCTGGAAATTATCCGCAAAGCCTACGAATTTTCACTGAAACATCATGACGGCCAGACCCGCGCATCGGGTGAGCCGTATCTTATTCATCCACTTGCAGTTGCGCTGGTCCTGGCGGATATGAAGCTGGATTCCACCGCCATTGCCGCCGGTTTACTGCACGATGCCATTGAAGACACTCCGGTCACGCATGAAGACATCCGCCAGGGGTTCGGGGAACACGTTGCACACATTGTGGAAGGCGTAACCAAAATCGACAAAATCGATTTTGCCAGCCGCGAAGAACGCCAGGCGGAAAACGTACGCAAGATGGTGCTGGCCATGGTGGATGACATCCGCGTGGTTTTAATCAAACTCGCGGACCGGTTGCATAACATGCGCACGTTGCAGCATCTGCCACTGGAGCGTCGTCAGGCAGTGGCGCGCGAAACGCTGGAGATTTACGGTCCCATTGCGCATCGTCTCGGGATGGGCAAAGTACGGGGAGAGCTTGAGGATCTTGCGTTTCGTTACGTCGATCCCATTGGTTACGAGCAGGTGCACTCAGCGGTGGAATCGCGGCGCAAGGCCGGCGAGAAGTTTCTCTCTGACATTGTGAAGGTACTGCAGAAGAAACTTAAAGAGAACGGTGTTGAAGCCCGGGTGGAACGCCGCATCAAGCGACTGTACAGCATTCATCAGAAGCTACTGCGCCAGCGAATCACGGTAGACCAGGTCTACGACTTGCTTGCGGTGCGGATTATCACGCAATCCGTCAAAGACTGCTACACCGCATTAGGCGCCATCCACCAGATGTGGAGACCGGTGCCGGGCCGGATCAAAGACTTCATTGCCATGCCCCGGCCTAACCTGTACCAGTCGCTGCACACAACGGTAATCACAGAGGATGGCCATCAGTTTGAAGTGCAGATTCGTACTGAGGAAATGCACAGGATGGCCGAAGAAGGCATTGCCGCGCACTGGAAGTACAAAGACGGAACTCCCGTAAGCGCCAAGGACGAGCAACGCCTCTCCTGGCTGCGGCAGGTAGTGGAGTGGCAACAGGATGTAAAAGATCCAGGAGAATTCCTTTCCAGCCTTAAAGTCGATCTTTATCCGGAAGAGGTTTACACCTTTACGCCCATGGGCAAAGTGGTGATCCTGCCGCGAGATGCCAGTGCTGTGGATTTTGCTTACTCCATTCACACGGAAGTGGGCCACACGTGCGTCGGCGCCCGGGTAAACGGCCGCATTGTTCCTCTGCGCTACAAACTACGCAACGGAGACGTGGTGGAGATCATGACCCAGCCGGGGCACCATCCCAGCCGGGACTGGCTTAGCTTCGCAAAATCAACACGCGCCCGCAACAAAATCCGCCATTGGCTCAACATTCACCAGCGCGAGCGCGCCATTGAGATTGGCAAGAAGCTGCTGGAAAAGCAGGCCCGCAAATACCGTCTGGCGCTGAAAGATTTTAATGATAAAGAGCTGGAC
This sequence comes from Candidatus Angelobacter sp., assembly GCA_035277785.1. Lineage (GTDB taxonomy): Bacteria > Acidobacteriota > Terriglobia > Terriglobales > Acidobacteriaceae > Angelobacter. Next base: position 949 of record DATEJX010000113.1, on the reverse strand, counting down.
AAGATCGGCAAAGAATATGGTTTGGGTTCGGGCCAGGACCTGATGGCTGGGATTGGCTACGGCAAGTACTCGGCTCGACAGGTGCTGGCCAAGCTATCACCCGGACTCACTGAGGAACCCCCAACAGAAGAGCCGAAAAATATCAGCACTCTGGGCACCGTGATGCGGCGCGTTTTTGGCCAAAGCGCTGACAGTGGCGCCATCAAAGTGAAAGGCTACAATGATTTGCTGGTCTATCGCGCCCGATGCTGCAATCCCATCCGCGGAGAGGCGATTGTGGGTTACGTGACGCGAGGCAAAGGCGTGGCCGTTCACGCTGTGAGCTGTCCGAATGTCACCAATCTCATGTATGAAGCTGACCGGCGAATCGCGGTAGAGTGGGCCAGGCCTGCCATGATGGGGCGGCAGGACGGCAAAGCTACTTATCCTGTAAAACTTGCGGTTTTTTGTGATGACCGCGCCGGCATGCTGAAGCAGCTCACAGCCGTGATCAGTGATGACAACACAAATATTCGAAACATTGAAGCTCGCACCGCCGATAGCCAGGCTACCATCGACATAGTCATCGATATTGAAGACGTTAAGCACCTCGAACGAGTCATCGGTGGCCTGCGCAAAATTCCTGGCATCCATGACGTACAGCGCCTGAACAAGATCTGAGCGCAACAAAATTTGATCAGTAATACTCCTGCTACTCCAGGAAAAGTCTCCAGAAAAATTCTTACCCTGCTCTCTGATATCCTTTCCCGTCAAGAAAGCCACAGGAGGCATTGATGAGCTTCACCCGCGACGTAGTCTCCACTCCAAATGCGCCAAAAGCAATTGGTCCCTATTCCCAGGCCATCAAAGCCAATGGATTTGTGTTCATCTCCGGCCAGGTTGCATTTGACCCGGCCACCGGGAATCTAATAACCGGCGGCATTGAACAACAGACCGAACAGGTACTCAA
>DATEJX010000112.1:0-8024 GCA_035277785.1 Candidatus Angelobacter sp. | reverse complement strand
TTGGGCAGGAATTCAAGCTTTGATGCTGCAAAAGCCACTTCAAATCCACCAGCAGACGGCAGTTTACAAGGTTTTGTTGTGGGCTCAAATTTTCCCGGCCCTCTACCCCCAGGAGTAATCCGCGCAGGCAACTCTTTTGGAAATTACGGAGAAGGGCAAAACACAATTGCTCCCAGAGTCGGTTTCGCGTGGCAGTTGCCAAAGACGAGCCGGCTCGTGCTGCGAGGAGGATACGGTGTCTATTACTCCCGTCCCACGGGGCAGGCCGCCACTCAGTCCATCCTCGGCCCTCCATTTTCGTTGACACGCATCAGCACTGGCCTTGGGAACGCCCAGGCAACGTTTCAGAATCCATTCGCGGAGCCATTTCCGAGCTCTGATTCCTTTCCCCAGTTTGTTCCTTATTCCCCAAGCTCGAATTTAACCATCAAAACTCTGAACCCCACATTGCGTCCGGCAAAAGTGGAACAAATTTCGCTGAACCTGCAGGCAGAGGTGCAACGAGGATGGTTGTTGGAAGCCGGGTATGTTGGCGCTCATGGAACGCGTCTGCAACGCACGCGTTCATTGAATCAGGCGCTCAGTGCATCTCCGGAGAACCCCATCCGGGGCGTTATGTCGAACACACTGGCTAACATCGGGTTACGTGTTCCTATTCCCGGAATTCGGCCGGATGGTCTGAGTGAACTGGAGTCCGATGGAGAATCCTGGTACAACGGCCTGGAGGCGAACCTGACAAAGCGGCTTGATCATGGTCTTCAGTTCCTTGCTTCCTATACATTTTCCAAGACTTTGGACACGGATGGATCGAATATCAACGGAACATCAGCGGGAAATACATTGACGCTCGGAGACCAAAACTCTCCCAGTCAGCGATGGGGAAGGGCGAGTTTTAACCGATCACATCGTTTCATCATTAGCGGTATTTGGACAGCGCCAAGTTTCGGCCGCGGCTTGCATGGGCTTTTGCTGGGTTCGTGGTCTTTTGCTGCAATAGCAACTCTGCAATCCGGAACGGCCTTAACCATCGCCGACACAAACTCAGCAAACGTATTTGGGATCAGCGAAGATCGCGCCCAACTGAGCGGGAAGTGCTCCAAAGGTCAGTTCGTGACTGGGGGAAGGATGAGTTCAAAGCTGAACAACTATTTCAATGAATCGTGCTTCACCAATCCGACGATCATTGGAGCTGACGGGATGGGAACGGGGTTCGGGAACAGCGCGACCGGACTGGTGGATGGTCCGGGGCAATCGAACCTGGACGTTGCTGTCTCGAAGTCGATCGCATTGCCTCGGCCGGTGGAGAACAGCACGATTGAGGTTCGGGCCGAGTTTTACAACGCTTTAAACCATCCTCAGTTTGCCAACCCAGACACGAATTTCACTTCTCCAACCTTTGGAGTGATCAGCAGCACGTCTGTGAATCCACGCGTAGGGCAACTGGCGGTGAAATTCTTGTTCTGATTTGCCCACAGTGGACTTTTGTGGCTCAGACTTTCTAAAACGTTTTCAAGAATGCGATCAAGGCCTTCTTCTCCTCATCCGTCAAAGCCGGTTCCCCCGGAAAGCTGCTGGTGCCAAAGTAATGTCCGCGGTTGACGATCAGGTCTGGGCATTTACTCAGTTCCAGCATCTGGTTCACTGCATTGGCAAATACTTTCCTGGCATCTTCGTCGCTGGCCCCTGGAGGCAGCTTGTGCAAGTCGGTCGCAAGCCTGATCACTAAATTGAGCAGTTTCTTGTCATGGTCGAGGCGTTCGGCCGGGTCGCTGCTTTCAGGCAGCGGATTTATATTGGCGAGGAGACCCACCGGTGTACCTGCCGGGATTGGGCCGATCAGCAGGTTCTCCTTTTTCTCATCCATGAATTGAGGGAATTGTTTGGCTATCGGCTGCAGAGCATCTGGAAGATAGCCAATGGCAATTTTGAGATAACTTCTTTGCGTGGTGCGGTCTATCCTGCCCGGAATTTTGTCTCCCAGCAGCTCGTCTTTATCACGCTTTTCCGGCCACAGCATCTGCTCGATTGAGTTGGAGAAGGAATCCATCCGGTCTGCAACTGAGGGATCGTAATTGAATTTGCCCACACTATTGTTAAGCAGGAAGGGAGCGGTGGACCACAGGCTCACAAGGGAAGGTGGGCGCGTGAAGCCTCTCCCGCCAGCGGGCATCTTGTAAGTTTTTGGTTCACCCGTGTAAGGGTCGTACCAGGTGATATTTCCCACGGATGGCAAGTCTTTGTAGGACTGAGACGAAAAGTTGTCCCATATATTGCCGCCCAGCGCATTGGTTGCCAGCGGGCTGCATGCGTTGGTTTGAAGGAGTGTCACGGGAACGCGAAGCTCAGTGGAAAGATAATTGCCATCCAGAAAATCGTCAGCTAAAACGATCTTCTTCATCTTGCCCTTGAAATCGTCGGTCTTGGTCCAATCCCAATATTTGTTCCAGCAGGTGAGGTAATCTTTCCCGTTGCAGCCTTCCGGATCTAACCCGGGTACCGGCGGCTCGGGAAGTTTGCTGGAGTGACAGCGGGCGCAGCGCTCGGCAAAAACTTCCTTACCTCGTTTCAGCACGTCTGGTTTGTCGTTTAAATATTTGGCGCCGTCGGGAGCATCCTTGAGGTGATGCGCATCAGTGCTGGCGAGGAAAAAGAGGGCAGTGGCCGGAGTCTGGGCTTCAGTGGCGGCAAAGTAGGCCGAATTTTTCCGGGCTACGGAGATTTCGATCGGCGTAATGGGTTTGCCACCAATCAGCGCGTTGAAATGGAGCAGCCACTCTTCGCTGAAGGTGCCAATGTTCAGGTAGACGCGATTGAGTGCGCCCATGGCACCAACGGAATCTGCGCCATCTTTCAAAACACGCGGCGTCCAAACTGTATCCGGAGCCGCATAGTACTTGGTCAGGAAGTTCAACGGGCTGTTGGGATCTGAAGGGATATAGTCATTGAACTGCTTGTTGTCCTTCTCGCCGTCCGCCAGGGTCTCCTTGCCCCACCGCTTTGCATGTTCCAGCCGTTCTTTGAGCAGGTAAATGGCGTTCATTGTTCGCGGGTTATTGATGTTATCGGTGGAGACGAACGAGGTATCCAGCGAACCGGGCCGCGAAGTATGGAAGAGCTGCCATGCAAAATTATCCTTCTCGCCTTCCCAATAGAAGATGCGCTCAATCCAGAAATATTGTGCGCCCACGTTCGAGCTCAGGTTCTCCCATTTGGGATTTTCGGCGTCCGCAGGCGGATTGATGGGATTGGGACCTACATGGCAAAAGCCGCATGACATGCCTACGCGATAGGGTCGGATGAGGCTCTTGTCATTGTAATAAGCAGGATCGGTGTAGAACTTCACCGGATCCCATTTTTTTGCAGCAGCGTCATCGAAATCAGGGTTCGGGAACAGACGCAGCCCGACAATTCCGGTCTCATAGCCATAGAAGGACCCCACCGGAAAATCCTTGCCGTCAACCTTTGTGCCACGGGAGCCGATTTTTACGCCGGGATATTTCTGCTCATTCTCGAACGGATCGGGTTTGCAATCCGGTTTGCGCTTGTCCAGCCACAATCCCCAACGCTCAGGATCAGGGCCGGTGGCCTTTTCAAAGCATGGATCGTTGACCAGGCCCAGGTATTCCCAGCGACGATCCCGACTGAATCGTGGATCGATCTTCAGGAGTTCTGGATGCGAGGAGAGAATTTTCAGGAAATCCAGCGCTCCGGCGCTTTTGTAGATCAGCGTGTTCCAGAGGCGGTCGTTGCCGGCAGTCCACACCATCCAGGTATTGCGGCCTTTGACGAGTATGTTGGGATCTTTTTCCTTCAATGGTTCAGGAACGAGCTTGACCAGGTCAAGAACGCCGTCTTTGGTGCGGTCCATATCGCGGAAGTAATCCTCATCCGCGGCGGGGAAGCTGGAAGCGTCTCGGCCCGCGAGCTGAGCTTCGTCTTTTACGCCAGACGGCGTTCGATACCAAAAGAAGTAGATCCCAACGCCTACGGCAACCAGCACAAGAAGAACAATTAAGATCCATTTGATTGGTCGACCTTTGTTAGCCACGATATTTGCCTCCCTGAGATGATTGGGCCTGCGATTGTTGGAGCACTACTTATGGTTTTCCGTGCTGTGTGGAACCTATCTTCCCGAGATACTTCAACGCACGTATGCTGGGTAGAAAAAAATAGGCGCCTCCGCGCACCGTGACAAATTGCGGGACATGCATGATACGGCGACGTACTCGACCTTCCTGTGGAAGAGAGAACGTGTCAGTGAATGGACATCCGGCAACGGCTTCCCGGTTCCCCAATAGCGGATCGCTCTCTTCCGAAAGGCCGTCAAACTTGGTGCGCATGATCCATGCGTTCTGGATGAACTCAAACTGTCGCTGGATATTGGCATTCACTGCCACAAACTGGAGTCCCCGCTCAATGTCGTTGGGAGGCGCGGGCTGCAGCGCATCCTCGGGAGAGAGGTTCTCGCCATACTCCCGGCCCCTGCGCAAGAGACGGTGAAAGCGCGTGGAAGAGACCAGGTCAGCGCGCACATCTTTGTTCCCGAATCCCAGAATGCGGATCAGATGAATGAACCAGCCCTGCTCGCCGCCCGGGATATCTGCATTGCGCGGGTTGGTGCGGCGAATATGGGCCCCGAAAGGGCAGGCGGTGCCCGCTTCATCTGAGCTGTAAGTGAATTGGTTGAGCCTGACGTCCTGTTTCCTGGTGGCTTCATCACCGGTGTTTCCCACACCGGGAATCGATGTACTGGTTGACGGGACAAGCGGAGCGCCATCTCCAAGAGTTCTTCCAACCATTGCTTCCGCCAGCTGATATCGAGCCAGACGATGCGACCCTGTTGCCTTATCCAGAAATTGCCAAAACCCCCGCACATCCTGCCGCAGTTGACGCATCACCACATACGTGCCGTTCAGACCCAGGTCCTTCTTGCCAGGGTGATCGGGCGCCTCCCGCAGTTCCTCACTTCCAGGATCGCTGAGTTCCAACAAAGGCCGGTCAGTATACCGATCGTATTCGTTGGGATATCCCAGCAGAAACTCTCCCAGACACACGACGTTGCCGTACGTAAGCTGGTCGCGATTGCGTGATACTTTGCGCACCTGCTCCCAATCCAGGTTGGGCTGGCTGATGCCATCAACAAATCCAAATGGCTCGCGGCCGTCCATATCCGATGTGGGCAGATATTCGACTTGTTCAAAGGCGGCGCTCCAGAATTCTCCCTGGATAGCCTGTTTCCACGCTTGCAGCCGGCCAGGGTATGCAAACAGCATGATCACCAGATGAGGGATCTTGCTATCGGCGCCCCATTGCCAGTTGTCGGGCGAGTTTGCGCCAACATCACCCAGGCGACGCGAGCGAGAAGGATCACCCGTCATCCCAGAGATGAATTCCGTCGAGAATCCTGCAATAACAGTTTGAGGAACCCCCAATGCCTCCAGACCCTGGCGCGTGAACGCAATTTGCAACGCCGTTCTGAGAGAGCTGTCCAGTTCGGCGGTGGTCACGGGCGCGTTTCGCAGCCAGGCGCAAGCTGCTCGCGGATCCTTGATGCGCAATAGCAGGTAACACGCCTCAGTCATTTTTCCAAAACCGAAGCGCACTATCGATTGCACATCCGTGTACTCAACTGCAGGCATTCTTTCCCTCAAAGAAGCGCCAACCATTCCAGCAGTTGGTCGTCGCGCATATGTGATTGGTCTATCCCGTGGCGGATGAGCGTGTTTCTCTCCAGATCAAAAACTGTCAGACCGGGATAGGCTTTGTACCAAACGTTGGTCGGGAGCTGGTGTCTCCGGAGCACGTACTTGTATTTCTGTTCGTTTTTTGAGCCGTCGAATACGAGCCAGTTCGTTTTTGGATAGCTGATACCGTTGCTGAACACCAGATTGAGGCCCCACCCGACTTTATTAATGAAGTCATCCATGTAGCTATCCAGGCTGCCGTCATAGTTGCTGGCGAAAACCATCCTCTTCTTGTCGTTCAGGAAGACCCAGCGGGCGGCATGGATGGTAGAAATCCGCGCGAGGTGACCGCGAATATAGATATGCCGTGTGGTCCATTCCATCACCCAGAGCAGAAAACTCATGGTCCAGAGCCGAAATAGACCCGGTTTGATGCCGCCAACCACAGTGAACTGGTTGGTAACATCGTAGTCTTCCAGATTTCCCAGCTCACGCTCATAGCTGAGTGACACCCGAGGGCCATAGTCCTGGTCACTCTTTTCATGCCTTCGGAGCTGGTACAAAAAGAAAGGAAGGTAGAGCACCAGAACGGGCGTAAGGAGCAGCAAAATCAGAGGGACACCGATCAGGTGAAGGAGATTTTGCAACCACCAGCCGATCGGGGTGCGTTTGGGCCGATCGAGTCTGAGGCGGCCGCGGTATTGTTCTGCCGTCACAAACGCGCGCAAATCCTGATGAACCTGCTGCGGCGCCTTCTTCGCGAATTCCTGCTGGTTGCGCTGAAGATGACATTCGAGGTCCAGGCGTAAAGCGTTCTCCTGCCTGATCTGGATTACAGTCCGACCGCGCCAATTCATGTACATGGTTGCCGCAGGACAATCGTGGTCCTTCATCCACTGGGCAAGATCGCATCCGGGAGTGAAATCCTTACAAAAAGAAAAGATGCGCTGCAGTCCAGGGCCGGCACGGCGCGCCAGGTCTGCGCGAAAATCATCCGCGCTTCCATCAACGTCAGCAAAAAAAGCCAGGGTCACTTCGTAATCCACGGCAGGCAGGCCGTAAAGGAGGTGGATGTCATTCAGAGTAGCGTCGGCCAGAACGGAAAAGCGGGCAAAATGGATTTGGTCAAACTGACCAAAGGGAACAATGGGATTTTGCGGGTCAGCCTGCCCGGGCGAGGAGTTCATTGACTCAAGCAAAGCTCGCAGCTCTGCTTCCTGCTCCATCCTGATGGGAGCAATCACCAGAATATGAGATTGCGGAGTCACCGAAGCGCAAGGTCCTTTCTCGTCTCTATCACCTGGGGACGAAAACGTTTTAGCCCTGGGCTTGTGCGGCAGCGCCAAATTGCAGGCAGAAGTGGATCAGCGGGTCCTTCCCCCAGTACACGCGGCCGAGATAAAAATTCGGACCAATCAGCCTGATCTCGTCACGAATCCAATGTGCCACCAACGAAGTTTCAGAATAGTCAAGGACGATGCACTCTTTGTTATCAAACCAGCTTGGCGATTTGTAAACTTTGGCGATGATGGCGCTGATTCCGAACATGGTGATCCGGTTTCGCAGCACACCCTTGGATTTATCAAAGGTCTTTCCCTGCCATCCGAATATGTTGACGAATTCTGCAATTTCGGGGCTGAACTTTGTTCCTGGAGCAATAATTGCGGTCCCCTTGGCAGGGCCGTCAGGAATATCACCCGCTGGACTGTTGGAGAATAGCTTGTCAAGGTCAGTATTAGACATTTCTAACAACTGGTGCACATCGTAGCCCATGATTTTCATCCTCCTCGATCAGGTGAGGAACTGCATAGCCCGGAGTTAATGAGAAAAGCTGAACCCTATTGACGGATGATGTTGTGGAGAGGCGCTTGAAACTATGAAGCCATAATGGCCGAGTTGTCAACGCTTTTTATTCTGTAAATAAGCAATAGTTAGCCCAAGCGGGCAAGATTCGATGAGAAACTATGGCGCGGCAAGAATCGCATCTGCCGCCTTTTCTGCCACCATGTAAATGGCACTTACAATAAAGACGCCGGGGATTCGCGGGAAAACGGAAGCATCTACTACCCTTAATCCCCTTGTTCCATAGACCTGGAAATTTTTATCCAGCACGCCATTCTGATCTCTGGGGCCAATCGCACACGTGCAAGATGCATGGTGACCCCAGGCGTTCCTGCGGACAAATTCCTTTAACTTCTCTGGAGTGTTTTTATCGAGCCCCGGGCATTCCTCTGTCACACCTTTTTGGCCCGCCATCAACTTGCGCACAAATTGAATTCCATCCACGATGGCATCCAGGTCCTTATCCGCGCCTTCTTCAAAGTAATGAAAATTGATGTT
>DATEJX010000111.1:0-3736 GCA_035277785.1 Candidatus Angelobacter sp. | reverse complement strand
CTGAACAACACGCCCTCTTTGGCATCAACGCCGTCCGCCTCCACGCGATTGACGAGGTGCACGAAGAGACTTCAGCCATCCCACGATATTTCTCATCCCCACATTCCACACTTCCGCATCCTGAGCATTCTTGGCTAACATAACGTAGCCCTCGTACATCGCGATCAGAAAGCCGGCAGTCTCTTCCGGAACCAAATCGCGGCGGACCGTCCCTTGAGACTGCCCCCTCCGCAAAGCTGTGGCAATTCCTTCTTGCCAGGCATGGAAGATGGTTTCCAGGCGCTTACGGAATTGTTCGTCCAGAGCAGACATCTCCTGCGCTAGATTGACGAGCGGACAACCGCCATTGACATCTTTTGGCCGAACAGATGTCTCCTGGACAATGGCTATCAAAGTATTGATCGGGTTCCTGGCCCGCTCAAGAGGACGCGACCACTTGTCGCGGGTGAGTTTTGCGACGATCTCTTCGATGATGGCATGTCCAAGTTCTTCCTTGCTGTTGAAATGGTGGTAGAGCGCCCCCTTCGTGACATTGGTGGCAGCCAGAATCGTATCGATGCTGGCGCTCTGGAATCCTGATCTGTAGACCTCCTGAAACCCCGCTTGCAACAAGCGTTCCCGCGTGCGCTCTGGATCACGGAATCGTCGCTTGTTTTCTCCAGCACGCAACATACCAACTAGTATGTATGTTACTAACCTGAAAATCAATCGCAATAAGCTGGCTTTTCGCAGCCACGTTCCCGAATTTCGTAACCGCTCGCCAGTGTGTATATGGAAAGTTGCAGAAACAGCCGATCCAGGCGTTGTGGGATGGTCTCAGGAGGCTGTTGGTCCGTCACTCGTTTTCCAAATCTGAAATGCTGGGCTTGTCGTGTCGCGTAATCGTCATGAACGTGGAACACCACATGCTTCCTCAGTTCTCGCTCAGCAGGAATTTGTGAAATTGTGAGCCAATTCTGCCCTCAATAGCACACTACTGCCCGAGCACCGAGTGGCGCCTGAACGTAAATGGCCAGTCATCTCGGCAATATGACTTACCGGAGGAAAAGAAGAAACATGATCACTTTTAGACAGCTACGGAACTCCTGGATACTGTGCGTCGCGACAATGGTTCTGGTTTGCTTCAGCGGTGCGGTCGCTCAAACGAGCTATAAGGTTACCGATTTGGGCGCTCTATCCAATGACAACCTGGGGTGCGCCATGGCCCTCAATAATCAGGGCTCGACGTTGATCATGGCTGGGAACGTGCAACCCGATGAGATAAAGAGCTCCTCTGGGAAACTTCTAAACGGACGTGCGGTGATAGACATCGACGGAGTCAAGACCGATCTCGGCACGCTTGGCGGACCGAATAGTTGGATGAACTGGGGCGCGATCAACGACCATGGGCAAGTGGTCGGTATGGCCGAAACCTCTGTTCCGGATCCGAACGACGAAAACATCTGCCAGTTTGCCACAGGCCTTCAGTGTCGTCCGTTTCTCTGGGAAAACAACATCATGAGCGCTCTCCCCACGCTGGGGGGAAATAACGGGCAGGCGAGCCAAATCAATAACCGCGGGCAAATCGCAGGAACTGCGGAAACGCCTGACCTGGACTCCGGATGCCCAGCGTCAAGTCCTCACCTTATTTCATTGCCGGTCTTATGGGAAGAAGGCAAAGTCCAGGCTCTGACTACGGTGGGTGGCGATCCAGACGGGTTCGCGATGGCGATCAACGATCAAGGCCAGGCCGTAGGCTTCTCGGGAATCTGCGCTGGTGCGATTCACGGCATACTGTGGGAAAACGGCACAGCCTTCCCGCTTCCTGACCTTGGAACCGGCGCTATCGCGGAGGCCATCAACGACAAGGGCCAAATTGCCGGGATCATCGGCAGCGCTGACGGAACAACCGAATTCGGCGCGCTTTGGCAGAACGGCGAACTCACTAATCTAGGCACTCTGCCGGGAGACTTTGCCGCTATAGCCACCGGCATCAACAACCGGGGCCAGGTGGTGGGAAGCACCCTGGACTCCAGCTTCAACTGGTCGCATACCTTCATCTGGCAGAACGGCGTGATGACCGACCTCAACACAATGTTTCCTGCAAGTTCTAACCTCTTCGCACTCATGGCGAACAAGATCAATGAGCGCGGACAAATCTCGGGTATGGCACTTGTGCTCAGCGGGCCCAACGAGGGCAACGTCCACGCCTTTCTGGCAACCCCTGTAAACGCAAGCATCGGCAGTTCGGTTGCGGACGTGGCACGTACACACCCGCAAGTCAATATGCCGGCGAATCTTCGCAAACAGCTGTTGCAGAGATTCAGACTCGGCCGGGTCGAGCGATAAAGGTATTTTCGGAGCTTCCGCACGATGCATTCCAGCCATAAGCTGCGCGAAGGCGCAAGGCCGGAGATTGTGCGGGACAGCGTGGGTCACACGAATGTCCCAGAGTGTTTACGGCAAGAGGGGCTGGCGGCCCGGGTCTCCGGGATCGAAAACCTGAAAACATAACGTGCCCGACGTCTCGTGTTCCTCGAGACGCCGGGGTTGCAGTGGCCCTGAGGTGTGGCACTGGATGGAGCTTCTTGAATGCCAGAGCCGAAGATTAAAGCATTAGGACGGAATGCTGTCTGATGAGCTCTGGCTGCTCGGATGTAAAGCTCGATCAATTTAAGTCAAGTTGCTGGAAATATGCACCTTAATCCCGCTGGGTGTGTCTAATATATGTGGGGTCCAAGGAGTCATCTATGCTTCACAAAAAAGGCATGCTCCTGGCGTTGGTATTCGCTCTCAGCATATTGCTCGTGCCACTGTCGCGAGCGCAGGGTCAAGACCAATATCAAGATCAAAGTGACGAGGCGATCGCAACGTCACAGGCGCGCATTGTGCGGTTGAGCTATGCCGAGGGCAGCGTTCAGCTGGCCACCGATCAAGGTGTAGAAAACGCAACCATCAACGTACCTTTGACCGAAGGAGCGCGGCTCTCAACAAGTTCGAACGGCTGGGCGGAGGTGCAACTCGAAGATGGGAGTACGATCCGCCTTGCTCCGTCAACCGCGGTGAATTTTACCGAGCTGGGCCGGTCATCATCCGGCAGCACTCTCACCACCGTGGACCTTGATGAAGGAGAGGCCGAATTCAATGTGTCCCGCCGGAATGACAACGAATTCGCGGTGACAGTGCGCAACAAAACGATTCTTCTTGATCACTCCGGACGCTTCCGCATTACCAGCACAGTCCAGGATGCGCTGGAACTGGTGGTCTTCAAAGGAGAGGTGAAGGTAAAGGATCCTGATTCCGGTGATCAGGTTGCGGTGAAAAAAGGCGAGACATTCACTCTGGATCCGAACGATCCGGCGCATTACGCTCTGGACAAAGAAGCCGAGGCCGACGAGCTTGATAACTGGGGACAGCAGCGCGATGAGACGCTGAGTTCTTATGCAGCACGCAATAACGGCGATTATGCGCAATCACCCTACCAGTATGGGGTGAACGATCTCAGCTACTACGGAAACTACTATGACGTCCCCGGCTACGGTTACCTGTGGCAGCCTTATGGAGCCGGACCGGGCTGGGACCCATTCATGAACGGCTACTGGACGTGGTCTCCAGTTGGATACTGCTGGGTATCTGCTTATCCGTGGGGCTGGATGCCGTATCGCTTTGGCCATTGGGTATTTGTGAACGGATCTGGCTGGATGTGGCAGCCGGGCGGCTGGCACGGTTGGTGGAGACAGCCCAGACTGGTGAACAC
>DATEJX010000110.1:0-5708 GCA_035277785.1 Candidatus Angelobacter sp. | reverse complement strand
CTGGGAGAGTTTGTGATCATCACGCCGCAAGCGTGGAAATCGTTTTACATCAATTCCAAAGACGGCAGCGTGAAGTATGAAGATTTCTTCGTTCGTGAATTCGTTCCCGGCATGGAGAAGAAATTCCGGCTCACGGGAACGCGCAGCACGCGCGCGATTGGCGGCGTTTCCATGGGCGGATACGGAGCGCTGAGGTTTGCCTTCAAATATCCCCAGATGTTTGTCTCGGTTGCGGCGCACATGCCAGCGTTGCGAGAGGCGCTTCCGCGAGGTCTGGGCGACGCTGGATTTACAGAGTTCTTTGGCACAGCGTTCGGCGATCCCGCAGACGAGAGTTACTGGAAAGCAAATTCTCCATTTGTGTATGCGCGAAAGGACAATCTGCGCGGCCTGAAGATCTACGCTGACTGCGGAGACCAGGACGATTACGGATTCGATGCTGGCACGCGGCAGTTGGACAAGCTGCTCAACCAACGCCACATTGAGCACATGATTGAGATTTATCCCGGGCGACACGATTGGCAGTTTGTGGCCCGGCATCTGGTTGCGTCGTTGGAGTTTCAGGCTCGGGCGCTGGGAGTGGGGAAGTGATCTGTTCTGACTTAGCTCGTAAGAGCGACAAACTGATCCTGAACTTTGCTCCAAACTTTCGAACTGGGATCGACAATCTCAAAGTGATCGGTGTCCTTCATGGTAATGAGCTCCACGTTTTCTCCTGATTTCTTTTTCTGTTCCGCGTAGCTGTGGCTGAGTTCGTACGGAACGTCTTCGTCGGCGGTGCCGTGTATCAAAATCTGCTTCGCACGAATGTGCAGTTCCGCAGGCGACGCTTCACGGTAATGGTCGGGCACCTCGGTTGGAGAGCCGCCGAGAAAACCTGCGACAGCGTCATTGCTCAGGTGCAACTCCCAGCCGCGACGCAGATCAAGTACGCCGGCCAGAGAGAGCACGCGTGTGATTGCGGGCTCGTGTGCCGCGAGGCACAATGCGAGTTGGCCACCGGCAGAGTGTCCGGCAACGCAGAGGCGGTTGCGATCGAAGGGAGGAAGTTTATGCTGCCGGATGAGAACGAAGCGAAGAGCGGCGCGAATATCTTCAAATGTCCCCGGCCATCCGCCCCCGGGATTGCCGACGCGACGGTACTCAACATTGCAGGTGGCCACACCGGCCAGCTTGAGAGCGTGGCATAGATGGCCCGCGTACGTCAGATCATATTTTGCGCGCCAGTAGCCGCCGTGAATGAAAAACACAACGGCATGCGGCGCTTTGCTTTGGGGAATGCGGATGTCGACAAACTGATTGGGATCGTTGCTGTAGGCAAGGCGCAGATCGGGATCAGGAGGCTTGGCGGTCAGTATGTCCTGGCTTGGCACGGCAGAGCAGTATAAAACAGCGCTGAGTTTACAGGTATCCCGTGCCGTGGGTTTGCGCGCCTACTTTTCCGCGAAACATGCGGTAAATAAAGACGAAGTATCCCACCGCCAGGGCCATACCGAATGTCCAGAAGATCAGGCCAACGCGAAGGGAATATTCGCCGGTATGCGCGTTGTAAACCGTGATGTTGAGCGCCGGATCAGTGGTTGAAGTGAGAAGCACAGGATAAACGGCGGCTGCTGCGCCCACCAGCATGAATACCAGATAGGCCGCCGAGGACAGAAATGCGGCGCCATCATTACCTCTGCGGCGATAAATCAACATCGCAGTGAGGCTGGCTGCAACCAGCACGGGGATAAGGAACAGAACAGGATACGAATGATAGTTGGCCATCAGTCCCGGGCGGATAGAGAGCGTAGCTATCAGGCTGACGATGGTCATCACAATCAGAACAGGCCAGAGCACAGCGGCGATCCGACGCGAGCGCCCATTGAGCTTGCCGGAAGTTTTCATGGCCACATAATGTGCTCCATGGATTGTCAGCGCTACAAGCGCAACCACCCCTGCGATTACGGTGTACCAATCGAGCACTCCGGGTTGTGGACCTACGTTCCAGTTGGTCCAGAGCGGGAGGAAGAAATACCCGTCTTTTTCCAATGGCACACCGCGAATCACATTTCCCAGAGCTGCGCCGTAAAAGATGGTCAACAGGAGACTGGAAAGGGCAAAGCAGCCGTCAAAGAAGCCGCGCCACACAGGCGAGTCCAGATGCAATCGCAGTTCAATCCCAATGCCGCGAAGAATGAGCAGCCAGAGCACAATCATCAGCGGCAGGTAAAACCCGCTGAAGCCGGATGCGTACAAAAGCGGGAAGGCGAAATACAGAGTGCCACCACCGGCGATGAGCCACACTTCGTTTCCATCCCACACCGGGCCGACCGTGCGAATGATTGTGCGCCGCTCCTGATCAGTTCTTGCCACCAGAAGGTGAAGCACGCCTGCGCCAAGGTCAAAGCCATCGAGCACCACATATCCAGTGATCATGATGGCCACGAGCCAGAACCAGATGAATAGCAGCATGTCAATCTCCTGCACTCATGGAAGTCATGGGATCGACTGGGCCCGATGGGTCTCCTGTACTCGGAGCAGGACCGTGAGCAATCTCATGCTGTACCAGCGTCAGAAAGAGGATCGCGAGCAGCGCGTAAAGGCCCATAAAGCCCATCAAGGTAAAGAGACCGTTGCCGGCAAGAACATATTTGGAATAACCTTCCGTGGTCCTCATCAACCCGTAAACCAACCAGGGTTGGCGTCCAACTTCCGCGGTCATCCAGCCAGCTGTATTCGCGATGTAAGGAAAAGGAAGACAGAGCAGCAGTACCCAGAGCATCCATCGCGACTGGTAGAGCTTGCCACGCCACAGGAGGAGTGCAGCCACCGCCATTATCGCGACGAAGATGGTCCCGAGTCCAGCCATGATGTGGTAGCTGAAATAAAGCAGAGGGATGTTGGTGGGCCACTGATCGCGCGGAAATTCGTTGAGCCCTTTTACTTCTGCCGCCGTGGTTCCATAAATCAGAAAGCTCAGGACCTTGTTCACCGCCACCGGGTTGTCAATGCGCTCATTGACTTCATCCGGCTGGCCAAGGATTACAATGGGCGCGCCTGTTTCCGTTCGGAAAAGACCTTCCATTGCTGCTGTGGTAACCGGTTGGTGCCTGGCCATGTATTTTCCGTGCAGGTCTCCGGTAGGGAAGATCTGCACGATGCACACGATGATTCCTACGGTAACGCCGAGGCGAACGAACGCGCGACCATACTCCACGAACTTGTCTTCCAGCAGGTAATAAGCGCCCACAGCCGCCATGACGAAAACGCCGGTGATCACGGCGCCACTCATGTTGTGTGCATACTGGATCAGGGCCCACGGGTTCAGCAGCAAATGCCAGAAGGAAGTCACCTGGAACTGGCCATCAGCAGAGCGCTGGAATGCGACGGGATGTTGCATCCAGGCATCCGTAACAATAATGAAGTAGCCGGAAAGCCAGGAGTCCAGGAACACAAGGAATGCCGCCCACCAGTGGCCGATGGCGCTGAGCCGTTTTTCGCCATAAAGAAACAGCCCGAGGAACGCCGATTCCAGGAAAAACGCAAATACGCCTTCCATGACCAGTGGCTGTCCAATAACGCCTCCGGTCAGGCGGGCAAACTGCGACCAGTTGGTGCCAAACTGGAACTCCATGGGAATCCCTGTGACAACACCCATGATGAAGTTAATCCCAAAGATCTTTGCCCAGAACCGGGCAGACTGGTTATAGAGCTCGTTGCCAGTCCGCAGGGCCATGGTCTTGAAGATCACAATCAGCGGCGCCAGCCCCATGGTGAGTTGCGGGAACAGGTAATGGAATGTAACGGTAAAAGCGAAATGAAGACGGTGAATCAGAAGAGTGCTATCCATTCGAGTCTCCTTGTGCCCGGATGCGGAAAACTTGTGCTGGATTTTCCCCACCTTCGCCAGAGCTGGTCACGGGCGAGCTCCATTTAAAAGGGTATAAATGATTGTCGCCATTTGGATTAGTGATATTCATCACAGCGGATCAGACTGGCTCTTCATCCAGCCCAAAAGTTCTTGTTGGTTAAGACTTAAAAGAACTAAAATATCTTCACTCAAAGCCCTACAACTCCCCAGGACTATGGTTTGTACGTGCCGTTGCCGGTGGGCGGCATTCCGGATATTTTCGAGAGGCGAGTCATGGTCGGACCCGTTAACAACCGGGATGCATCACCCCGCAATCGCATCATCATGGCCGCAAAGCACCTGATGAGCGCCATTGGGTATGAGAACGCGTCTACTGAAGCCATCTGCCATGAAGCCAATGTCACTGAGGCGCAGCTGACAAAATATTTTGGAACAAAAGAAGGCCTGCTGGAAGCTATTTTTGAGGATGGCTGGGCCTCTCTCCGCATGCAGTTGCCTGTGCTGCAGACGGCGCAGTCTCCCAAACGACGTCTCAAGATGCTGCTCCATCTTTTGATCCGCCTCTTCAGTGAAGATACAGAGTTGCGCGATCTCATGCTGCTGGAAGGCCGGCGCATCCGCCGGGAGAGCCGCATGGTGATGCTCACTTCCAGTTACACGGAACTGGTAACCCTTCTCGATTCGCTCATCAAGGCTGAAGTCAAGAATATCGCGCCCAACCAGATTCAGCTTGTCCGCTCTGGATTGATCGGCCTGTTTGAAGGTTTGCTTCGCGATAAAGTGTTGCATGACCGCTTTGGCTTTCCCGCTGAATTTTCGCTGAGAGAAGCCGAAGATTACCTCTCAGATGCGGTGGACCGGCTTTTGAGCCCGGCGAGAACGTAGATGACAGTGCAGGACAGTAGTCACTACCGATGAAGAACCTGCATTTTCTTAATCTTAGAAAAGGACGAAGGAACCAGCAACTGCGTCGACGGATTAGCGTCCCACTTGCGCCGACAGTGAAACAGCCTTTTTCCAGTAGCAAATAGAAAACTTGATGGCAGGAAGCGCTCAACGCTTATGGCGCGTCCTGAGAGAGTCGAACTCCCAGCCTTATGATTCGTAGTCAGTGCGAGGGGAGTCTCTCAAAAGCATTCCACACCCGCAGCTTTTCCAACACCTGCACGTAGCCGGTGGGATTTTGATCGGCGACCAGATAGCTCGTCGTCACCGTTGCAACCGTCTCCTTCACCCGGGTGCCGTCGCCGTCGTACGCGACCGTTACGCCGCCGTGCGGCACCAGCCGGTTCTCAAAGTCATAGACGTTCGTCTGGCCGGAGTTGAGGATCGTATTGCCATTCGCGTCGTAGGAATCGGTCGACACGCGATCGTTGGCGTCGTAGTTCAAGAGTCCTGTTGCCACAATCGCCGGCAGAGTGGAGTTGCGCTGCAAACGGTTGCCGACATTATCCAGCGTGTAACTCACCTGGCCGTTGTTGCTCCTGGGATCAGAAGCCACAGTCTCTGACGTCAGGCGATACAAGTCATCGTAACCGTAGGTCACAGACCTTCCGCTCAGCTCTGCCACTGATTGCCGATTGCCTGTGGGTCCGAGCGTATACGTGTAAGAAGCAATCGGCGAGTTTGCAGGACCACAGCCGGGGGCGGCAGTGCCGCACAAACTCTGCATACTGGTCAGCCGGTTCAGCGGATCATAACTGGAGCCAGTGCTGACTCCGTTGGGATACGCATACCTAGCGAGATTCCCCACCGCATCGTAGCTGTACGTCGTCGTGCCCGACGTATCCAGCACCGACGCCAGCCGGTTCACCGGATCGTAGCCGTAGGTCATCGACGCGCCGCCCGCATTCGA
>DATEJX010000109.1:0-6978 GCA_035277785.1 Candidatus Angelobacter sp. | reverse complement strand
TGACTTCATCAGGGAAGGGCTCCCCATCTGCCCAGACCGCTCCGTCTTCAAAATGCTCCTTCTTCCAGATTGGAACTGTTTTCTTCAACGTATCAATGAGCCAGCGGCAAGCGTCAAAAGCAGCGGCTCGATGCGCAGAAGCCACAGCAATGGCTATGCTCGTTTCGCCGATCTCCAGCCTGCCAAGGCGATGCGCCACTTGCACGTCCCGGATCTTAAACCGTTCAAGCGCTGCTTGACATAATTTCTCCATCTCGCTGAGCGCCATTGCCCCATAGGCTTCATAATCGAGGTATAAAGTCCGCCTTCCGCGCGAATTGTTGCGCACAACGCCTTCGAAGACAACCACGGCCCCATCTTCGGGATGTGCCATTTCAGCCCTGATTGCTCGCATATCAATCAGGGTGCGAACAATGGCACAATGCTCAGAACGCAAAACCTCCGCTTTCTTGACGGAAATGTTTCCGGAATGGTCTCTGCCTCCGCTGACCGGGGGGAGCAATCCCACTTCATCACCTTCGCGCAGAACGGTTGTAGTGGAGGCGTACTCCTGGTTTATTGAGCAGGCAATGGACGAGGCCAGAGTCTCGAACTGGGGAAAGCGTCGCGCGTAATGATTCAGCACCTCAGAAAGAGGGCTGTTCGGCTGGAATTCCAGGAAATCCTCATTTTTTCCAATCAGGTCTTTGAGCTGCCCAAACAGGAGCACGCGGATGCGCATGAAGTAAGAATACCCGAAGAAACACAGAAAGTACTCCGGTCTAAGCAGCGGCAACGGGAACACCTTGCCCACAATGGACCTTGGTAATCGGGAAAGCTCACTTTTTCTTGAACTGCGGACGTGGGGAATGCGTCTAACTAATAGAAGCAACGTTTACGATTCATCCGGAGTGGTACGCAGCCGCTCCGGATTCTTTTTTCAAGGTGGTTTGTGGGGCTGCCAGGCTGCCTCTCACCAATGCTCGTCTTCGTGTTGTTTGTAGCGAAAACAGTGCAATTGCCACTAACGCCAAAAGCGCTGCTACCGGGTACGCGCTCCCAGAAATCCGGTCATCTGCATGGCCAGCTGCCTGAACTCATCGGGATGGTCAGCAAAGCGCGCCTCGCCACCCGAATACGCTGCCAGCCGCTGCAAGAGCGCCCGCTCGTCGCTTCCATCAGCGTGCAGACCAATGCAATCAACCCGCACGCCGCTCACCTGCGTACTCAGAGGCAACGCATCCCGGTTCATATTGTGGCTCTTGCCGTCAGAGATGACCAGCAACACCCGCGTGGGATTCTTACCGATGCGCTTGAGATGACCGGCAGCAAAGGCGACGCCATCCAGAAGAGCGCGGCCGCGTCGCGGGTGCAAACTATTGATCGCCTGCTCTAACAGTTCGTCGTTGGCCGTGAGGTCTTGTTCAAAATCAAGCTGATCACTGAACACCAGAATGGCAGCTTCGTCTTCTCCGCGCAGATGACTGATGACATCCCGCAGCGCTGCCAATATCACCGGCCGGTTCTGTTTGGTCAGCAACGCAGTTTCAATCAGGATGCCCAGCGATACTGGCGCATACGGTGTGCGAACGCCGTTGTCCGTGGAACTTTCCAGTTTGTCGGGTTTCGGGGTGGGCCGGGGAATGGAGGAAGGCGGCAGGTCAGGCGGCAGCAGCCTGCCTTCCTGCCGCTTGCTCAGCGGTTGTCTGCTACCCGCGTCCGGCATGCTGGAAACAGGACTCGCGGCTGCCACGGCTGGGGCTGTTGGATGAGACGCGCCGGCTCCGGTCGGCGACGGAGAAGCCGATGGAATGTTGCGCGCCACCGTGGCCCGCTGGGCATTTCGTCGCTCAGGCGGCACTGCCGCAGCCAGATACTGGTTCCACTCCGCATCTTTCCCACCTGCTTTGTGGTACTCCTTGCGTGCGAAATCAGCAATTTGCTGCCCGGCTGGAGTGCCCTGCGTCATATTCGCCGCCCGGGCAAGATAAAGAAATGCGTTCTGCTGGTTGGGATCCTTGCTGTAGAGCAGCGCCAGTCCAAGTGCATACGCGAACTGCGGATTCCCGGGATCAACCGCTGCCGCCTGCTGCAATGGTGTGAGCGCCTGTTGATAAAGCTGCCGATCAACGTAGGCAAGTCCGAGAGCGCCATTCAGGCTTGACTCCACATGACGGCGGAGGGCGGCAAAATCTCCCGGCAGCATGCCTTCAGGCTTGCGCAGTGACTCCATGGCTGAAAGCGCATTCTGCGCGGACTGAATCTGGTCTCTGGCCACGCGGCGCTCATTGCTCCTTTGAGGAGTACTTTCCGCTGGCATGGCCGCAATGGCCACTGGATTTCCCGGTTCCATCTTCAGCAGGTCTGCCGCGCGCTGCTGCGCTTGACCAGTACTGCCCATGCGGACATAGTCCCAGATCAGCACCTCAAGCGCGTCGTGTTTCAGGATCCCGCTATCTGCCATGCCCAGGAATTTTTCCAGCTCTGTAATCTGCTGCGTTAGCTGGGGTTGTTTCATAGCATTGGCGTAAACCTCAAGGCTGGTCTGGCCGGTTTGTGCTGCAACTCCACTTACAGCGGCCACCAGCACATACGCCAATGTCACGGCATGCAGCCTGCAACGGCGGAATGTGGACTTGCGCTTTTGCGGGATGAAGATACGCGCAAACATAAAAGAGGCTCCCGGCAGTTGGAGTGTTTTGAGTTTGGATGCTGCGGGCCAGAGCTTCTGCTGGCCAGAAGAACAGGATTAAGGCGATTTTGCAGAGAAGGCTTCAAACCATTTTGAAACACACAAGGCAATCGAGTAAGTGGAAGAAGGTTAGGGCGAAGTAACAGGGTTCGCCTGGGTCGCTGAGCACTGCGGCTGACTTTGCTGTGATAAGCAGAAAAGAAGGGCGCCCTATGGCGCCCTTTGTAGCTAAGTTGCTTTTGTTTAACTTACGTTCGTAAGCACCTGCTCGCGGGTTTCCGCGTCCTGGCGCTCTTCCTGTTTCGTGCTCGGAAGTGCGATGTTCAGGACATCGTCAATCATGCTGACGTAGTGGACGCGAACGCCCTCAAGCTGTTCCGGCGTGAGGTCTTCTTCTACATTCATGCGATTGTCCGCAGGGAAAATCACATCGCGAACACCAGCGCGTTTGGCCGCGAGAAACTTCTCTTTCACTCCGCCGATCGGCAACACGTTACCGCTCAGCGTGATCTCGCCCGTCATACCGGTCAGCGGATGCACCGGCCGGTCCGTAAGCAAGGAGACCAGCGCGGTAGCCATAGTCACGCCTGCCGACGGTCCATCTTTGGGAATTGCGCCCGCGGGAACATGGATGTGAAGGTCGAAATCCTTGAACACATCGTCAGGGATTCCCAACATGGCTGCATTCGACCGTACCCACGTCAGTGCCGCCTGCATTGACTCGCGCATGACTTCACCCAACTGGCCGGTCATCATGAAGCCGCCTTTGCCTTTCATCTTGTTGGCTTCAATGAACAGGATGTCGCCGCCGGATGGCGTCCACGCCAGCCCCACCGCAACGCCAGGCCGCTTGGTGCGCTCGGCAATTTCCGTGTCGATGCGGATCTTGATCCCGCCCAGAAATTCCTGCACTGTTTCGCGTGTCACCAAAAGCTTGTCTTTATTGCCTTCAGCAATGCGGCGCGCCTGCTTGCGGCACAACGCTCCGATGTTGCGTTCCAGGTTGCGCACGCCCGCTTCCCGCGTGTAGTGCCGGATCACGAACCTCACTGCATCTTCCGGAATTTCGATCACATCATTGGTCAGCCCATTTTCCTCTATCTGCTTGGGAACCAGGTAGCGCTCAGCGATGTGGACTTTATCGTCTTCCGTATAACCCTGGAGCTCGATGATTTCCATGCGATCGCGCAGCGGCTCCGGAATGGTGTCAAGCATGTTGGCCGTGCAGATGAACAGCACCTTCGACAAATCAAACGGGACGTCCAGATAGTTGTCGCGGAACGTGGAGTTCTGCTCCGGATCGAGCGTCTCCAGCAGCGCCGATGAAGGGTCTCCGCGGAAGTCGCGTCCCAGCTTGTCTACCTCGTCCAGTACAAAGACGGGGTCGTTGGTCTCTGCGCGGCGAATGCCCTGAATGATCTGTCCCGGTAACGCACCGATATAAGTGCGGCGATGTCCGCGGACCTCGGCTTCGTCATGCACGCCGCCCAGAGAGATGCGCACAAACTTGCGCTCCAGCGCGCGGGCAATTGAGCGGCCCAACGAAGTTTTACCAACTCCGGGAGGCCCAACAAAGCAGAGGATCGGTCCTTTCATGCTCGGCTTAAGCCGGCGCACGGAAAGATAATCCAGAATGCGGTCTTTCACTTTTTTCAGATCGTAGTGGTCAGCGTCCAGAATCTCATGCGCCTTGGTGATGTCCACCTCAATGCCGCTGGACTTGGCCCACGGCAGCACCGCAAGCCACTCAATGTAATTGCGAGTCACGGAATAATCCGCGGCCATGGGGGACATGCGTCCCAGCCGGTTCAGCTCTTTTAGCGCTTCTTTCTTTACCTCTTCCGGCATGCCTGCGGCTTCAATCTTTTGCCGCAGGTCTTCCACGTCACGCTGGGTTTCGTCCTGCTCACCCAGTTCCTTCTGGATGGCCTTCATCTGCTCGCGCAAATAGTATTCGCGCTGCGACTGCTGCACCTGGTCCTGCACTTCCGTCTGGATCTTGTTGCGCAGTTGTTGGACTTCCAACTCTTTCGCCAGATGCTGATTAATCTTCTGCAGCCGGTTATGGACGTCCGGCGTTTCCAGAATTTCCTGCTTGTCTTTGGTCGAGAGGAAAGGCAGAGACGAAGCGATGAAGTCCACCAGCCGCCCGGGCTCTTCAATGTTGATGGCTACGGTCTGCAGCTCATCGGACAAAGTCGGCGATCCCGCAACGATCTGCTGAAAAAGAGTGAGGACGTTGCGCTGCAAGGCCTCAATTTCCGGAGAAGGCGCAGGCTCCGCGTCCGCAATCAGGTCCAGATTGGCGCGCATGAATGGCGTCAACTGGGTAAAGTCATTTAATTTGGCCCGCTGCAGGCCTTCCGTAAAGACGAAAAGGCTCTGGTTGGGCATTTTGACCACTTTGTGGACTGTCGCCAGCGTGCCGATGTTATAAAGATCAGTCGGCTGCGGAGAATCCACGCGCGCTTCGCGCTGCGCCACCACCAGGATGGTCTTCTCGTCTCCCAGGGAATTGATCAGTTGGATGGAGCTTTCACGGCCCACCGTCAATGGAAGGACCGCATGAGGAAATAGCACTGTGTCGCGTACCGGGAGTACCGGAACGCCCTTTCTTTCACCTTCTTCTAACGGCCGCGCCCCTTCAGAGGTTCCCTCTAAAGATATGACATCATTGATATTTTCTGAGGCCATGTTCAATCCTTGATAATAATACGCTCACATATTGATGATAGGGCCTGGAGGAAAGATGCAATCCATGCAAGTTCCTCACTTGCGACGATTTGGCGGATTCTACTCCAGCCCCTTGCCCGCCCGCAAATTACCATCAGCTAACCTAATTGCACCGTTTTGGGTGCAAGTACCCACCTTCCGGAGTCGGTCACTAACTATCTCCTCGTCCGCCTCTCAGAAACCGTGTTCCCTGTCACACAAGAAGGGTTCCTTGACTTGGGTCCGCAGGGATACAAAAACTGGCTGACTGCTTCGTTTCAACGAGCCTGAGGATAGATGCCCAGCACTTTCACAAAGCCCGCAATCTCTTCCAGGTGCCGCAATGCCAGCCGCATGGGTTCATCGTCGCCACGTAAAACGTCAACGAAAAAGCGGTATTCCCACGGACGCCCTTTTACTGGCCGGGATTCAATTTTGCTGAGATCTAGATCGCGCAGGGCGAATACGCTCAAAGCCTTGAACAAGGCTCCAGCTTCGTTTTTGAGCGAGAACGCCAGTGATGTCTTGTTCGCGGTTGGAGCTACCTTTCTCTTTTTTAGAATGAGAAAAAACCGGGTAACGTTTCGGGGATCATCTTCCAGCCCGGACATGAGCACTCTTCCGCCGTACTCCTGAGCCGCCTGTCGGCTCGCGATCCCGGCTGCGTCGCGAAGTTGACTGGCGATTACATGCTTCACGCTTCCCGCCGTGTCATAGAAAGGCACGGCGGCAATGTTGCGATGCTTACGAAAAAAGTTCCTGCACTGGTCCAGCGCCACCGGATGTGAGAGCGCCTGGCGCACATCTTTGAGCTTCACTCCAGGGGCCGCAATCAAATTGTGTTCGATCCGCAGCAGTAACTCCCGCGTGATGAATACGTCTCTTTCCAGCAGCAGATCAAGATGCTCGCCCACGGGCCCTGCCAGAGTATTTTCTACCGGCACCACAGCGGCATCCACGCGACGGCTATCCACGGCGTCAAACACCTCAATAGATCTTCCGCACGCCAGCACCTCACACCCAGGCGCCAGCTTGAACGCGGCCTGATGACTGAATGCTCCTCTCTCTCCCTGGATCGCCACCTTCATACTTGTCCATCATATGTGCTGGGCGATGGAACTACCAATCACAGAAGGTCTGGAGCCATTTGTCATGAAAAACCAAAAACCAGCGTGATCACCCTCATCACCGATATCGGCAACGGAATGTGAATTCACTTTCAGGATCTTTTGGCGATCGCTTCTGGATCCGCTGAGCCACAAGATATTGGCGGGTTTCACGCTCTCCTGAGCCATATTTTGTAGGTTGTCACCGTGAGCGTATTCGCCTTATATTCGTCTACATGATCTGAGGTAATCAGTCCCACGGAGGTGCTCGCCCGTGACGCCCGCGTTACGGTGAGCCTGGTCGTTATGCTTTTCGGCTGCATTCATATACCTGATTTTTCGGTCCAGGCCGCCCTCCGGCATGAGAGCGCCCATATTTTTAAAACGAGCCCGGTGGTTGTATTGGACGGCCCTGATTCCCGGCAGAAGGTATTCGCGTGCAACGATGTTGCTCGGCGCGCGGGAATCGCCACCGGGACGACAAAGGCC
>DATEJX010000108.1:0-4318 GCA_035277785.1 Candidatus Angelobacter sp. | reverse complement strand
TACTTTGGCAAGGTCAGATCAAAGCGATACGCCCCATCCGAATCGGTCTTCCCTTTCGACGAAGCCGCTTCAAACACTGCCACATCCATGGCCGAAGCTTTCATGCTGATCTCCGCGCCGTCCACGGGCTTGCCGAAGAAGTAATTCGCTCTCACTGTGCCGGTCACGTGATCACCGGGCCGGTATCCCCGCTTCTGCTTACCTCCCTGGTCGCTGAATTGCACTGCCACCTTGAACTTCGGCAGCACGTACCTGTCAACATTGAGGGCAATCTCTGCCGTGTTCGTGGGCGCATCGGCATCGCCCATGAGTGCGCGCAGGTGATACGTTCCCAGGTTCACTTCATTGGCCAGAGCGAACTCAGCCGAGGCTACGCCAAAAGCGTCCGTTTCCGTGGCTTTCTTGAAGACCTTGTTTCCTCGCCCATCCTCAACCTCGAACACAAGCGGGTGTCTGGCGGCTGCTTCATGGTCGGAACGGTCCAGCGCCAGCGCTCGCACGTGGATTGTTTGTCCTGGCTGGTAAATCGGCTTTTCCGTGGTGAGGAGAATGGAAACTTTATCTTCCAGCCGCACCGGCTGCGTAAATTCGGTTGCGCCGATCTGAGTGTCTACCAGGTATCGAAGCTGGTAGTTGCCAACCAAGCCTGCCGGAAAGCGGAACTGCGGATCTGCCGTTCCCCGCCGGTTCAAGCGGCCTGCAAACAACAGGCGCGGCCCCTTGCCCGTTTCGAGCAGCTCTATCCGCAGCGTCCCCAGCCCTGCAATGAATTCATCTTTCGAGTCTGTGACGATCACCCGCACAGCCGCCGGCCCGCCGCTCACATACGATTGCTGGCCCAGAATGTGAACTACTGGGCGGTGGAGAATCTGCGAGACAGATTCGGTGCCCTCGAACCCGGTGCTTTTGTCATCGTCAAATTGAAAGCGGTAGTGGACGCGATGCCAGACCAGGTCTTCCAGCGGCAACGGTTTCTGCAGCTTGATCTCGTCTCGCCACCATGCTTTTCCTTTGTTGACTTCAATGTGCTGCTCAGTGCGTCTCAGAACCTTATCTTCCGGATCCAGAAGTTCGATGGTTAGCTGGCCAGCGCCCGCTCGGGAGGCGTCATACGGAATATTCACGTGCAGTGAACCGCGCGAATAGATCGCCGTCGTCGAAACGCCGGCCGATGCCGGAAACGGTTGTAGAGCAATCGATAAGAAAACTATTAGAAGCGTGGTCAGGATGAGGATGAGGAATCGTGCTGGGTTGCTGGGCCATCTTGGATCGTCCATGGCGTCTCCCTGGAGATACATCCGCGATAATTACCGCTCGTGTTCACTCCAGAGAACGTGGATCCAGAGTTGATCTTGCAGGGAAAGTTGAGGATGCAGCCAGCTGCGCGCATAAAGACACTTTTTACGTACGGATGATCTAATTGAGAGTTTTGAGCTGCGTTGGCGAAATTGTGATTTGTGAATTGCGATTTCTGGAGCCGATTAACTCACAAATCACAAATCGCCGATCACAAATTTGCAACATTCACCTGCACATTCGCCCTCTCCCCTGCTTCCACGGCAAACATGGGCGCAGTAGCAAATCCGAACATTCCTGCCACAACGTTCCGCGGGAACTCGGCAATAGCGGTGTTGAACTGGCGCACAGTCTCGTTGTAGTGCTGCCGGGCAAATGCAATACGGTTTTCCGTCGAGGTCAACTGCTCCTGCAGGAGCATGAAATTTTGTGAGGCTTTCAGGTCCGGATAGCGTTCCGCACTTGCGAGCAAATTGTTCACCGCGCCGGTGAGAGCCATCTCAGCCATTCCCCGCATCGCTATATTTGCGCCGGACTGCATGGCATTGCTGCGTGCCTGAGTAACCGCCTCCAGGGTCTTGCGTTCATGAGTCATGTAGCCTTTCACTGACTCCACGAGGTTCGGAACCAGGTCATGCCTTCGAGTGAGCTGGACATCAATGTCCGACCATGCATTGCGCAGGTTGTTCCGCATCCGCACCAGGCCGTTATAGGTTGTCAGCAGGAAGAGCAAGAGCACGGCCGCAACAACAATGATGACAATCAACGCCAAAGTGGGATCCAACGGGTCACCTCAAGAGGACCAGAGTCCAAGGATTATACCCCGCCCTTCAAAATGCAAAGGGGCACAAACATCGCTTGTGCCCCAAATACCGTCCGATTTTCAATTACCAAATTACCAACTTACCCAATTACCAAATCCCTAGACTCCGTTCCTCTTCTCCCGCTCTCTCTGATAAGGCTGCTCCAGGTATTTGCGCGCTTCATCAAGAGCGCCCTGGGTGTTATCGCCCGTCTGGATGGCCTGCCGGTATTCATTCACCGCGCGCGAGCGCTGGCCGGTAATGTCAAATATCTTGCCCAGCATGATGTGGCTCCAGACCTCTGTCCAGCGCGGCTCGGCGTCTCCGTTCAGGGATTCGCGGTATTCGTTCGCCGCAGACTGATAATTACGCTGCAGGTAAAACACCTCAGCAATCCGGTAATGAGCCAGAGAGCTGTTCTTGTTGACGTCCAGAGCCTTGTTGAACTCAGTCAGCGCCTCAGAGAGGCTGCCTTGCGCAGTCAGCTCCTGGCCGCGGCGGATCGCCACCCGCACCTTCAGGTCGGGCGAATTCTTGAGCACCCAGTTGTTGGGATCGAGCGTGAGTTTACGCGGCTTGCCGAAGGTTTCGACCGAAAACGGCGACTCAGTTCCCACCACGTCAATGCGTTTCATCTCGGACTGGCCGTCCGTATCCACCTTGAGTTCCAGCGGCATGCGGAACAGGTCCAGGTCCTGCGTGACCTCGCCCACCACGCGGAAGCCCTTCTTCACGCGATAGACGGTGTACTTCATCTTGAATTCCGGTGCGCCGGTTCCGTTCACCCATTGCGTGAAAAACGACGTCAGCTTGTCACCGTAATTCTTTTCCGCTAAATCTTCAAAGTCCGACATGGTAACCGGTTTGAAGGCAAACTGGGTCATCAGGTCTTTCATGGTTTTGTAGTAAGGCCCGTCGCCAATCACCCAGTGCAGCATGTGGAAGATCATTCCACCCTTGTCCGTGACCAGCGCCTGAAATTCCGGCGAGAAGGTATCCAGCTTGCCCACGTCGGCCAGCGGCACAGTATCATAGGCAAGCGCGCCCACGGCCATGTCGCGTGTGGCATCTTCAAACGCAGTCTCGCCTGCGCTGTGCTGGACATAATCCATCTCACCCGAGCGCGCGCCACCATCCATGATCCACCAGTCTTCTTTGCTGGCAGGGCTCACAATGCCACCCCACCACTGGTGCGCTACGGAATCAGCCATCAGCCGGTAATTGATCTTCTCGCTGATGTTGCGGCTTGAGATGGCCGCGATCTCCGGCGCCCACCAAACCGGCACAGTGTCGTCCGGCAGTTCCACCAGCTTCAGCACCGGAGTCGGCGCAGGACCGTAAAGAGAGGTGAAATACTCCTGCTCCTTGATGGCCGTATCGCCATAGATCGGCGCGAACTGCTTCTTGTTAGCGGAAAAATAGACGTGCGTGTTGCCGCCGCCGAACACCGCTTCCTGGAATGGCCCGGCAAAAATCGAACCCGGGAAGCTGGGTTTCTGCCAGCTGAAAGAAGCCACCGCCTTGCCCGCGGGAGCCGCTTTTTCTGATTTGGTGCTGCCGCTTCCCACAATCACCGTTCCCGCCGGAGCTGTAATGTTGATGGTGGCGGTGAAACGGTCAATCCCGTAGTTGATCACCGGAAACCAGCGACCAGGATAGAGCAAATAAGTTACATCTTCACCGATGTAAGCCAGCTTCAGGCCTTCCACCGGACTGTCATCAGCCGTAGCCAGCGCGCCCTCGTAATCAAAAGTCAGAGTCTGGGTGGATCCTTTTGTGAGGCCGTTGGGAAAAGTCACCCGGACGGCGTTGTCCTGGGTAATGCGCTCCGGAGTCAGCGGCTTTCCATTACTGTCCAGCACCTTGGTCACGCGCAACGCATTGTGCAGCTCAAAACTGGCAAAATTGCTGTCTTCCAGCACCTGGAACTTCACCTTGGCTTGTGCCGTCAGGTGGTGAGTCTTGGGGACGATTTCAGCATTGATCTGGTAATCTTCAGCGCGTATGCGCGCCTTTTGCGCCAAGGCCGGAAGGGCAGATAAACAAATAAGGACAAAAGCAACGTAAGCACGTCGTAGGGGCCGTCGTGCGATGGGCATGCAAATCTCCAGAGCTGCTGACAGTATCAACGTTAGATGTCTATTTTTTCAAAAAAGCTGCCTTAATACCACTGCAGGAGACGCCTGAGGCGCAAAGCATCATGATAGAACGCTTGTGCC
>DATEJX010000107.1:0-6176 GCA_035277785.1 Candidatus Angelobacter sp. | reverse complement strand
TCAGCATTCTCAAAGACAAGATCGACTGAGACATTGTCAGCCAGCAAAGGCTTGAGCATGCCTTTCAATGCACTGAAGAGCTCAGCAACGGTAAAGGTCTTGACCCGGATTTTCACTTTGCCCGCTTCGACTTTGGCGATGTCCAGAAGATCATTCACCAGGTCCGACAACGTGCGCGCTGATGTAGCAATGAACTCCACCTGTTTTTCCTGCTCTTCCGTCAGCTGTCCGTCCAGACGGTCCAGCAGCATGCGGCTGAGGGAGATAATTGAGTTCAGGGGTGTCCGGAATTCATGCGAGATGTTGGAGATGAAATTGGTCTTCAGCTCGGAAGCGCGACGCAGATAGTCGGCACGCTCATCCAGTTCAGCGTAAAGCGCAACCACGCCTCGATTCGTGTCTTCCAACTCGCGATTCAGTATAGCCAGCTCTTCCTGGCGGGCACGCAATTCCTGGAAGGTCTTCAGTAGTTCGCGGTTCTGCCTTTCAATTTCCTCGTAGGGACTTTCGGCTGGGCGCTTTTCAATGGCCGTTGCGATCTTCTGCGCGCGAGATTTTGTCACCGCCGCAACGGCGCCCGGCAGAGCCTTGTTCATTCGCACCACGGTCCCAGACGAAGCGCTGGAGATTTCGAAGCCGTCCATGAGGCGCCGAGTCCCAAGAATTCCCAGCCCCATACCAGTACGCGAGCGGTAGCGACCCTCCATGATCTCGTCCAGGTTGGGAATGCCGGGTCCGTGATCAGAAACCACTACTTGCAGCCTTTGCGGATCGTCCTCCGTCACCTCAAATTCCACCTTTGCCTGCCGCGCGTAACGGAAGGCGTTGCGGGCCATCTCAGAAGTGGCCGTCGCCAGCCGGATTTGTTCCTGGTTATCAAAGCCCAGCATGGCGCCGATTTCGCGCGCGCGCTGCCGCGATTGGACCACATCACGTTCATTGCGCAGCGGAATGGAGGAGAGCAGCGAACTCATAACGCAGTACTTCTATTTTTTACCACCACTACGCCGGCATCGTCTCGTTCGCGCCGGAAGTCGCGAAACAATACCCCGGCTATGAGGGCCGGATTACGTGCCATCAACCCGGGATATTGAGTAAGATCCCAGCGGGTCTGCAATCCATCAGAATGCATCACCAGGATGGCATCGCGTGGCCACTCCACCTTAAATTCCTGGATTCTGGACATGATATGGCCCAGGGTCCCGCTATGAGAGATGAGGTTTCGGCTGAGCGCCTTGCTGATGACCACAGCACTGATATTGCCAACGCCGGCGAAGGCCAATGTCCCTGAGAGCGTCCGAATCTCCGCTACAGCTGCCGCTGCACCCCGGGTCTTCTTGAGCGAATCATGCATACGGGCCAGAATCTCTCGCGGAGGTTCGGTCACATACTTCCGGAAGATGTTCACGGCTTCCTCAGCCGCCTCAGCAGCATGGAGTCCATGCCCCAGCCCGTCAACCATAGTTACTGCCATACGATCTTCAGACTGGACCCAGTGGATGGCGTCGCCGCAAACCCGCTCACCGCGAATCGGCACGGTAAAGCCACCGGCTTCGAGCAAAGGAACGTCTCGTGTACGGGCTTCCACGACCTCCGCAAAGACCGCGGTTCCTTTGATGCTGGAAAAAATCTCAAAGACGCTTGCCAGGCGCTGGATTGCTCCCATGCCGGTGCCGGGAGTTTCACCCGTGGAATAGCCGTCTTTCATGGCCCGGGGAATGTCAGCAATGCCAGGTCCGCTATCGAGAGCAAGAATCTGCATGCGCGGCTGCTTGTGATCTTCATATCCGGCCACAAGCAGGTGGCCGCCTTTTCCATGCACCACGGCATTGCGCGCCGCCTCAGTCACAATGATGGCTGCTTCTCCCAGCTTGACCTCGCTCATGTGAAGAGTGGATCCAATCTGCTGAACCAGGCGGCGGGCCTCGCTGACAGATGTGAGATCAGAAAGAGAGACGGCGTGACAAAAGGAAGTCATTTCCAGCGGACCACTGTAACGCGTGTGCCCTGGCCAGACTGAGACTGGATATCAAAGTCGTTGACCAGCCTTTTGCTGCCGCCCAGGCCCAGGCCCATTCCGCTGCCGGTTGTAAAGCCGTCGCGGAGGGCCGCCTGAATGTCAGGAATCCCCGGGCCCTGGTCTTCAAAAACCAACTGCAGGCCGGTTTTGGACAGGTTTTCGACAACATCGATAACCATGTGGCCGCCCTTGCCGTGATCAAGGGTGTTGCGCGCCAGTTCGCTTGCGGCAGTAACCAGCTTGGTCTGATCGACAAGCGTGAACCTGAGTTCCTGCGCCCACTGACGGACCTTCTGGCGGGCCAGCACTACATCAGACGAATTCTGGATGGGAAGGGTTTCACGCTTGAGAGATTTCATCTTCCGCTTCCGGACGGAAATTGCCCCGCAGTTCGTAGAGCAGTTCCATTCCTGACTCCACGTTGAGCGCCGTGCGCACGCCGGCCAAAGACATGCCGAGTTCCACAAGCGTGATGGCCACAGCCGGTTGCATGCCGACGACTACTGTCTCTGCGTCCAGCACACGGGCCATGGCGGCGATGTTTGCCAGCATCCTGCCAATGAATGAATCCACGATTTCCAGAGTGGAAATGTCAATCAGCACGCCCGTGGAGCCCCATTCGGCAATTCGTTCAGTGAGATCATCCTGAAGTTGAAGCGCCAGGCGGTCATGCATATCCACCTGGATGGTGACCAGCAGAAAGCTGCCCATGCGGAGGATAGGAATCCGTTCCATCTACTCCCCCCTGGGTGTTTCAGTCTTTTTGGGCGCCGCAATCGGAGCAGCTCCGTTCCCATTGCGGACAACGGTGCGGCCGCTTTTTTGCAGGGCAAGGGCAAATGCATCCGCCAGTTTGGCCTTGGTGATGATCTGGCCAAGGTCAATGCCCAGATGGACAATCGTTTGGGCAATCTGCGGACGAACTCCGCTAATGATGCACTCGGCGCCCATGAGGCGCGCGGCCGTGACCGTCTTGAGCAGATGCTGCGCCACAAGCGTGTCTACTGTGGGCACTCCCGTGATATCGATAATGGCCACACGGGAATTCGTCTGCACGATGGCGCCGAGAAGATTTTCCATGATGACCTGAGTGCGGGCCGAGTCAAGCGTGCCGATGATAGGGAGAGCCAGAATCCCGTCCCAGAGCTTTACCACCGGAGTGGACAGCTCCATCATCTCCTGCTGCTGCCGGACAATGAGCTGCTCCCGCGTGGCCAGAAAAGCATCCGTGGTGATTAGAGCAAGCCTGTCAATCAGCAGCGTGGAGTTCCACAACTCTTCAAACATTGCGTCGGGTGAGCCGGTCAACTCCTTGCGTATCGACTGGAAGAGAGGCTGCTTGAGAGACAGAACGAACGTGGCAGTTTCAGAGGGCTTAAAACCCTGTGCCGCGCGGGTGGCGGAGATGGAAGTGAGTAACTCCCGGGCATGGTTCCAGGCCGCGCCGTCGAGATGGGCGACATCACCGGATTCCGCGCCTTCCGCAATGGAGCCAAGCAATTCCCGGCTCTGACTCTGAAATTCCTTGTCGCTCATGAGGTCTATGCGACGCACCGCATTACTGACTTCCTTGAGCCATGAGGACCGTATCTGCTCCTCGTGACGCCTGATAATTTCCGGCAACTTGCTCATTCCAGCCTCCGCCGTCATGCTACTTGCAAATGACGCATTATAGATGCTTTGTGGGTATTGTGGCAGGAGCGGCGGCGGTTACTGAAACTGGAATACTTCGTCGAGTCCGCCGCCAAGATTGTAGAGATGCTTTAGAAAAGCCCGGGTTGCTACTCCTGCGCCGCGTGCTGACTCTGCTCAGGCGCATATTGACGCAGCACCCTTTCCAACTCGCCAGGCCCGGCCTGTTTGGATACCACGTCAACTCCAAAATACCTGCAGAGTTGCTGCTCAGTTTCTCCCATGACTGTCCAAACTACAACCCGGGTGCCTTTCATGCTCTCCTTGTTCGATTTCCAGTAGCGCAGCACTTCAAAGCCGCTCTCCCGGGTAAATGAGAGATCAAGCAGCACCAGGTCAGGCAGAGGTTTTTTGCCATCCACTGCGTCCTGGAGAGTGACCAGCGCCCCGGGAACGTTGTTGGCGGCATCGATTTCCTTGAATCCAAGCTTCTGCAGGACAGCCGCTGATTGACGCAAATCGGAGTTGGTATCTTCAATAATGAGCGCGCTACTCATGACTAATTTGGCCCTTTCATTTCGAAAGCTGCTCTTATGAATTAAAGCGCATCGCAGGCTGACGTGGCTGCAAATAAAGCAGAAAAGCTCTTCCGGTGTACTGATTCTATTTGGCTACAGCTTCAGAATTCAAGCAATCGAGTGCGCCAAGAACGGAAATAACATTTTTTATTGAACTGGGCCAGGCTTCTTTACCGACGCCTTACCGGCCAGCAGGCGGCGCAGCCCCGAGAGGCTGTGAGTCTCTGGCCAACTCCGGTGGAAAAGCACTGCATCGAATCACTCGACTAGAGCTGTCCGATAAGCGATTTCCCAACGCCTTAATTCAGAAAGATCACCACCATTCATCAGGTTCTCGGGGAGCTTCACATGCTCAACAAGTGCGCAAACCCCTCCTGTTCCACTCCGCTGGTGTATCTGCGGGAAGGCAAGATTTTTATGGTGGAGCAGCCGCAAGGTCCACAGCCGACCGGCAAGCCTGGGCAGGGCGGGAAGGCATTGCCAGCGCGTGTGGAACATTTCTGGCTGTGCGGTCCGTGTTCTGCAGAAATGACCCTGATCTACGACAGCACTGCTGGTATACGCGTGATACGCAAAGAATCAAAACAACAACGCGCAGCTTCCTAGAAAAATAAGAAACACCTCACGATAGCGGCCTGATCTTGCGGCAAGCGGCGCTTTGGTCAGAATACCCGCAGAGTACAATGCAGCAGATGATCAAGTCTGCGTGGCTGGAGAGTGCCTGGAAGAAGTTTCCTCTCAAGACCGGGCGCCGCTGGCTGAATGTGCTGCTGCTGGCCACGCCGCTGGCTGTAATCCTGGATATCTTTCACGCTCCTGCGCTGCTTGTGTTTGTGGTGACAGCCCTGGCTATTGTTCCCCTGGCCAGTGTCCTGGGTGAAGCAACAGGAACGCTGGCCGCTTACTCCGGTCCGGCTGTTGGCGGGCTGCTCAATGCCACGCTGGGGAACCTGACGGAGCTGATCATCGCCATCTTTGCCCTGAGCGCCGGACATATAGAAGTAGTGAAAGCTTCCCTTTCGGGCAGTATCATGGGCAATCTGTTGCTGGTCCTCGGTCTCAGCATTGTTGCCGGCGGCGTCAGGCGCGATTTTCAGCATTTTTCCCGTACCACCACCTCAGCCAACAGCACCATGCTCATGATTGCGGCGGCTGCGCTGGTGATGCCGGCCATTTTCAACCTGACCATCTATGGCAATCTTGAGCACCACACAAACCAGCGGCTTGAAAGCCTGAGCCTGTGGACCAGCGCGGTCCTGGTGTTGCTCTACTTCCTGAACCTGCTGTTCATTTTCAAAACTCATCGCCGGCTGCATGCGCGGGCGGAGAAGCAGGAGAAGCCAGCCTCAAGCAGGACATCGGCTCTTGTTGCCCTGGCCTTGTGCACTGTATGCATTGCCGGGCTGAGCGAAATTCTCGTCGACCAGATCGGCACAGTGACAAAAACGCTGGGCATGACGGAGCTGTTCGTGGGAGTGATCATTGTGTCACTGATCGGCAACTCCGCGGAAAACTCAACCGCCATTCTCATGGCCCGGCGGGACAAGATGGATCTGGCCATGTCCCTGGCCACAGGCTCCAGTACGCAGATCGCGCTCTTTGTTGCGCCGGTGCTGGTCTTTCTCTCGCTCGCGATGGGCCATCCCATGACGCTGCTGTTCAACGGATTTGAAATTGCCGGGATTTTTCTTTCCGTGCTGATCGTGGCCATGATCGCCTCAGATGGCGAGACGCATTGGTTTGAAGGCGCACAGCTTCTGGCTGTGTATGCGATTCTGGCCGTGGCTTTTTATTTTGTGCCGGGCTAGATCTTGATCAGATTTCAGCCGCTCGTCCGCGTTTCTGGCGATGTTGCGTAGTTTCGCCGATTCGGCAATTTTGCAACTTGGTAAACCTTAGAGCACGCCCCACCCCCTCCCCGTCAACCCCGAAAAATATAGACTTGC
>DATEJX010000106.1:0-6381 GCA_035277785.1 Candidatus Angelobacter sp. | reverse complement strand
TACTGAACCCATGATGAACGGCATGGGTGGTGACCTGTTTCTGCTCTACTGGGACTCGAAAAGCGGCAAGCTCTATGGCCTGAACGCCAGCGGCTGGGCGCCACAGAAGCTGACTCCCGATTTCCTGGCTCAACATGGAATGAAAACCATGCCCCGTGATGGCATTCAGAGCGTGACCGTCCCGGGAGCGGTGGACGGATGGAGCAAGGCCCACCAGCGTTTCGGAAAGCTTCCGTGGAAAGATCTTTTCACTCCTGCCATCTACTATGCCGAGCATGGATATGCAGTTCCTGAGATCATTCACGCCTATTGGATGGATGGCACGCAGAAACTTGAGAAAAATGACGAGGCGCGACGCGTCTTTCTGCCGGGAGGCAAGCCGCCGCAATTGGGGGATGTATTCCGGAACCCTGACGTTGCCAAGGCTCTGCAACTGGTCGCGCAACAGGGCCGTGATGCATTCTATAAGGGAGAAATAGCGCAGGCGATCATCGCAACTTCCACAGCTCTGGGAGGAACGATGGGTGCGTCCGATCTGGCTGACTTCTCCGCCGAGTGGGTGGAACCTATTTCCACTGACTATCGCGGCTGGACTATCTATGAGCTTCCGCCCAACGGACAAGGCATGGCGGCTCTGGAGATGCTCAACATCATGAGCACGTTTTCGCCAGACCAGGAGGGTCCGGGAAGCACTGCGGAAGTGCACAAGAGAATTGAGGCGATGAAGCTTGCCTACTCTGACCTGTACCGCTATAACGCCGATCCAAGGTTCGCAAAGGTCCCGGTCAAAGGCCTGCTGAATAAGGACTACGCCGCACAACGTGCCAAACTGATTGATCCGGAGCACGCCAACTGCAATCCTGGACCGGGATCTCCTGCAACCAGTGACACAACCTATCTGGCCGTTGTCGATAAGGACGGAAACATTGCTTCGCTGATCCAAAGCAACTATTCCGAGTTTGGTTCTGGCGTAGTGGTGAAGGGCATGGGCTTTGCCCTGCAGAATCGCGGAGCACTGTTTACTCTGGACCCCAACCATCCCAATGTTCTTGCTCCGCGCAAGCGCCCCTTCCACACCATAATTCCTGCCTTCATGGAGCAGGGCGATATACACATCGGCTTCGGAATTATGGGAGGCGCCAACCAGCCCCTGGCCCACGCGCAATTTGTTTCCAACTTTGTCGATTACAAAATGAACATCCAGGGCGCGCTGGAAGCGCCCAGGTTTACCGTAGCGGGCAATAACTTGAGCTGCGACATTGTGATTGAATCGCGCATCCAGCCGGACGTTCTGCAGGCCCTGCGCGGCAAAGGTCACAACTTGATTGTTCGCAAGGAATATACCTCCCGCATGGGACGCGGTCAGGTGGTGCTGCACAACTCGAAAACAAAGATGAACTTCGCCGCTTCTGACCCGCGCGCCGACGGCGTGGCTGAACCGGAACCAGTGTCGATGCCTTGAATGCGCCCTGAAATATGCATCAGAGTGCTGGCAGAGAGTGCTTGTGGTGCAAGCAATTTCGCCACTGGATCGTTTGGTGATTGGATATTGGAATGTTGCAGTCGAAGAGAGAACCTTTCGGTCTCCAATTACCAAATTCCTCATACGTGTTCCTCTACCGATGAAATCATCGGCAGCAACAGCACGGGACCGCGCATGAATTCAAATTTGTCGATCGTCGCCACTGCGCACCGCACCGTTGCTTCCGGCGTAGGCTCCAGCGTGATCACAAATGACAGCCGGTCTTTGGGCATGTGCGGTTCCTGAATCACGGAATCAATATTGATGCCTTCCTGGGCGATGGCCTCTGCCGTACGAGCCAGAATGCCCGGGCGGTCGTTCACTGCCAGCCGCAGAAACCAGCTCATGGGCTGCGTTCTCATCGAGGGCCGCGCTGCCTCACCGCTCACAAATCCTGCCAGCGTGCTGGAAGCCGTATGTCCGCGCGCAATCTGCCTGGCAATTTCCAAAACGTCTGACAAAACCGCCGTTCCAGTTGCGTCGCCGCCTGCGCCGCGACCGTAGAACATCTGCGTTCCCACCTTCTCGCCGGCGATAAAGATCGCATTGTTCGCCCCGTCAACTTTCGCCAGCATGGAGTCAATTGGCTCCAGCCACGGTTCCACCGCAATGTGAATTCCATTTTTTGTGCGCTCAGCAGAAGCCACCAGACGAATGGTGGACTTGAGCCGATGCGCGTAGTGCAGGTCTGTAGAGGTGATGTGTCGAATTCCAGTCACCGGAATGTCTGCTGCGTTGATGCTCACGCCAAAGGCAATACGGGCGAGAATGGCAATCTTGTCTCGCGCATCCCAACCATCGATGTCAAGGCTCGCCTCAGCTTCCGCGTAACCGGCTGCCTGCGCCTGCTCAAGCGCAGCGGCAAAATCCACTCCGCGCTGCTCCATTTGCGTCAGGATGTAATTGCAGGTTCCATTCACAATGCCGTACACCGCTTTGATACGATCGGCAGCCAATGCCTCAGAGATGGCGCGTATAACAGGCACTCCACCGGCAACGCTCGCCTCAATTCCAAGCGGAAGATTCTTGTCTCGTGCCAGCGCAAACAACTCGTCGCCTGACTGCGCCAGCAGAGCTTTGTTGGCCGTGACCACGGCTTTGCCATTTTCCAGCGCAGCCCGCACCACCTCATGCGCTGTTCCCGTTCCTCCCATCGCCTCCACCACAATGTCCACGTCCGCGGCATTCACCACCTCATGCCAGTCGGCGGTCACTCGCACCCCGTTGCTTCCGGTTTCTGACGCTCGTGGCGACTTGCGCGCAATCCTGCTTACAACCACTGACACGCCGTCTGTCCGCTGACGAATCTCTTCCGCGTGGCTTGCCAGAATCTCCGCCGTCGCCCGACCAACGGTTCCATAGCCCACAATGCCCACGCGCACCACTTCCTTTGCGCGCGGACTCGGCTGCGCGCTTCGTGGTTGCGTGGCGGATGTTTCAGTCGGTTGCATGCAAACGCTCCAGAGTGCTGATCACCGTTGCCGGATCAGCAGGCATGGGCCCGATAACACGTTTCACCCTCATATCCAGCATGTAGTCCACGTCTTTCAGCATGTGCCCGGTCAGCACAATCACCACGCTTTCATTCGTCTTCACAAATCCCGCTTTCACCAGCTTCTTGAGGCCCGCCAGGGAAGCTGCCGAGGCCGGCTCACATCCCACGCCTTCCGCACCCAGTTCTGCCTTGGCCTGCGCAATCTCCTGTTCGCTCACGTCCTCGCACGCGCCTTCTGTGGTCTTGAGCACACCCACTGCTTTTCTCCACGATGCCGGATTGCCAATCCGTATCGCCGTCGCCCGCGTCTCCGCGTTCATGCGAACCAATTCCGTTCCCCCGTTCTCCCTCATTGTCCTCACCAGCGGATTGGCGCCCGTTGCCTGGATGATTGAGATCTTCGGCAGAGTCCGAATCAATCCCAGCTCTTGCAGTTCCAGAAAACCTTTGCCTAGCGCCGAACTGTTAGCCAGATTGCCTCCGGGAACAACCACATGATCAGGAACATTCCAGTCGAGTTGCTCCATTATTTCGAACGCTACCGTCTTCTGGCCCTCCAACCGGTACGGGTTCATGGAATTCAACAGGTAAGCAGGGAAGCGCTGCACCACGTCATGCAGTACCTTGAGGCAGCCATCAAAATCAGTCTGCAACTGCAACACATGTGCGCCGTACTCAACGGCCTGCGCCAGCTTGCCGGAAGCAACTTGTCCCGCCGGCAACAGAACAATGCTCTTCATTCCGGCGCGCGCCGCATACGCTGCCACTGACGCGGAAGTGTTTCCCGTGGAAGCACAGCAGACAAACTCGTAGCCTTGTGCTCTGGCCATGCTGATGGCCACGGAAATTCCTGTGTCTTTAAACGAACCGGTCGGGTTCATGCCCTGATGCTTCGCAAACATGCGTGGAAGTTTCAGCTCCCGGGCTGACCGCGTAAGCTGCACCAGAGGCGTGTTGCCTTCGCGCATGGTCACCACGTGCTGCCGCTCCACCTGGGGCAACAGCTCACGGAACCGCCAAACACCGCTCGCATCTTCCGGCAAAGTTCCTGATCGGCGTTCCTTCCAGATTTCTTTCAAGCGCAAGCCAAACTCCCGCGCAGCGCCGCTCCATTCGGGATAGACAACTTCCAGCAGCTCTCCGCATTCATGGCAGCGGAACATTCGGTCTGCGCCGGCCTGCACCACGCCGCAGTGCACGCAACGCAGGATGTGGGTGGCAACCCCGGGTTCAGCGATATTTGTCTTCATCGTCCCGCTTCCTGGCTCGCGCCAACCGTGGGCCGCAGGCAAACTGGAATGTTCGCGCCTGCGTTTGAGCAAAACTCATCATGGATTGACCGCACCACCTCCGCCGCATCCGGCGCTGGTACGGCAAAGCAGATGCTCAGTTCGCTTGCGCCCTGTGCTACCGCTATCACGCTTACCTCGCGCCGCGCCACCGCGGAGAATACGCGCCCCAGAATGCCGCATGTGCCTTTCATTGACTCGCCCAGCACCGCCACCACGGCAACCTGATCATTGACTTCAATCGGCAGCAGCAAACCCTGTGCCAGTTCCACGCGGAAGATGTACCTGATCAACTTCAGCACGCGCGCTTCATCTTCCTTTCGCAACACCAGCCCAAGCGCATGCTCCGGCGAAGATTGCGTGGCAAACAACACCTCAATCTGCTCCTGTCCCAGCCGCACAAAGAGCCGTCCCCAAAGTTCCACCGGATGGATATCACCGCGCGTCACCAGCGTGATCAATGATGCTTTTTTCACGCAAGTTACTGATTTCACCGGCGAGTTCACGCTGGCAGCTTTTTGCGTGATCCTGGTGCCCGGTACTTCAGGCCGGAATGAATTCTTGATCCAGACCGGAATGCCCGCCTCAGCCGCCGGATACGCTGCCCGCGGATGAATCACCTTGGCTCCGTAGTAGGCCAGCTCAATGGCTTCGGCAAAGCTGATTTCAGCCAGCATGGTTGCATCCGGGCAGATGCGCGGATCGGCCGTGAGCACTCCATCCACATCCGTCCAGATCCACACCTCGTCTGCTCCTGCCGCCGCGCCGATAATGGTTGCCGAGTAGTCTGACCCTCCTCGCCCCAGAGTCGTGGTGTGGCCGTCCGGAGTGGCTCCGCTGTAGCCGCCAACTACTGCAACTGCCCCGCGTTCCAGCACCGGCAGCAGAACAGACTCGCAGTTTTCGCGCGTGGCTTGCATGTCCGGCGCCGCATTACCGAAGTTGCTGTCAGTAGTGATCACCTTTTCGGCGGGAACGCACTCTGCCGCGCAACCGTTGCGCTCAAGGTGGTGTGCCAGTGCCCAGGCAGAAATCCGCTCTCCCAGCGCTACCAGGGAATCCATTGTGTGTGGCGAAATCTCCGTGCGCAGCGTTATCAGCGCCTTGGACGATTTGTGCAGCTGATCGAACACCCGCTCCACGAAGCCGAAAGCCGTGTAGTGCTCTGCGGAAGGAAACAGCTCGCGCACCAGCTCACGGTGCCTCTGCTCAAATTCGTTCAGGTTGGTTTCCGTTGTTGCTGAATCCCCATGCCGCGCCGCATCAATGATCTTGAAAATCAGATCAGTGATTCCTGCCATCGCAGAGACCACCACGATAATGCGGTCATTCTGCGCTGCCTTGCTCACGATTTGGGCACACTGCCGGAAACGCGACGCGTCCCCCACTGAAGTGCCGCCGAATTTCATCACAACTAACTTCTTCCTGCTCATTCCATACTCCCTGAACTTTTTATCGTGGCGCATTCTTCGTCGATACAGGTTCCCGAGACACCCATGCGCCCTGGTTGTCCGCCGAGGTTATGCGCACCTCAGCCTGGGTGCCTTCTTCCGCAAAAATTTCCCGCAATGATTCTCCAATCTCTTCTTCATCCCGCGTGACAAAACCTATCACCGATGATCCGGAGCCGCTGATGGCCACTCCGAGCAAGCCTTCGCGCCGCAGCCGCAAACAACGCTCAATCCCCGGAACCAGTTTCTGCCGGTAAGGATGGTGCAGCCGGTCATTGAACAGCTCTGGAAACAGGTCAAAATTGCCGGAAAAGCAGGAGGCGGCCAGCAGAGCCGCGCGCTGTAAGGTGTGCAACACATCGCCGCGCTCATACATTTGCGGCAGTACCTGCCTCGCTTCATGCGTCGGCACAGTCATCGCCGGACTTACCAGAACCAGCCGGATGCTTTCCGGAAAATCCGTGCGAACGGCCCGGATGTGGTCAACGTTGTTGCACAGCGCCAGCACCAGTCCTCCGTGGTAGGCTGCTGCTGCGTTGTCAACATGCCCTTCAATCTTCTCCGCCCAGCGCAGGACCTCCCTGGCATCGCCGTCGTGCCCGGCATAACGCACTCCCAGCAGCA
>DATEJX010000105.1:0-12902 GCA_035277785.1 Candidatus Angelobacter sp. | reverse complement strand
TGTTCCGCGCTTCTACCTGCATTATTTGAACGGAGTTTTGCACGGCAATCTTGGCACATCGCAATCATTGAACCAGCCAGTTCGTGATCTCTTGCGTGACCGGCTTCCGGTTTCACTTCGGAGTCTTGGCTTGGCGTTGCTCGTGGCATGGAGCTTTGGGCTTGCGCTGGCCGTGGGTGCTTTCCGGCTGAGGTCCCGCTGGTTCCTGGCGGCCGCTGATTCGAGTGGCGGGGCGCTTATCTCAACACCGGCTGCGGTACTGGCCCTTCTGTTCCTCATGCTGCGCTGGCCACCGGTTCTTGCTGTTGGTCTGCTGGTCTTTCCCAAAATCTACCGCTACACGCGAAACCTGATAGAAGAGTGCCTTGAAATGCCGCACGTTGTTGTCGCACGCGCGAAGGGCGTGGGGCCCTGGCGGCTTCTGAGTTGGCACGTTGTACCTATTGCCATCCCGCAACTGATTGCGCTGGTTGGAGTCTCCATCAGCATGGGGCTTGGAGCATTGCTGCCGGTTGAGGTTTTCTGCGACCTTCCCGGCATAGGACAGCTTGCCTGGACGGCAGCCCAGTCGCGTGACCTGCCTTTGCTTGTGAACCTGACGCTGGTTGTAAGCTGCCTGACCATTGGCGCCATCATGTGCTGCGACCAGCTTCGCCG
The DNA here is from genome assembly GCA_035277785.1 of Candidatus Angelobacter sp. Lineage (GTDB taxonomy): Bacteria > Acidobacteriota > Terriglobia > Terriglobales > Acidobacteriaceae > Angelobacter. The sequence goes on along the minus strand of DATEJX010000105.1, from coordinate 12,245 downwards.
GCTGGCGGGACGGGCAGCCGCATGAAGATGATCCACAAAATCGCCCTGGCAGTGTTGCTCATCGCGGCGCTAGCTTCTGTTTTTGCGCGTTACATCGCACCTGCCGGTTACGAGCAACAATTCCGTGATGAAGCCCAGGCCGGGCCTTCGCTGCATCATCCGCTTGGGACTGACGAGTTGGGCCGCGACCGCTTTGCCCGCGTGGTTTACGGAATGCGGGTATCTCTCTTTCTAGCTCCCTTGGCGGCTCTTTTGAGCACACTTCTTGCTGCCGCCGTGGGAGGGATCGCCGGGTTTTGCGGTGGATGGGTGGAGCGAATTGTCATGGGAGGGACTGACCTTTTTCTCGCCCTGCCATGGCTCTTCCTTTTGATCACTGTGCGCGCAGTCCTGCCTTTGAACTTGTCTCCTATTGCGTCGGTGGTCATCACTTTTGCGCTGCTAGGGATGCTGGGCTGGGCGCCCGCAGCGCGCGTGATCTGCGCCGGAGCCAAACAGGTTCTGAAATCAGACTTTGTATGGGGCGCGCGAGCACGCGGATGCGGCGGGCTCAGACTGATTCGAGTGCATCTTCTGCCCAGCCTGCGGCCTGCGCTGGCGGCGCAGTTCTTTCTTTCCATCCCGGTCTTCATTATCGCGGAAGCCAATCTCGGAGCGTTAGGACTGGGAGTTTCTGAGCCTCTGCCATCACTGGGTGGGCTGGTCTGCGAGCTTCAGGACTTTGTCATGTTACGTCCGGAACCTTGGCGACTTGCGCCTCTTGTAGTACTTATTGTGGTAATTGGCGCCTTCCAGGTATTGCTCAGTAAACAGGAGGTACACGCGTGAGAGCCAAGGCATTGCTTGTCTCACTGCTGCTGCTTTGTAGCTCCGCCGTATTCGGCCAGAATGGCGGGGAATTGCGCTTTTGTCTGCGTTCTGATCCCAAGACTTTCAATCCGCTTCTCGTGAATGACGACGCCTCCGAGACTGTGCGCTACCTGACAGCCGGGTTTCTTCTGCGCGTGAACAGGCTCACGCAGCAGCCGGAACCGGAACTGGCCACCTCATGGAAGGTGCTGGATGGAGGAAAATCCATCCGTTTCAAGCTACGTCCCGATGTGCGCTTTTCAGATGGAACGCCCTTTTCCGCTGCTGACGTTGCCTACACCATGCAGCAGTTACTGGACCCCTCAGTACACTCAGCCACCAGCGACGCGTTTCGCTCCGGCGAGGGCAAGCTGGTAACCCGGGTCCTTTCTCCTACGCTGATTGAGTTAACATTTCCCGCTCCGGTCGCAAATCTGGCTTATCTGTTTGATTTTGTTCCCATCATTTCATCCGCCAGCCCGCAGAAAGAAATGGCCGCGCTAGGGCCATTCTTTGTCGCTGAGCACAAGGCGGGAGCGTTCGTTCTGGTCAAGCGGAATCCGAATTACTGGAAGAAGGACGCGCAAGGCCGGCAGTTGCCCTATCTGGATTCAGTTCGCCTTGAGGTGGAGCAGAATCCAGACATCGAGGCCATGCGATATGAACGCGGTGAGATTGACCTGATCAACACGGTTTCACCGGCTACCTACGAGAAACTATCCACCGTGAACTCTTCTTTCGTACGCGATGCCGGGCCTTCGACCGATGCGGAAGAAATGTGGTTCAACCAGGTGCCTGCCGCGCCCATCCCGGCCTACAAGAAACAATGGTTCACGTCCACGGCCTTCCGGCGCGCAGTTTCAGACGCCATTAACCGTAATGACATCGCGCGACTCGTGTTTCACGGACATGCAGTACCAGCCATTGGAAACGTGCCGCAAAGCAATAAGTTCTGGTTCAACGCAAGTCTGCGGCCCGACGCTTATGATGAGGCGGGCGCGCTGCGGCGTCTGCAGTCTGATGGGTTCCGCTTGGAGAACCAGCAACTGCGAGACAAGAATGGCAATCCTGTGGAATTTTCCATCGTAACCAATGCAGGAAACCGTTCTCGCGAACAAATGGCCACCATGATCCAGCAGGACCTCAAGAAAGTTGGAATCAAGGTGAATGTGGTCACACTGGATTTCAACTCGCTGCTGGAACGCATGACGCAAACCTTCAACTATGAAGTTTGTCTTCTGGGAACTGTAAACGGTGATCTCGATCCCAGTTCGCAGATGACCATGTGGCTCAGTTCCGGAGAAGACCATATCTGGAACCCCAAGGAGAAAGCTCCGGCCACATCATGGGAAGCTGAGATCGATAAGCAGATGCGGATTCAAGCTTCCACGCTGGATCTGCACAAAAGAAAGAACGCCTGGGACCAGGTACAGAAGATTGCCCTGGAGCAGGCGCCAGTGATCTACCTGGTCAATAAGGACTCGCTGGTTGCAATCTCACCGCAGGTAAAGAACGCCCAGCCCAGTCCGTTTCGTCCGCAGGCCTACTGGAACATTGAAAATCTTATGCTGGCTCGGCGATGAACAATCGAGAACTGCTTTCGGTCAACTTGAATGTGGCCTACAGCCAGCACTCTGTGCTGCGCGACATGACCTTCAGCGTAGATCGCGGGGAGATTCTTGGGTTGGTGGGCCATAGCGGCTGTGGCAAGAGTTCTCTGGCGTTCGCTCTTCTGGGCCTTCTCGGCTACAAACGCGGACAGGCATCAGGTTCAATCCTGTGGAACGGCCGTGAACTGTTGACCCAAAGTGAGCGTGAGTGGATGAAGATGCGCGGTAAGGAAATTGCGCTTGTTCCGCAAAGCCCTCTTTCATCACTGAATCCCGCGCTTCGCCTGGGCACACAGTTGAATGAAGCGTGGAAACTTCACAGAGCAGAGAAGGAGCTGGGGAAGCAGGCAATCAACAGCGCGCTGGATGCAGTGAGTTTGCCCGCTACCTGGGAGTTTCTGCGACGTTATCCATCTGAGATCAGCATCGGCCAGGCGCAACGAGTCTTGATCGCCATGGCAATCCTTCATAGTCCTCGCCTGCTCATTGCCGATGAGCCCACGAGCGCCCTTGACGCTATCACTCAGTCAGAGATCCTGGCCCTGTTTGCCGAGCTGAATAAACATCTGGGAATGGCCACCCTTTTCATCTCCCACGACCTGCTGTCAGTGTATTCGTTGTGTCACCGCGTGGCCCTGTTGCATGAAGGCGCCATTGTTGAATGCAATACGCCAAAAGAAATCTTCTTCCATCCTCGCCACCCATTTACAAGGCAATTGATTGCCGCTCTGCCACCGATTCCGTTGGCGTCGCAAGCAGATGTGTTAGAGAATCCTGTTTCCATCTAATTGGAACTGATGTTTACCTCTCTTGTACGCATTTGCGCAAACTCAACGAGCAAAAGCGTGTGACGTGTCTGACACACGCTTATAACTACCTTACATATCATCTACTTACAAGCTTTGGCCCGAGACGGCAGTGCTGCGCGGTGACACCCATGTCACATTGCCAGGATTTTCCCGCGCCCTAATCGACTGAAAATACAGTACTTGCTCGAGTGGGCTCTGGCTGCATACGTGCAATTCTCCCCGTCGGTGGGCAAGATTAGCCCATGGGAGAGATAAAGATGGCTCGTAGCGCAAGACAAGTTTTATTTGTAGTTGGAATGGCTGCTTTTGCCATTGCCATCCTGAGCCGGTGCACGCCACTGGTTAAACCCTTATGCCCAGTTCTGGCCTCAGCAATCTGGGGCTCGTAAGTTGCCTGTTCGACGGAGAAGGAATATGACGCTCGTAAGCACACGCAGGTTGAACCGACGCGGAGCAAGGACTCGCAAGTCCGCTTTGGCTCACCTGATCATGACTCTGGTACTGCTCTTGTTTACGATGTCTACTCTGCAAGCTGCACCAGTTCATCCCGCGACAAAACTCGCGGCTGACCTGGCCGGATATCCGGTAAATCCGGACGGCACAGTGGATGTAATCATTCAGTTCACAGAGAAACCGCAGGCACGCCATTTTGAAATGATGGCGTCTCATGGAGGCAAGCTGAAGTTCGCCTTCCAGCAACTCAACGGAGCGGCATATCGCATCCCGGTGAAGATGCTCGCCTTCCTGGAAAACCATCCTGACGTGGCCTACGTCAGCCCTGATCGTATCAACAAAGCAGCATGGGATGATGAGATTCCGGCAGTGATGGATAATGTGGTCCGGCAGCAGTATGCGCTGGATGGTTCTGGCGTCGGCATTGCTGTGATCGACAGCGGCGTTTACTCGCATGATGATCTGAAGAACGCAAGCGGAACGGCCAGCCGCATTGTGTACAGTGAAAGTTTTGTATCAGGCGATACTGCAACCACTGATCTCTATGGGCACGGAACGCACGTGGCGGGCATTCTCGCCGGAAACGGCCGCGACTCCGCCAGCGGTTATCCGCAGCAGTATTCCGGCCTGGCGCCGAACGCCAACATCATTAATCTGCGCGTTCTGGATAAGAACGGCGCGGGCACTGACAGCCAGGTGATTGCCGCCATTCAGCGCGCAATCCAGTTGAAGAGCACCTACAACATTCGCATTATCAATTTGTCACTGGGCCGGCCAGTATACGAGGCCGCCAGCCAGGACCCTCTCTGCCAGGCAGTGGAATCCGCATGGAAGGCGGGGATTGTTGTTGTTGTTGCCGCAGGAAACTCGGGTCGTGACAACAGCCACGGCACTTCCGGCTATGCCACTATTCAATCCCCGGGGAACGATCCTTTAGTGATCACGGTTGGAGCGACAAAGACGAACGGTACTGTAACCCGGCTCGACGATTATGTTGCCAGCTACAGTTCCAAGGGACCCACGCTGCTCGACCATGTGGTCAAGCCAGACCTGGTGGCGCCCGGCAACCGTATTGTCTCGTTGCTTGCTCCGTCCAGCTATCTGGCCGTGAACGATTCGAGTCTTATCGCGAGTCCTGTGACCGTGTGCAGCTTGACGAGTTTGGGGACAACCAGCTGCATCACCGGCACAAGCAATAAGTACATACGTTTGAGCGGAACCAGCATGGCCACTCCGGTGGTTGCCGGCGGGGCAGCGCTGATGTTGCAAAAAGATCCCACGCTCACGCCAGATACCATCAAAGCGCGCATGATGAAGACAGCGTGGAAAGGATACCCGCAGAGCAGTTGGGGATATGACGTCTGGGGCTACAGCTATTTTTCACAATACGATATCTTCACCATCGGCGCTGGTTATCTGGATGTGTATGCGGCCCTGCAAAATAGTGATGTTGCTTCCGGCATCGCAGCGTCACCGACGGCGGTCTATAACCCATCCACCGGGCAAGCCACTCTCAGCACGAGCGGCGCTGTTCCTTACGGGAATACGATTACCTGGGGCAGTTCCATTCTCTGGGGTAACTCCATTGTGTGGGGAGCCAATTCTGTCCTGAGCGACACCATCATCTGGGGCAATTCCATTGTGTGGGGTCAGTCGGGAGTAAGCGGAAATACCATTATCTGGGGAAGCTCATGTAGCGGAAGCCAGGGTACGGTCAGTGCCCTGAGCGACTCCGAGGATGGAGAAAACTAAACATAGATCGCGATTGAAAAGCGCGGCTTCGTTGTAATCTGAATAATCAGGCCCTGGGCCGGAGTGATCCGGTTCAGGGCCAAATCTTCTTGGGGGGTGAGGACAAATGCCACTCACAACTTCCGGGGAACTCCTCGACACTACTGGCATCAGAAGTAATCGCAGAAACACGAACTGATTGGAATTGGGGTGGGTAGTGGGGGTCGAACCCACGACATCCAGAGCCACAGTCTGGCGTTCTGCCACTGAACTATACCCACCGTTGCGTGCAGAACTCCATTTTACACGATTGTCAGTTCATGGAGCAGGCGCCCGGACCGCGCGGATCGCCACATGCGCCGCATGGCCCTGGAGCCGGGCTGGCTTGCGCTGAAGAGTCAGTCGCCACAGCGAACTTGGAGATTTGCTGCTGCAAGCGCTTGCTCTCGCACTTTGGACACCGCGGCTTCTGCTGTCCAAGGACAATCGTCTCAAATTTATGGTCGCATTCCCGGCAGATGTATTCGAAAATCGGCATAGAGTTAAGCTCGGCTAAAATATCTGTAGTCGATATTATATAGGTCACCTTCCGTCCTTATGTCTCAGTCTTCACCGGATCAGGAGTTTCAGCCGTTTGTGCCTCGACGGTTTTTGCGCAACCGGCATGCTCAGACGCTGGCGGGGAATTTTCTGCCTCGTATGAATGCGTTACCGGAGGCGGAAGAGCAGCTCTTCCAGGTGGAAGAGGGGGTGCAGGTTCTTTGCCACTGCCATTGGCAGCCCCATCCGGAACGCCATGCAACGGTGATCATTGTGCACGGACTGGAAGGGTCAAGCCTGTCACAGTATGTGGTTGGCACAGGCAGCAAGGCGTGGACGGCGGGAATGAACGTGGTTCGCATGAACATGCGCAACTGCGGTAACACTGAGAAGCTCACGCCAACTCTTTATCACTCGGGTTTGTCCAGCGATGTGGGAACTGTGGTTCGCACTTTGATTGAGCAGAAATCCCTCCGGCAGATTGCGGCGGTGGGTTACTCCATGGGTGGCAATCTTGTGCTGAAGCTGGCAGGCGATTGGAGCGGCAGTGCTCCAGCTGAATTAAAAGCTGTAGCCGCCGTCTCTCCCGCTGCCGATCTTGGCCCTTCAGCCGATGCAATGCATCGTCCGTCAAACTGGATTTACGAGTGGAAGTTTCTTCTGAGCTTAATGCGGCGATACAAACGCAAGGCCGCATTGTTCCCTGACAGCTATAAAAAGGTTGCGCGATTTCCGCGGAGCATTCGCGAGTTTGATGACGTGATCACCGCCCAATATTGCGGCTTTACCGGAGCGCAGGACTATTACACGCGTGCGTCGGCGGCACGAGTGATTGACAAAATTAAGGTGCCTACGTTGATCATCCATGCGCTGGATGATCCGTTTATCCGGCTGCTGCCGGAAACCAGGGCAAAGATTGCTGCCAACCCGCAGGTCACGTTACTGGAAACCTGCCACGGCGGCCATTGCGCTTTTCTCGCCGCGCCCAATGGGAACGATGGTCGCTGGGCTGAGTTGCAGATCATTTCTTTTTTCCGCCGGCAGGGGCTCATCTGAATGCAGGTGGATAGCGCGGTTGAACTTGGGCATGATGATCCGGCGCTTGAAATGCCGTGGGAGTCTGAAGACGGAAGCATCCGTTATTGCGATATCCGGAAAGATCCAGCTCTGGTCGACACTTTGCCCGAAGCCCAGCGTTGCAGGGAAATGCGAGAGTTCCTGATTCGCGCAAATGCCGCGGGGTTCCCGCTGCAGACGGCAAAATCAGATGTCTGGACAACAACTGAGATTTCTCCGGAAGAGGAAATATTCTCTGCCCAATGGAAGTTTGCGTCGTATGTGGATCTGCTTTTTTCAGATGAGTCGCTCCGCTTTTCTCTCAACAGCCATCAGCAGCTGGTGACGAAACTCTGCGCGCTGCTGAAGCGGGCGCCAGACATGCCTGCATCCATCGAATTTGTGCTGCGTCATTGTCATTATTACAGCTTAGGGGCGAGCGCCTTTTCTCAAAGATCTGAGGTCGAAGCTGACAATGAAAGCGCGGCTGAAGTTACGCATGAGAGCGTAGGCGATTCCAGAATCGGCTTTTGCGTCACGTCGTACGTTTCCGGGTTTGGCGATACGGAAGAAGAGGCAAGGAAGCGCTGGTCCATCGCGCTCAAACTCTTGCAACATGCTTTAGTCCAAGCCGTGTCTCTGTGAGATAGACTCGGCCCTCACCGCAACGGACGCAATGGGCGCAACGGAACAAAAGACTCTCACCGCAGGGGACGCAGAGATCGCAGCCTCAAACGAAGCCAGCCGCGCCCTTAGCCGAATACATGACTCCACAGGAATAGCAGGTTTGACATGAGCATGCCTCCGGCGGCACAGCCAAGCCAGAAGTTCTGAAGGTAGCTGTTGGTGGTGCGCATCAAGCGCCGATCATTGGAGATGAACAGGATGCACAGGAAGATGGGAACAAGCACAATGCCAGCCAGGACCTGCGACCAGTAAAGAACCTTGATGGTGTTGATACCGAAGAAATCAACCGTCACAGCCACAAATACTGTGACGGAAATCATGACGAAAAAGAAGCGGGCGCGCCAGGGAGGCATGGAGAGTCCGGATTCCCATCCAAAGGCTTCTGAGACGGCGAAGCAGAGCGAAGCCACAAGAATCGGCAAGGCAATGAGTCCGGAGCCGATGATGCCGAGAGAAAAAACAAAAGGCCCAAGCTGTCCAAAGGGCGCCAGAGCTTCCGCCGCGGTACGCGTGGTCATGCCGGAAGGATCGGAGACACTCAGGTGCGAAGCGGCAATCATGGCGGAGAGAGAAATCACGCACGCCACAAAGGTCCCTGCATGGGACTCGCTGACATGCGCCTGAGCTACGCCTTCGGGAAGGCCTCGACGAGAGCTGGCCTGCCACACGATGACGTCCGGAGTGAGCAGAGACCCGAAGACGGCCACCACGGCCATGGTGTAAGCCTGGCTGCTTTGGATTCTGGGAATGAGCACACCGCTGGCGACGGAGAGAAGCGACCCACTTACATGCCATGCCGCGACAACATACGAGATGAGAATTAGAGAAATCAGGCCGAGGGCTTTTGTGGTCTTCTGATAGTTGCCGACGATCAGCAGGTACCAGATGATGAAAGCGATGGCTGCCAGAAAGTAAACCCGCGGTTGTCCGGTAACAAGCGAGCAGCTGTCCGCCACGGCCACAATGTCACCAATAATCATGGCCAGATTTACAACCAAAATCAGAGCAGCCAGCACTATAGCTTTGTGATGGCCGTATTGTTCGCGGACCAGATCTATCAGTCCGCGGCTGGTTTCCTGTCCGATGCGCGAAGAGACGGCAAATACGGTGTGCAGAACTGGAATGCAGAGCAGCACAACCCAGCCCAGACTGTAGCCGAAACCGGCGCCCGCCACGGTGGCCGTAAGAACGGCAGCCGGATCAAGGTCAGCAGCACCGGATATGACCCCGGGCAGAAGCTTCCGAGCGCGCTCCATCAAGGTGGGCTGCTCCGGCATCGACGGCGGGCTATCGAAGGAGAAATGTGTGGCCATTTCAGCTACATAGGGTTAGAGGCATATTGGGGGGATGGGTTGGCTAAGCGTCTGGATTTGGCGGCCAGCAAAACATGCTGAAAAGACACGAGTTCGCCGCCAGCGAATCGGTTCGAAATCGCGGTGAATGATAGTCTGTCTGCGTTCCGAGGAGGCTGTTCTTGATGAAGAAATTGCTGACCTGGTTGATATTCGCGTTTGGAGCAGGCCTTTTGCCAGCGGCGTCCCAAGTGCAGGTGCAGCAGGCGGCGTCCGCCACGGCATCAACGCAAGCTCCGCTGACGTTGACTTTGCAGGATGCGTTGAAGCGGGCACGAGCCAACAGCGTGCCTTTCCAGGCGGCGCTCACGGATCAGGGTGTTGCACATGAGGACAAAGTACAGGCGCGAGCGGGGCTTTTGCCAAAGGTGAACTACCAGAACGAGTTCATCTATAGCCAGCCGGCTGAGGGGATTGCGGAGTCCGCAAATCCGGGCACGACGGCATCCGGCGTCCAGGCACCGCGGTTTATTGCCAACAATTCAGTGCATGAGTACCTGAGCGAGGGAGTTGCGGAGGAGTCGCTGGGGTATGCGCAATTAGCAGACTATCGCAGAGCGAAGGCGCTGGAAGCAGTGGCAAGGGCCAAGGCGGAAATTGCGTCGCGTGGACTGGTGCTCACGGTGGTTCAGAATTATTACGGGTTCATTGCAGCGCAACGGAAGTTTGCCAGCGTGCAACTGGCGGCGACGGAGGCGGAGAACTTCCTGACTCTGAGCCGCAAGTTAGAGAACGGTGGCGAGGTGGCGCATTCAGACGTAATCAAAGCGCAGATTCAATTTAACGATCGCCAGCGCGACCTGCGCGAGGCGCAGCTTGCCATGGATAAAGCACGTCTGGACCTGGCCGTGTTGTTGTTTCCCGACTTCAACCAGAATTTCACAGTAGTTGATGATTCTGAGATGGCGCCACCGCTCCAGAGTTTTGACGAATTTGCGCAGCTGGCCGAGAAGAAGAGTCCGGATGTAAGGGCGTCGTCGTCAGCGCTGGCGGCTGCGGGCTATGAGCTTTCATCGGCTCGCGGGGGATATTTCCCGTCCCTGACTCTGGATTACTTCTACGGCATTGATGCTCCGCAGTTTGCGGTGCACGCTCCGGATGGAACGCGCAATCTGGGCTATGCCGCCTCAGCGACATTGAATATCCCCATCTGGAACTGGGGAGCCGCGCACAGCAAGGTGGTGCAGGCTGACTTGAAACGAAAGCAGGCACAGCGCGAGCTATCATTGGCCCAACGCAAACTGCTGGCTGATATGCGTACACTTTACGCAGAAGCCGCTGCTGCACGCGACGAACTGGAGATGCTGAAGCAATCCTCCGATCTTTCCGCGGAGAGCCTGCGCCTTACCAACCTGCGCTACCAGGGCGGCGAAGCGACGGTGCTGGAAGTGGTGGATGCCCAGAATACTCTGACGCAGGCGCGAAACGCTTATAGCGACGGGATTGTTCGTTACCGTACCGCGCTGGCCAACCTGCAAACCCTAACGGGTACAATGTGACTCTAACTCTTATGATCCAGTGCTGCCGTAGATATCCGCTGCGGGCGGGCGTTTGCCTGCTAACGACAGCCTTGCTCATTGCCGGTTGCGGAAAATCCGAGAAGGCCGAAGAGCCTGAAGTTTCAGTACAGGCAGTTGCTGCCAAAACCGAGGACATCTCGAAAACCGTTACTGCGGACGCGGTCGTCTTCCCACTCGCGCAGGCCATCATTACTCCCAAGGTCAACGCTCCCGTAAAAAAATTTTTTGTTACACGCGGGCAAAAAGTGCGACAAGGGCAGTTGCTGGCAGAACTGGAAAGTCGCGACCTGAGCGCTGCGGCGCTCGACAACAAAGGCGCCTTTGAGCAGGCAGAGGCCAGCTACAACAACAGCGTAAATGCTGCTTTGCCGGAAGAAGTGCAAAAATCAGAGCTGGAAGTGCAGACCAGCAAGCAGGAGCTGGATGCAGCGCAGAAGCTGTATTCGAGCCGGCAGGATTTGTTCAAACAGGGAGCACTGCCTCGCAAAGACCTGGACGCGGCAGCCGTGCAGCTTGCTCAGGCGAAGACGGCCTATGACACCGCTAAAAAACATCTGGAGTCGCTGAACGCGGTTGGCAAGCAGGCGACGATCAAGTCCGCCGGAGGGCAACTGACGTCTGCAAGAGGGAAGTTACTGGCGTCAGAGGCGCAGCTGAGTTATACGGACATTCACAGCCCGATTGACGGCGTAGTGACCGACCGGCCGCTTTATCCGGGAGAGATGGCATCTACGTCCGCGCCGCTGCTGACTGTGATGAATACAACCCAGGTGATTGCGAAGGCGCATGTGGCGCAATCCGATGCAATGCTGCTGCGGAAGGGCGATCGCGCGACATTGGCGGCGATGGGCCTGGAAAAGCCGTTGGTCGGCACAGTGACAGTGGTGAGTCCGGCGCTCGATCCCAACAGTACGACAGTTGAGATTTGGGTGCAGGCGCCGAATCCTGATCAGCAACTGCGGCCGGGTATGGCGGTCCAGCTTTCTATTACCGCACAGACTGTGCACAGCGCGTTGGTGGTCCCCAGTAGTGCACTGCTGAACGCAAGCGGCGATGGCGCCCAGGTGATGGTGATTGATGCCCAGAACACGGCGCAGAGTCGCGATGTGAAACTGGGCGTGCAGACTCCGCAGGAGGCGCAGGTTGTTTCCGGGTTGAAGCCGGGAGAACAGGTGATCACTGAAGGGGCTTACGGTTTGCCCGACAAGACAAAGGTGACGGTAGAGAAGCCTGCGACGGCTGCAGAAGGCAAAGAGAAGGCTAGTCCGCAGAGCAAGTCTAAAGATGACGACAAGGACTAGCCATGGCGGATGAAGGCAAAACCACGAAGGCGCAGCCCATCCGGGGACGCAGGCAGTGGTTTGCTGCCAATGCGAAGTCACTGATCTTCACTATCGTGGTGGTGGCGCTGGCCGGAGCGTATGTTTCCACTACGATTCCTGTTTCCGTGTTTCCTTCTACGAATTTCCCTCGCGTTGTGATCGCGGTGGATGCGGGCGTCATGCCCATCAATCAAATGTCAGTCACCGTTACCCGGCCCATTGAGCAGGCGATTAATAGTGTGCAGGGTCTGGAATCCGTACGGTCGATTACCAGCCGCGGGGAAGCGGAAATCGATTTATATTTCGAATGGAACGT
>DATEJX010000104.1:0-23275 GCA_035277785.1 Candidatus Angelobacter sp. | reverse complement strand
GGGGGGAGCAAAATAGGAATTTCGCTGCGCCTGCAACCATTGCGATTCTTAAAAACCATAATTCTGCTTTATTAATTTCTTAATGCGGCCGGTAAATCCTGATCATGACAAACTCAGGGTTTCAAGGGCAGGCAAGTAATGAGTCTAGTCGGTTTGCCGTTAAGTGCCGCCGATTTTGTCCTCCCGAGGGCAAGCTCTTCCGGAGCGGAGGGACAAATGTTGCGAACGATGGAACTGGCCACTCAGAGGATCAGTGTGACAAGCCGTGCTTTTTTGTCGTGGGCGGGACCGCTCTTAGTGAAAGCCTGGCTCAGCTTTGCCTTCCTCTTCCGCTAATATTCACTTGGACGACCAAAGCATTCTTCTATCAGCACGTGGGTTTTGTTTCCGAACCTCAAACATTAAAAGCCCCTGCCATGCGGCAAGGGCTTAATTTCTGCCAGCAAAAGCTAGCTTGCTGCACCGCGCATTACGTTGGCTGCGAGATATCCTTTGGGACCTTTGAGGAGTTCGAACTCCACGGTTTCGCCTTCGTTCAGGGTACGATATCCATTTTCCTGAATGGCGGAAAAATGGACGAATACGTCTTCCCCGGTTGAACGCTGGATAAAGCCGTAGCCTTTGGCGCCGTTAAACCACTTAACTGTTCCCTTCTCTCTCACAAACTAACTCCTTTCGCCTCAATGAGTGAAATTCTCCCCTGCCGGAAGTCAGGAAGAGAGAAGAGGTTGCTGCTTTGCCGCCAGTCTCCCCGTTAACAAAAAAGGTTGCAATAAGACCGTTCAGCCATGACTGCAGACCTAACTGTTCCGCGAAGGTTGTACTGCGCAGTGACCAAAACATCAACCCAAACACCCACCCAGACATGCACTTTTGGGTGGGCTAGGCATCATATTCAGGAACTCTGGAGTTTGTAAAGGGTTTTATTTACGGCTTACTGCGGGCAGAAGTTTCAGTCTTAATCCGCTGTGGGCGCGCAAAAGGTCCGTTGAATAAGTAACTTTCGTTTACTGCCGCAGGTGTTTTGGCCGCTTTTAGGCTATGTGGTTTCTGCTACGATTTAACAGTTTTTTACAATGTCCTCAAACTCAGTTTCGCCGGCTGTTGAACCAGCGCGCTTGTCCCATTCGCCCGCGGAAGCCCTGCTTCAGGGATGGGGGCAGATGTTGCGAAAGCGTGGCTTGCACACCTTGCGCTATCTAACCAAGACTGAGGCGCATACATTCGCTTTTTCCGTAGCCGCCAACGCAATTCTCTCCTTTTTTCCCTTCATGGTGCTTTTGATCTTCCTGATCAGGAATGTTTTTCACTCCCAGGTCATGTTTGATGTTGTTTCGCAGTTTCTGCGCGACCATCTGCCCACGAACCAGGATTTTGTAATCCGCAGCCTTGACAATCTGGTCAAGACCCGGCGTCGCGTGAAGATGGCATCGGTTGTGATCCTGCTGATTACTTCGACGGGTATCTTTTTGCCTCTGGAAGTTGCGTTTAATCAGATCTGGGGGTTCGCCAAGAACCGCTCGTATCTTGGTAACCAGATTGTTTCCCTGCTGCTGGCTTTTGCTTGCGGCATCCTCACTTTGATTTCAGTCGTGCTGGCTGCTGGAAACCAGTGGGCGCTTGAGATCATGATGCTGGGGCATAAAAACATAGTTTTTACGGTCATGACGGCAATCACTCTCAAGGTGCTCGCCACCGCATGCAGCATCGGAATGTTTTTCCTGCTGTACTGGATCCTGCCCCACGGTAAGGTTAGCGCTCGCAGCGTGCTGCCATCCGCCGTTGCCATGGGGATTTTATGGGAGGTGGGAAGATATCTTTACGTCAGCGCGTTGCCACGCTTGAATTTTCCTGAGGTTTACGGGCCATTTTCCATTTCTGTAACATTAATGTTCTGGGCTTTCATTTCCGGCCTCATGATCCTTGCGGGTGCGCAGCTTGCCTCAGACTTTGTACCGGGCAGGCCTCCTCTTCCGGAAGAAGACGAGACAGAATTCATCAAAGTGAGCTAGAGCGTTTCATGAACGAAGACGTCCCAAGATTAATATTGCTCCCCCAGAAATCTGAGTACAATCCTCTTGAAGGATCCTGAGTCGCTCTCGCAGCCCTCTCCCTTTGCTCGTCCGAACCATCTAGTACATTTGAATTCGGGCCCACGATTTTTGCTGTTCTTGGCTCTCAGGAGCCGTGTGACTACTTGAAGGAGAAAACGACAACAAATGAAGAAGAAGACGATTACCACATTTATTTTCGGCGTTCTGTCGATGGCGGCAGCATCGGCACAAGTAAGAGCGGACATGCCCGTTCCAGTTCCGATTCCCAAAGTTACTGCGTCGATGCCGACAATCCCGGACATGCCTGTTCCTGTTCCGATTCCTAAAGTCGTCGCGTCGGTGCAGACAACCTCAGACATGCCCGTTCCTGTGCCGATTCCAAAGGTTTCTATTAGGTAAACGCGTGCTGATTGCCTGAAGCGAGTGTCTGGTATAAGCTGGCCACTCGCCTTCAATGAAAATCGCGGAACTGGCACTCGCACTTGCAGCCACAATCCTGCAGCTCTGCCTGCTCGTGTACATGGCCGTGTATGGCTTTGCTAAGCAGTTCCCGGCGTTTTTTGCAGCTATTTCGCTCTCGGTCATTGGAACCGTAACCACCGTTGCGGTTAGAAACAATGAATACGTGTATCTGCGTGCCTTTTGGATAATTGAGGCGCTGTATGTAGTGCTCGCCTTTCTCGCCCTCCTGGAGATCTTTAAGTCCGTTTTCGCCGGTTTTTATCACATACCCTGGTTTCGATTTCTCTTTCCCGCAATCGGTGTGGTTATGGTCTGCACCGCGGTCATACGCTCGCTGCTCAAGCCGCCGGCGCAGGCGAGCAGGGCCTTTACAGTCATCATTTTTATGGAGCTGGCGGTCCGTTTCCTGCAGATTGGAATCCTTTTCCTGTTCTTCGCCCTGGTCCAGTTCTTCCACATGCGGTGGAAGCAAAGACCGTTTGGAATAGCGCTTGGTTTTGGCATTTCTGCGGCCGGTTTCCTGGTGGTTTTCCTGCTGCGTTCCGAATTCGGAACGAAATTAGATTATGTTGTACGAATAGCCCCTCCTATCGCTTACACTCTTGCCGTGGTGGTCTGGTTGCTGACGTTTCTTTCGCCAGAGCCAAATCACCCGCTGCAAGGCCCACCCCCAGCCTTGACACCTGAAGAAATGCTTGCGGAAGTCAGGCAGTACAGCAGCACTGTAAAGAAAATTCTGAAACGATGATTTTCGATCTCATCACGATAGCTGTGGTAGGCGCAATGCTGGTGTTTGCCGGATATACGGCCCTGCAGTTTCTGGGACGGTTTCCGCGACGCACCATTGACGACGTAACCCCTTACCTTCGGCCCGCGGAATTTGAGGAACTTGAATCACTGCTCAATCCGGCGCACGAAGTGAATTTCCGTCTGCATCTCTCGCCTCAGGAGTTTCGCTCCTGGCAGCGCAAGCGGATCCACCTGATGCGCGAGTACCTGCTCCGCATGTCCCATAATTCTCTGGTGCTGATTGAGTGGGGCAACATGGAGTTCTCCGGAGAGGCTGCACGGCTGCGTAAATCTGAGCAGAGCACACTACTGGCACAGGAACTGGTGCAGGCAGCTACGGAGTTCAGGCTTTATTCCCTGCTGGCGCTGGCCAAACTCCAGCTGTGGATCATCTTCCGGATGGACGCTTCAGCCAGTTTGCCTGGCCTGCGCAACGTCTTCGGCATCGACTCGCTAGGCGCATATCACAGGCTTAGGTCGGCCGCGGGCGCGCTGGGTTTGACCCACGGAGACGAGTACCACCAGGCCCTGCTGAGCCGCCTCTGATCTAAACATTCGTTTCGCTGCTCTCTGTCTTCGCTGGCCGCTCTTGCGGATATAATCACAAGAGCTTGCTCAAATGGTCGAATATCTCGCGAAGGCTCGCATCGTGGGGCATGGTACCGCGCACGCGCCTGGCGCGGTTTACCTTGTATCTGGCCAGCGCCGACCTCCTTCTACTGGTTCTGGAGCGCGTCTTTCGCCTGGCTCACCTGCCCCAGATGGCTTCTCCCCTGAGCGGATGGACCGGCTTTATCACTTTCGTCGTTGCCGTTCTGTTTCTCTTTCTCTCGCTAAGCTGGTTCCGCCGCCATGTGATGTGGAGCGTTCGCAACCGCCTGATCGTCACTTACCTTTTTATAGGCGGAGTTCCTGTGACTCTGGCCATGGCAATGGCCCTTGGCGGCGGCTATCTCATGCTGGAGCAGCTGGCCACATTCTTCACGGTTTCTGAGATCAGGCAGTATACGCAACGGCTCCAGGCAGCCAATTCTGCCGCAGCTGAGCAGATTGCGAAGCGGGGCAGCACACCTGAACAGATCATGGCCGCGGACCGCCTCTTCCCGGGCCGCACGGTAACTCTTCTGCCGGCAGACAAGGCGCCCTCATGGTTCAAGAACGATTTCGGCGGGCTCACCCAGGACCAGGGCCATCTCAAGCTGCGTGCTGCTACCAGGATCCAGACGGCAAACGGTGCTGAACTGGTCTTTTCAGACGTGCCATTGGACCGCAATTTCCTCGCCCGCATTGCTTCACCGCTGGGCTCGCTGACCATTCTTGAGCCTGATGTCCAGATTGAACAAGACGGGAAAAAGACCACAATCCGCAACAAGCAATCGTCTCAGCCGGGTTCTGATTCCGGCCGATTAAGTGCGGGCACAGCTCCACGGCCGCAAGGAGCATGGGACAAAGAACTCACTTTTGGCGGCCTGATCCAGACCATCGAATGGTCCACTGGCACAAAAATGGGCGCCTTTCTGGCCGGTACCACACGGCTTTCCACAATCTACTCCTACCTCACGGATTCAATGGAGTTGTGGACAGGCTTAATTGGCACCTTTCTGGTAGTGGTCGCCGGGGCTTTTGCAGTTGTAATTCTCATTGCCCTCCTGATTGGAATCAGGCTTACACGGACCATTACCTATTCGGTTGCCAATCTTTACCGCGCCACGCAGCACGTGAACCGCGGCGATTTTGAACATCGCATCCAGGTGCGGGAGCGTGATCAGCTTGCCTCGCTGCAAACTGCATTCAATTCCATGACGGAATCTCTTCAGCGACTGATTGCAGAACAGAAGGAAAAAGAGCGCCTGCAGAGTGAATTGGAGATTGCACACGAAGTGCAGGAACAGCTATTTCCACGCAACGTCAGCGGTACACAGACGCTGGAGGTACACGGCATCTGCCATCCTGCCCGCATTGTGAGCGGCGATTACTATGATTTCCTGACCTACGGCCCTGACCAGATGGGGATCGCCGTGGGTGATATAAGCGGAAAAGGGATTTCCGCGGCGCTCTTAATGGCTACGATTCACTCCGCCGTACGTGCTTATGAGCAGGAGCAGGCGGTTTCCCTGGAAGCCGCTTCAGGCTACGGTACCACGGGCAGGGCCAGCACCATCAGCACTCATTCTGCTCCGCCCTCGCCGGCTCACATGTTATGGCTTCTTAATCGCCATCTGTTCCGCAGTACTCAACCAGAGAAGTATGCGACCCTGTTTTTGGGCTTTTATGATGGAGATACTCGCCGCCTCACCTATTCCAATGCCGGGCATCTTGCCCCCATCCTGCTTGGCAAGAATGGGTCGGTTCGCCGCCTTGAGGCGGGCGGCATGGTGGTTGGGCTCTTCGACAACATGGAATACCAGGAGGAGACGGTCGAAATTCATCCCGATGACATTTTCATCTCGTTTAGTGACGGGATGACCGAGCCGGAAAATGAATTCGGGGAATTCGGTGAAGAGCGCCTGATCGAAGCGATTGTGGCAAACCGCCATTTGTCTCTTGATCGCATTAGCGCGCAGGCCGTGGCCGCTGTGAAAGACTGGATCGGCGCAGTGGAGCAGCCGGACGATATTACCCTCGTGCTGGCCCGCAGAATGACATAGCTTCTGGCAAGATCGTCTCCTCGCCGGGTATTAGCTTTTCTGGTGACACTTCAATTTCACTCTTACCTTTCCCGCTGAGAACATCTATCTTGTACATTCGCTGTTGATTCCAACTGCTTCTCCAAAAAATGAAGACCCCACTCGTCGTCACCAATACCACTAAAATCCCAGCCTGGCGGCAACCAGCCGACAAGGCCGAACGTATTCTGACTTTGGTGAAAAAACTCACCCGTGAACTGCATGATCTGCAGACCGAACTCTATCGCGAACTGGCAGAGGAGGATGGGAGCCGGCGCAGCCACTCCGCGCTAATCGCAGCTCCCGCCTGTGATAATTTGATTGAACTCAAAACCGCAGCGGACCAGCTGAGACGTGTGCTCTGGTTTTACATGCAGGATCCATCCCATGCCTGCGACTCATCCCAACTGGCTCCGGAACCAGAGCCCAGGGATACTCTCATGCTTCAGGAGCCACTCACGCAACCGGGTGTTTCATGCCCAACTGGGGGCGCATCCAGCTCATTTTTTGAGCGCCTGAACCTTGTGATTGACGGCTACATGCAAGAACGCGGAGTTTCGACCAGGGGCAAAGCTCCCAAGGGCTAATTTTTCGTCAAGCGGTGGTCCAGGTTGGCGATCCTCCATCCGGTTTCAAACACAAGCCGCGTCACTTCCTTCATTTTGTTGAAATCGATTTTGTCGATGGTGTCCGTTGGCTGGTGATAGTCAACGTGCGTTCCGCTGAAATAGAAGATGATTGGAATGCCGTGCTTGGCGTAATTCCAATGGTCGGAACGATAGTAAATTCGCTCCGGGTTGGATGGATCGTTGTAGTAGTAATCCAGCCGCAGTTTCTGGAACTGCTGGTTGGTTTCTTCGCTGATCTGGTCCAGCTCTTTGCTGATCCGGTTGGAACCCACCAGGTACACGGAGTTTGCGTCTGTCAGGTGTTCGTCAGCAGGATTCTTGTCTCCCGCCGGCTTGGAGCGCCCAATCATGTCGATGTTAAGGTCTACCACCATTTTGTCCAAAGGCACCACGGGAGCATGGTCTGCGTTATATTCCGAGCCGAGCAGCCCCAATTCCTCGCCCGCATGGAAAATGACCAGAACGGAGCGCTTGGGCCGATTCATGGACATGGCCTTGGCGATTGCCAGTACCGCTGAAGTTCCTGAGCCATCATCGTCAGCGCCGTGATAAATCTCGCCGTTCGGGCCGGTCTTCAAATGGTCATAATGCGCGCTGAAGGTGACGTATTCATTCTTGAGTTGAGGATCCATGCCTTCAAGGACTCCTGCAACGTTTTGAGTAACTTTTTGATTCTGCTGCACGGCCACATAGAATTTCGCCGAGCACTGGCGGCATTTTGCAGCATTGCTGCCAGCTGCTTCGTAAGCCTGTTTGAGAGTCAAACCGAAAGCAGCCAGTACCTTTTCTGCCAGATCAGGACCAAGAGTTACCCCGGGCAAGTTCCCCGTATGCTCCTCAGCCAGACTCACGCTTTCGCGCCCCGCAAATCTCTGCATCAGATTGCGGTCTTTCATAAAGTTCAGGAAACGCTGTGGAGGAATAATGAGCATGCCTGCAGCACCATGGGCTTGGGCGGCGCCTGCCCCATGCTCGTTGTCCTTGAGATTTGAGATATCAACTCCGCCGGTCGCGCCTGAAACCAGAATTACGATCTTGTCTTTGACGTCTTTACCTGCGTAGTCGTCACGCTTTAGCTCAGGAGCTGATATGCCGCTGCCGACGTAGACGAGTTCTCCCTGTGCTGCTCCGTTACCTGCGTTGGGGGAAGTAAAAAAGTCCTGTCCGAAAGCAGAGCTCTGGCGCTTTCCTTCAATATTCAGCTCCAGCGACATATGGGCCGCGTCTGGCCTTGAAGTCACCACTTCAAATTTTTGCAAAAAACTGCCATCGGCTGCTGCCCCGTGGAAGCCGTAACTTTCGAGCTCCGACGCAAGATATCGTGCCGCAATAGCAAAATTGGGAGACAGCGTGTAACGGCCGCCCAACTCAGTCGACGATAGAAATTCAAGATGCGCCCGCAGTTCGGTGGTGGTGATGGAATCGACCGTGGTGGGAATAGCCGGTAAACTGGCCGCCGGATCCGGTCCGGAAGCAAAGCACGACAGACCCAACGCCAGCACAAGGGCGAGTAAACTCTTGGTGAAGAAAGCTCTGGATGAGATCACCTGATCATGGTAGCAGCGCAAGTGGAGCTCAGCAATCTGAATACTCTAAACGGCAGCACTCATAAGGGTAGAATCATTCTTCCTACGGGATGGATAACCTGTGAAACAGACCATTATTGTCCTTGAAGATGAGTCCGATATTGCAAACTTGGTCCGTCATCACCTGCATCAGGCAGGCTTTGCGGTGGAGATAGCCACGGCCGGAGCACAAGTACTTCCTTTGGCGCGGCAACACCCGCCCGCGTTGTTTTTGCTGGATATCATGGTGCCCGGCAGCAATGGCTTTGAGGTATGCCGCCAAATCCGGGAAAGCCGCGACCTGGCCAAGGCTCCTATCATCTTCTTGACCGCCAAAACAGCAGAGTCTGACCGTGTGCGTGGACTGGACCTGGGAGCGGACGATTACATCAGCAAACCGTTCAGTACACGCGAGTTGCTGGCCCGTGTGCGCGCCGTATTGCGCCGCTTTGAGACGCCCGTAACCACAAACATTACTACACCGGATTTCGAACTCGACAGTGACGCGGTTACGCTCAAGGTCCGCGGCACGCTGGTGGACACTACGGCAACAGAATTTCGCCTTCTGCACTTTCTGGCCTCCCATCCAGGCCGTGTTTTTACCCGAGACCAGGTGCTGGACGGTGTATGGCGGGATATGGCATTCGTGACTCCGCGCTCCGTAGATGTCTATATCCGCAGGCTTCGGGAAAAGATCGAGCAGGATCCCGAAAATCCGCGCTACCTGAAGACTGTGCGTGGAGCCGGGTACAAGTTTGAGGCGCCTAAGTGAGAAACCGCATCTTCCTGAAGCTGCTGGCGGCATTCGCGGCCGTAATTGCGGTAGCAACAGTCATACTGGATATCGGGATCCGCAGCACATGGGAAGCCTCACTCCGCAGCAATCTCCAGCATTCGCTTGTTCAGGAGGTTGAAACCTTTGCTCTGCTGATCCAGAACGATCACAACCATACGCTCCAGCAGATTGCAGAGGAACAGGCGCGGATCACTGAAACCCGGGCCACCATCATCGCGCATGACGGCAAAGTTCTGGCTGACTCCAAAGCTGATCCTGAAACCATGGAGAACCACGCCACGCGCCCGGAAATTGCCGCAGCCTTGACCGGCAATGTGGGCGCTTCCACCCGGCTCAGCCATACAGTGGGAATTGAATTTCTGTACGTGGCGGTGCCCAGTGGCGATAAAGTAGCGCGGCTGGCTTTCCCGCTTTCCACCATACGGAGCCATGTGGCGGCAATCCGTCGCACCATTTTGCGCTCCTCATTGCTCGCACTCTTTTTTGCTTTGCTGCTGGCGCTGTCAGCGGCCCAGATGATTTCTGCGCGTCTCCGCCGCATTTTGCGCTTTGCGGAGCAGATTTCCGCCGGTAATCTCTCGGCTCGGATTGCGGAAAGTGGAGCCGATGAAATCGCCCAGGTGGCGCTGGCTCTCGATCGAACGGCGCGGAAGCTGGAGCAGAATTTTGCCGCCTTGCGTGAGAGCCGCGCGCAACTCGAGGCACTGTTGAACAGCATGACGGACGGCGTGATCGCCGTCTCGCCTGACATGAAGGTGCTCTGGGCAAACCATGCTATCAATGGAATTGTGCGCAGGCCGGCGACCATTGGCTCCCCAGTGACTGAACTAATCAGGCATCCTGATTTCCTTTCCACGCTGCGCACCGCCCTCAGTTCGCGACGCCGCGAAAACTCAATCGTTCCTTCACTCGAAGGCCGCCGGTCGTTCTCTCTAACGGCCGAGCCCCTTCCTGATGGCGGCGTCGTAAGCGTGTTGCACGACATCTCAGAAATTGAACGCGTGGAGAAGACTCGACGTGACTTCATTGCCAATGTCTCACATGAATTACGGACTCCGCTGACTTCCATCCGCGGCTATGCCGAGACCCTTCTGGAGTCCGATGACATTGCTGCTGGAAACGGAAAAGACTTTCTCCAGGTGATCCGCCGCAATGCGGAGCGCATGAGCCGATTGACTGAAGATCTGCTGGTGCTGGCCAAGGTGGAATCAGGAGAGGACAAGCTTGATTTGCGTGCGCACTCCGCGCAGGAACTGGTGCAGGAAGCTGTTTCTTCCATGCAAGAAAATGCTCGTAGTGCGGATGTTGAGCTGCAACTGGCAGCCGTGCCTGATGTGCAAGTCAATGCTGACGTGTACGCGATCCATCAGGTTTTCGCCAACCTCATCAGCAATGCGCTGCGCTATGCTGCCAGCGGAAAGCAGGTTGTGATCGGCGCGACGGACCAGCCCAATACGGTTGAGTTTTCTGTCCGCGACTTCGGGCCAGGCATCGCTTCTGAGCACCTGCCGCGAATCTTCGAAAGGTTCTACCGCGTGGACAAAGCTCGTTCTCGCGAGACAGGCGGCACCGGACTGGGCCTTGCAATTGTTAAACATATTGTTCTGAACCACGGAGGCGTTGTCCGCGTAGAGAGCACCGTGGGTCACGGATCTACCTTCTTCTTCACCCTGCCGAAACTCTGAGCTCCTTCAACTACCTCCAATTCTGAACTTCATCAGCACTGTTTTAGCCTGCTATTCACCAGCTTTTAACCAGTTTGTAACAAAGCTCTTCTATAAAGCGCAGCATCGAGTTCACAAATGTGAGGAGACAAGATGCGGATCAAATTGCTGGTAGGACTTTTGGCTTTGTGTTTCGGCAGTGCATCCGCCCAGAATCTGACGGGCGCCGGAGCAACGTTCCCAAATCCAATTTATTCCAAGTGGTTCAGCGAATTTCACAAGCAACACCCTGATATACAGGTCAACTATCAGGCCATCGGCAGCGGAGGCGGGATTCAGCAATTAAAGTCCCGCACCGTGGACTTTGGCGCCAGCGACGGTCCCATGACGGACCAGCAGCTTTCAGAAACTCCGTTCAAAGTGTTCCATATTCCCACGGTGCTGGGCGCAGTGGTGCCCACCTACAACATCCCGGGTGTCAACACCGAATTGAAATTTGCGCCCGATGTGTTGGCAGATATTTATCTTGGCAAGATCACGAAATGGAACGATCCCAAGCTGGCCAAAGATAACCCGGGCGTGAAGTTCCCGAATACCGATATCGTCGTGGTGCATCGCTCTGATGGCAGCGGCACCACCTATATATTTACCGACTACCTCTCCAAAGTCAGTCCTGAGTGGGCAGAGAAGGTCAAGAAAGGAACCTCTGTCAACTGGCCGGTCGGACTCGGCGGCAAAGGAAATGAGGGCGTCGCTGGGCTGGTGAAACAGACTGAGGGCGGCATTGGCTATGTCGAACTGATTTATGCCTTATCCAACAAAATGTCCTACGGCACAGTCAGGAATGCTGCCGGAAAATTCGTCAAGGCAAGCCTGGAATCAACAACCGCGGCGGCCGCTTCCGTAAAGGAGATGCCGGACGATTTCCGTGTCTCCATCACCAATGCTCCGGGACCAAGTGCATATCCCATTTGCAGCTTTACCTGGCTGCTGATTCCAGAGGAGTGGCAGGATTCGGGCAAACAGAAAGCTATGGTCGCATTCCTGAACTGGATGGTGGATCAAGGTCAGGGAATGACCGCTTCGCTGGATTATGCGCCTTTGCCAAAGAACGTGGCGGCCAAGGTAAAAGCCCGGATTAAGGAAATCAA
The DNA here is from genome assembly GCA_035277785.1 of Candidatus Angelobacter sp. Taxonomy (GTDB): domain Bacteria; phylum Acidobacteriota; class Terriglobia; order Terriglobales; family Acidobacteriaceae; genus Angelobacter. The sequence continues at coordinate 11,499 of DATEJX010000104.1, read as the reverse complement.
GGTCTCGGGCAAGAGCTGAGTTGTAGCTCTTGCCGGCAGAATCAGGGCGCAAGTCTATCGACTGATTAGGCTGCATCTTGCACAATCGATTCCTGCCTCATTCTTCCGCAGCGCCGGCAATGTATGGCCGGCGCTGCTTTTAACAAACCTTTAACATTCCTCTGGTAGGGTTCACGCATGCGGGCAGACTCAAGCGCACGAGATCTAGGCAAGTTCCTGACCGTCGGCCGGCCTGCTCCGGCCACGCCAGCCGAGCCCATCAGCACCGGCAAGCTGGAGTTGCAACCCAGGAGACGCATTACCTTCAAAGAGAGCATTGTCGCTGACCGGGCTTTTCGTACCATGGTCATTGCATGCGCGGTAGCTCTCCTTGCAATTGTCGCCCTGATCTTCGTTGAGCTCGTTTTGCAGTCGCACCTCTCTATAAGTAAATTCGGGTTCAAATTCTTAACCAAGACAATCTGGGACCCGGTCTCCGATGATTTTGGAGCTCTTCCGGCGATTTATGGCACTTTGGTGTCTTCCTTTCTTGCTCTTCTGATCGCGGTGCCTCTTTCCGTGGGTACAGCTCTCTTTCTAACGGAAATCTGCCCGCGGCAGATTCGCCCGGTTCTCTCACTGTTAGTGGAACTTCTGGCTGCAATTCCGAGTGTGATTTATGGGTTATGGGGCATCTTTGTGCTGGCTCCCTTTCTGAGAAGCGATGTAGAGCCATTCCTGGAGAAGACTTTGGGTTGGACTGGGCTGTTCAGCGGTCCGAAGTACGGCATCGGAATGCTTGCGGCAGGAGTGATTCTGGCCATCATGATTCTGCCGATTATCGCGTCCATTACGCGCGAAGTTATTACAGCCGTGCCGCGGCAGCAGCGCGAAGCAGCCCTGGCACTGGGAGCCACCAAATGGGAGATGCTGCGGATGGCAGTCCTCCGCAATGCAAGGCCAGGGATATTTGGAGCCACCATTCTGGGCCTGGGACGCGCTTTCGGCGAGACCATGGCCGTGACCATGGTGATAGGTAATCGTCCGGAAATTTCCAAGTCACTGTTTGCTCCGGGATATACGCTGGCCAGCGTTATTGCCAACGAATTTACTGAGGCCGTGGAAAATGTCCACCTGAGCGCGATTGTAGAAATGGCTCTGATCCTATTTGTTTTGACTCTTATTGTGAACGCTCTGGCGGGATTTCTAGTCTGGAGCATTACCCGCGGAATGCCTGCGAGGTCCCTTGCGTAGATCCTCCTCACACGGCATAGGTTGGCATCGACGCCTCAGCAATGGCATTGCGCTCTTCGCCATCACGGCTGCTGCCGCCATCGTGACTGTGCCATTGTTCGTCATCCTTTGGACTGTCGTGCATCGTGGGCTGGCTGACTTGAATTGGGCCTTCCTCAGCCAGATTCCCGCTCCTATGGGAGAAACCGGCGGCGGTATGGCGAATGCGATCGTCGGCTCTCTGATGATTCTGCTCGTGGCCAGCGCCATCGGTGTGCCACTTGGAATCGGATCAGGAGTCTATCTTGCGGAATATGGGCAGAATCGTTATGGCAATGTCGTCCGCTTCACCGCTGATGTGCTCAACGGAGTGCCATCGATCGTAATTGGCACCACCGCATGGGCGTTAGTGGTGGTCACGCAGGGTCACTTTTCCCTTCTCGCAGGATCGGTCGCGCTCGGCATCATGATGATTCCCACCATCGCGCGCACCACGGAAGAAGTGCTGCTACTGGTGCCCCAATCGATTCGTGAAGCTGCCTTCGGTTTAGGCATTCCACAATGGCGTACCGTCCTTTCAGTGGTGATACCCACAGCAAGTTCAGGAATCATCACCAGCATCATGCTCGCGTTTGCCCGCATTGCCGGGGAAACCGCACCACTGATGTTCACTGCGCTGGGCAACCAGTTCTGGAACTTAAAGCTGAACCAGCCCACGGCAGCTCTTCCCCTGCAGATTTTCTCTTATGCGCGCATGCCTTATGACGAAGCCAACCGCCAGGCGTGGACTGGAGCGCTGGTTCTGATCTCAATCATCATGATTACAGTGGTTGTGTTCCGCTACATTGCCGGCCGCAATGCCGTTAAGGGAGCCAGCTAAATGGGAACAGAGATTCACGTCGAGGCTTTGAATGCATGGTTCGGCGCCAAACAGGCTCTGCATGAAATCGCGTTAGACATCCCCGATAAGCACACCACTGCCATCATTGGGCCTTCGGGATGCGGCAAGTCGACCTTTGTCCGGTGCTTAAACCGAATGCATGAAACGCTTCCCGATACGCGGGTTTCCGGTAAAGTGATGGTTGGCGACCTGGACATCTACGGCAAAGGCGTATCACCTGTCACAGTGAGAAGACGCGTCGGCATGGTTTTTCAAAAGCCGAATCCCTTCCCCACTATGTCGATTTATGACAATGTGGCCGCGGGGCTGAAGCTCAACGGCTTTCATAACCGCCGCGAACTCGACGCCATAGTGGAAAGATCGCTCCGCCACGCAGCGCTGTGGGATGAAGTAAAAGATGAAATGAAAAAAAAATCAGGGGCCAGTCTTTCCGGCGGCCAGCAACAGCGCCTCTGCATCGCGCGCGCTCTCGCCGTTGAACCGGATGTCCTGCTGATGGATGAACCTGCGTCGGCTCTCGACCCCATTTCGACAGCAAAAATTGAAGATCTGATCTTTGAACTCCAGCAGCAATATACTGTGGTGATTGTGACCCATAACATGCAGCAGGCTGCGCGCGTGGCCGAATTCACTGCCTTTTTTCTTATGGGCAATCTGGTGGAGTTCGATAAAACGGAAAAAATGTTCACCAATCCCACTGACAAGCGCACTGAAGATTACATCACCGGGAGATTTGGATGACGAGAACCAGGTTCCATCAGGGACTCGATGACCTGAAACAGAAGCTGCTGGCTATGGGCGGCATGGCCGAACGCGCCGTGGAGCGAGCTGTTCAGAGCTTCCAAACCCGCGATTTGAGCATATGCGAAGTGGTCCTTCGTGATGAGGCCGGCATCAACGCCCTGGAACGCGAGGTGGATGAGCTCTCTGTCGACTTGCTGGCCATGCAGCAGCCCATGGCAGTGGATTTGCGCTTCATTATCGCCTGCATCAAGATCAACTCTGACCTGGAGAGAGTGGGTGACCAGGCCGTAAACATCGCTGAACGGGTGATGGACATGGTTTCACATCCCCGGGCCGACTTGAACATCGATCTGCCGCGAATGGCGTTGCTCAGCATCAACATGGTGCGGGATGCCTTGAATGCTTTTCTCACAGCGGACGCTGACCTTGCGCGTTCTGTTCTGGAACGGGACGATCTTGTGGACAACATGAACCGCGAAATCTTTGAAGCTGCGGATTTCGCCATGACGCACCGCGTTGAAACGCACCGCGACGCACTGGATACTCTTATCATCGCGCGCAACCTGGAGCGAGTGGCTGATCACGCCACCAACATTGCGGAAGATGTGATCTTTTGGGTGCGGGGCGCAGATGTGCGCCATCACGCCCAGAGCTAAAAATCAGCTTGCTACCCGGCACGACTCGACAGGTTCTGCCCGTTGAATGATTCGAATGGGCCGCATCTCTGCGCAACTTAAGCAGTTGCACAGAACAGAACTGCTGAACGCAAATTCAACGGATATTCATCTTCATCCTACCCGGCCTTTACGTCTCAATAAGCAGAAGCACCCTGGCGGACCCACCGCCTACGGAGAGCGTTATGCAATTGAGTGTGGAAGTAAAACGGCAGGAAGGAAAATTCGTATTTTTCTGTCGCGGAAGCCTCTTGCAAGGCGAAGCTTCAGATTACCTGTTTCAGCTCCTGACCCGTTCGCACCGTCAGGACGTAATCCTGGATCTGGCTGCTCTCATTACCTTTGATCGGGCGGGGCTGCAGACGGTCATGCTGAGCAGTAATTTTCTCGCTGCCAATCGCCATCGATTATTCCTGCGCCACGCCCCTTCAAATCTCCTGGAGCACATACGCCGCCGGCATGGTGCTCCTCTCGACGACCTCTATGCCCTTGAAAATGCCGACCTTGTGGAAGCCGCTAACGGCTGACCTGCCCACTCGTCACAAGTAGCTTATTCTCAACAGTTTAGCAGCCATTGCGGCTCTGAATTCGATAAAGAGATAGAATTGAGTGTGGATGCGTTCTAAGCAACACTTTTAATCTTGCTTTCACATTTCACTGCTAGCATCCGCAGGTTGACCCTATCATGAGCCGTTCTGTCGACGATCCAGCTCTGTACATCAACCGAGAAGCCTCCTGGCTGGCTTTCAATCATCGCGTCTTTGAAGAAGCCAATGACGAGCGCAATCCTCTCCTGGAAAGGGTCAAGTTTCTCGCTATCACAGCCAGCAACCTCGATGAATTTTTTGAGGTCCGGGTGGCTGGCCTGTTGCAGCGTATTGAGGAAGGTTTTATCGACTCTGGGCCTGACGCTTTAAGTGCTCAGCAGGAACGAGAACTGATTGCAAGAGAAACTCATGAACTAGCAGACGCTCAGTACGACACCTGGAATAACAAATTTCTGCCCGCGCTGGCTCGAGAGAACATCCACGTTCTTGGGCTTGAAGACCTTGATCCCGAACAGGAATCTTTTATTGACGACTACTGTGAAAAAGAGGTGGACCCTCTGCTCACGCCGGTTACCGTCGATCCAGCACATCCCTTTCCGCGGGTCCTCAATAAAGCTCTCTGCATTGGCCTGCTTCTCAAACGAAGACGGCGCGCGACTGGAACCTACATGGGTGTAATTACTGTACCTCGTGTACTCCCGCGACTGGTCCGGCTCCCATCCAAATCAGGCATTCACTACATCTTTCTTGCCGATCTGCTGATTCATCACGCCGCAAGAATGTACCGCGGCTATGACATTGTTTCCGCGGCTTCCTTCCGCGTTACCCGCAACAGCAATCTGTACCTGGAAGAGGAAGAGGCCCGCAACCTGCTTGAATCTGTGCGGACTGAACTGCACAGGCGACGCAAAGGCGATGCAGTACGCCTGGAAATTGACGCTGACGTGCACACGGAGATCGCCCGACGATTGCAGCAGACCTTTGAACTTGAAGATTGGCAGGTCTTTTACACACAAGGGCCGGTGAACCTCTCGCGTTTGTTCAATTTTTACGAGCTGGCTCAACGGCCGGAACTGAAATTCAAAAGCTTTGTCGCGCGTGAACTCAGGTTGCCTGCCAGCAGCAGCAACATCTTTGCCGAATTGCGCAAACGCGACATCCTGCTGCACCATCCCTACGATTCGTTTGATGCGGTTGTTGACTTCATTAAAACGGCGGCCGAAGACCCGGATGTGATATCCGCCAAGCAGACCATCTATCGCACCAGCAGGGATTCTCCCATTATGAATGCGCTGATCATGGCTGCGGCGGAAGAAAAAGAAGTGATTGCCGTGCTGGAACTGAAGGCGCGGTTCGATGAAGCCTCAAACATCCAGTGGGCGCGTACCATGGAAGATGAAGGCGTGCAGGTGTATCACGGCTTGGTGGGGCTAAAGACTCATTGCAAACTGTCACTCCTGGTGCGTCATGATCCAGACGGAGTTACGCGCCGCTATGCGCATATAGGCACTGGAAATTACAATCCCACTACGTCGCGTTTTTACACCGACATCAGTCTCTTGACCGCATCGCCGGCCATCACCGCTGCGGTGCACTCGGTTTTCAACTACCTGACAGCCTATTCTGAATCCTCCAGCTATGAACCGCTTGCCATTTCACCAGTCAATCTTGCAGCCAATCTTCTGGCCCACGTTCAGCGTGAAACAGAACACGCTCGGGCAGGGCGGCCGGCCCGGATTGTGGCCAAGATGAATGCTTTGCTTGACAAAGCTCTTATCCAAGCTCTTTACAGAGCTTCCCAGGCCGGAGTCAAGATCGAATTGATCGTTCGCGGGATGTGCTCCCTCCGCCCTGGCCTGCCGGGAATCAGTGAGAACATCATAGTACGGAGTATTGTAGGCAGATTCCTGGAGCACAGCCGCATCTTCTATTTTGAGAATGGCGGTGACGAAGAAATTTATATCTCCAGCGCGGACTGGATGCCGCGAAACCTTTATGAACGCGTGGAGGTGCTCTGCCCAGTGCGTCATCCGGCTCTAAAACAACGGCTGAAGGATGAGATCCTTGCCGCATATCTGGCGGACAATGCCAAGGTGCGTTTTCTCGACCGCAACGGGGATTATTTCCGCTCGCCTCACCGCCGCGCGGATAAGACTTTTTCCGCTCAAGATTTTCTGATCGCCCTCGCTGAAGGCGCGGCAACAGCTGCCGATATTCCTGATCCTGTGCAGCCCTCGCATAGAATGGTGGGCGCGAGACGCAAAAAGTCCCTGGTTAAAAGCTCATGATCATTTATTTCCTGCGCCATGCATCTGCCGGCAAAAAGACAGCCAACACTAAGAAAGACGAGCGGCGCCCGCTGGATCAGGAAGGGATTCTGCAGGCACGATACGTGGGACGTCTGCTCGCCTCGATTGACGTGCAGGTGGAACACGTTTTAAGCAGTCCGCTGAAGCGTTCTCTGCAAACTGCCACCCTCGTCGCCAATGAATTGGCCCATGAAACTGCCATCCGCATGGAAGACGCGCTTCGGCCAGAAAGCGACTACGCGAAGTTCAGGGAGATGCTCTCGCGCTATAGGAAATATGAAGCGGTTATGGTGGTGGGCCATAACCCCAATGAGAGCGAATTCCTCAGCAAGACCGTGTCTTCTGCGTCTGGCACAGCGCACATAGAATTGAAGAAAGGATCCGTGGCCAAAGTAGATTTGGATGGCCGTAATGGAGTCCTGGAGTGGCTCATCACACCCAAGATTGCCCGTACCATTCAGGCGACCTTAAAACCCAGTTCGCGGCCAAAGACTTCGCGAAAATAGCTTACTTCTTTCCCCGCGGCCCACAGTTCCAGGTCCACAACGCCGCGTCCTGACTTGAGCGTCACAAACATTCGGCCATTCCGGGAAGAAGCTCGAATCCCATGCACGGCGCTCCTTCTTCCCTGATTGAGCGCCCTGCCTAAACGGAGAATAGCTGTTGCCTTGATCACGTCTGCACGGAGATGAGCAGGAAGAATTTTGATCAGCCGGTCACGGAACTGCGGCCGGGAATTCCCCTGGTAGCGGGCGATGGTGGCAATTACCTTGCGCTGTAAAGGTGTGTAACCAAAGAGTTCTGATCGAGAAATGACATAGTATGTATGCCGATGGCGGCCCGCTGGATTGATGAACGCGCCCACCTCATACAGCAAAGCCGCTGTCCCAATCCACTCCCTGTAAGCTTTATCCAGCCCGTGAACAGATCGCAATTGATCAAAGAGTTCCAGCGCGAGCTTGCGTACGTGTTCCGCATTCGCGGTGTCCACGTGATATCGCTGGCTGATGCTCTTTAGAACGTCCTGCCGGTCGGATTCCAATTGTTGATGAGGACGCGTATGCCGGTCGTATTCGGCAGCCATTTGCGCCAACAACCCATCGCGCAGTCCAAGCGGTGAATAGCGGAAATTTCGAACTGAGCAGTGAGCCATCAACTGGCAGTACACCGCAACGCCGGCAATGATGATTTCGGCCCGCTTTGAATTAATACCCTTGATTGCTCCGCGGTGGCGCTCCGTCATCTTGCCCAATTTCTTCAGCAGCTTCGCAACTGCGGTTCCAGAAACTTGATTTCGGCTCAACTTCAGCGCCTGCGATGCGCCAGCGAGCGCAGCGGCTGTCCCGGATGTGGCAATCACCTGTGTCACTCCAGCCTTCACCAGCTTATCTGGAATTCGTGCTGCTTCCTCGTCGATATAGTGCTCCATCCTTCTCAATTCGTCCTTGGCCGGCGGATCATGTTGAATGAATTCCTGGGTAAGCCGCACCGCGCCCAAAGGCAACGAGATTATCTCTTTGACGTGGCCTTTCTCAGATAACGTGAGTTCGCAGCTTCCTCCGCCGAGGTCGATCAGAAGCAGTTTGGTGGGAGGCTCGCGCATGCTGGCGAGGACGCCGAGATGGATCAACCGCCCTTCTTCATACCCGGAAATGATTTCCAGGTTCCAGCCTGTTGTTGACTTTACCCAGTCGGCAAAGATGCTGCCGTTATTACTGTCACGCAGGGCACTCGTGGCCACCACGCGCGTTCTCTCTACGGCATAGCTCTGGACAGTTCGGTGGAAACCACGCAGCACTTTCAGCGTTCTCGCCATGGCACGGGGATCGAGATTGCCGTCCTTGAATACGCCTTCTCCGAGCCGTGTGACTACCCGGTCCTGATGCAGCGTTACCACCCGGCCTCGCCGCAACTCAGCAATGCTCAGCCGAACGGAGTTAGAGCCAATATCGATGGCCGCGAAAACAGGCATTTCTTTATCAGCACGCCGTGGTACGGGTGCAAAAAGAAGAATAAATGAGGGACCTTGACGGAACAAACACGCCGGGCACGAGTGTTTACCAGGAACCTGTTGCGGAGAAATTCAGGCAACTGGGATAATATTTCAGTCAGGTGATGGAGTTCGCCTTTAACCGCCCAACGGCTGATGACTCCTACAATGAAATCTTTGGAGTCATCAGATGCGAACTCTGATTGAGTGGCGATCGTATGCCTGGATCTCGCTTGGCGCCATTGCCGGCGCGAACCTGCGATATCTTCTCAGTAAAATCATCACGCGTTTCAGTGACGCTGCCTTTCCGTACGGAACCTTATTCATCAACATCACAGGCAGTTTCATACTCGGATTTTTCCTCATCTGGACAACAGAGCGCGTATTCGCAAATCCGCTGTGGCGCTGGTTGATTGCGATAGGATTCTGCGGTTCGTACACCACATTTTCAAGTTACGCTTTTGAGACGATGGCATATTTTGAGCAGGGCAATTGGGGATTGTTTGCCGCGAATTTCCTCGCTAATAATCTCCTCTGCCTGGGAGCGGTGCTGGGGGGCATGATTCTGGCACGCGGCATTTGATGCCGACCACCATGAGTGTAAAATCGCGGTGAGCGAAAGGGACGCGCTTCTCCATGGCTGATCCGCCGAGCGCAGTGCAAGTGACAATCTATCTCAATGAAGCCGACCAGTGGCAGCGCCGGCCGCTGCACCTTGAGATGCTCAAGTATCTGCGTGAATCCGAAATCGCCGGCGCAACTGTACTTCACGCCGTTGCAGGGTTTACCGGTCACGGCCGGGTCAAAACTTCAACGCTGGTTGATGCTGGAGGCAAGCTCCCCCTGGTCCTGGTATTTATCGACAAGGAAGAACACGTCGAGCGGGTGCTGCCCCATATAAAAGAAATGGCCGGACACCGGCTGATCGTGCGCGAGAAGGTCGTGATGGAAGGAGAAGCCGATTGAGCACACCCGGCCTGGATGTGCTGGCCCTGGCGGCCCATCGCGATGATGTGGAACAGACCTGCGGCGGAACCCTCCTCAAAATGGCCGAGCGTGGCTACCGCACCGGTATTCTCGATCTAACTCAGGGAGAAATGGGCACGCGCGGAACCTCAGAGGACCGCGCCCGTGAAGCCCAGGACGCCGCACGTCTCTTAAGAGTCAGCTTTCGTCACGCCCTCGATATCCCCGATGGCCGGGTGGAGAACACGTGGGAGAATCGCATCAAAGTCGCGCGAGTCATCCGAGAGGAGCGTCCTCGTGTGCTGATTCTTCCTTACTGGCAGGGTCGGCATCCTGACCACTACACCACCTCAGTGCTTGGCTATGAGGCAGCTTTTTTGGCTGGACTGAAGAAGCTGGGCAATACTCCCGGGTCTCGCGACACCGGTACAGAAGGAATTTCTCAACTCGCCCCGCACCGGCCTTTCAAAATCATTTATGCAAGTTTGTACTATGACGTTCGGCCATCCTTTGTGGTCGATATCACTGACCAATTTGAAACGCGCTTTCGGGCACTCATGGCATACACATCACAATATGTAGATCAGAATGCAGGCAGCGGGCTCTTCCCTGCCGAAAAAGAGATCCGCAGCCGCCTGGAATCAATGGCCAGCTTTTACGGGCTATTAGCAGGCGTCAAATATGCCGAGCCTTTTGTGCAGAAGGAAGTTGGTCTCGTGGACGACGTCACTGCCATCCCCGTCCAGTCGATCTAACAGCTTTAGCCGTTCAGGAATCAGCATTCCAGCCCCCAGTAATTCATCCCCTTCAGAGCTGATCCGTCACACCTGGATTATTCCGTTCCCTTTGCTTCATGATGCGGTAATGCTTGCGGCATCTCTGAGACATTCCATGCCCAGGCTGCAAGCAGTGCTGCGCCTTCGTTGATTTGATCTGGGATGACCTTATCAAAAGTATCAGTTTGGCTGTGGTGTGCTTCTCGATAGTGCGCCGGCTCCTGGATGCAAAAATAAGCGGGCACACCGGCGCGCAGAAACGCTACATGGTCAGACGATCCAAAATAGCGCGTGCTGAGCGCTCTGAGATCGAATACCTCGCGCAAGGGTTCGTAAATTTCTTGCATGAGCGGGGCGGTCCCGTACAAGTCTTCCAGCGCAATGCTGAATACCTTGCCTGTACCTGTGTCATGGACCAGGGCAGCATCCATTTTGGGAATCTCCGCCGCATGGTTCTTCATGAAAAGGTCAGCGCCTACTCCGCCCTGTTCTTCTCCGGTGAAGAGAACGAAGGTTATGGTGCGTTTCGGTTTCCAGCCAAGAGCTTTGAGCGTCCGCGCCGCCTCCAGAACCGCCATGGATCCGGTGCCGTTATCGAGAGCGCCCTGGCCAAGGTCCCAGGAGTCGAGGTGTCCGCCAATGATTACTCGCTCGTCAGGGAACTGCGTGCCGCGAATTTCTGCCACCGTGATCGCTGCGGGAACGGGCCCTGAGCTGAGAGTCCCAGTAAGATTAACTTTCATGCTGACCGGTCCGGACTGAGCCAGCCGGTAAATCAGGCTGTAATCCTCATGCGTAATGAATGCGAGTGGCACCTGTGAAGGCTGATATCTGCTGAAGCTGCCCATGTTGAAGAGATCGTCAGTCTTTCCGCTGTCAATCAGAACCACCGCAGGAGCTTCCTGCGCGAGAGAACGAAAGGCCGCAAACATGGCGCGGAATCGAGAGGCTCCGGGGTTACCCACGCCGTGAGCAGGAGGAATCACGGCATCGTAAGCGTTATCCGCTTCGTTCGTTGGAATTTCGGCCGGCTTGCTCATCAAAATGATGGCGCCTCGTAGTTTGCCTTTGTAGTTGTCAATGTCTTCTGGCTTTTCAATTTTCAATACCGTGACTGTTCCTGACACTTCTCCAGACGTGGGTTTGCTCCACCCGAGAGCATGAATTGGAACGTGATGCAGCACCGGGCTGGTGATCTCAGCTGAATCGAGGCCTCGATTGTAGGCGTGTGGAATCTGTGTGGTCTCGAGATGGGCAGCGATGCCGTAGTCCTTGAATCGCTGCAGTGTCCAGCCACTTGCCTCCTGCATCTGCTTCGAACCCGTCAGGCGCGCACCGATGTTGCTGGTAAGGTATTCCAGATTCTTCATTAATTCAGA
>DATEJX010000103.1:0-9766 GCA_035277785.1 Candidatus Angelobacter sp. | reverse complement strand
TCCAGGCAGATATGGTCGTTGGGTTCGCGGTAATCAATGGTGCCTGCGATCTGGGCGTGCATCTTGGCTCCGCCCAGCTCTTCGGCTGAATATTTGGCGCCGATGGCAGCCTGTACCAGCGCCGGCCCGGCAAGGAAAAGCCCGCTGCCCTCGGTCATTAATATGGTGTCGCACATCACCGGTAGGTACGCACCGCCAGCCACGCACATGCCCATGATGGCCGTAATCTGAGGAATGCCCATGGCGGACATCACAGCGTTGTTGCGGAACACTCGGCCAAAGTCGTCGGTGTCCGGAAAGACATCTTCCTGCAAAGGAAGAAACACGCCTGCAGAATCGACCAAGTAAATCGTGGGAATGTGGTTCTCAATGGCGATGTTTTGTGCCCGGATCACCTTTTTCGCCGTCATAGGGAAGAAGGCTCCCGCTTTGACTGTGGCGTCGTTCACGATGAGCATGAACAGCCGGCCATGAATACGACCGAGACCGGTGACCACTCCCGCAGCAGGCGCGCCGCCCCACTCTTCGTACATCTCGAAGGCGGCGTAGAGCCCAAGTTCGAAGAATCGCGTATCGCGATCAACGAGCAGGTTGATGCGCTCGCGGGCGGTCAACCGGCTCTTGGAATGCTGTGAGTCGATAGCCTTGGCGCCGCCGCCCTGGCTGATTTCTTCTTCTTCCTTGCGGATGGCAGAGACAAGCTCAGCCATGCTGCGCATGTTCTTTTCAAAACGAGCAGAGGTGGGGTCAATCTTGCTGATGATCTTGTTTGTAAGGTCGGCCATGGAGTTTTGGGCAAACCTGCTAGGTTAAATGAGGGAGAGAAGCCCGCGCAAACAAGGAAGGGCAGAAGCAGTGACCGTGATCACAACTTCTGCCCGAATGAATCGTACCGACTTTTGCTTTACTTCGCCGTCACGGTGGTCTGTGCCGTTATCCCGCCAGAGTTCCCGCCGATCACGGTCGAACCCGCGGCGGTGATCGTCGCCAGTCCGGCGCCGTTCGGGCCGTTCGCGATGGTTGCCACGCTCGAGACAGACGAACTCCAGTGAGTGTTGAAGGTTACGTCCTGCGTGCTGTTGTCGCTGAACGTTCCGGTTGCAGTGAACTGCTGCGTGCTGTTCACGGCTACTGAAGGATTCGCCGGAGTAATGGCAATCGACGTGAGAGTGCCATTGCTGACCGTCAGCGTGGTCGTGGCACTGACCCCGGACGAACTGGCCGTGATGGTTACGCTTCCCAGCTTCTTGCCGAATGCCAGGCCAGAGCTGCGCATGGAAGCGATGCTCGGTTTCGACGACTTCCAGCTCAATCCGCTCAGGTTTGTGGCAACGCTATTGTCACTGAACGTGCCGCTGGCCGTGAACTTCAGCAAGGTACCCTGCTCAATTCGCGGATTGCTGGGGCTGATGGTGATGCTGACCAGCTTGGCGTTAGAGACATTCAGGTTCGTGTTTCCCACAACCGAGCCGACAGTCGCGCTGATCACCGTAACTCCGGTGGCCGCGCTAGTGGCAAGCCCCTGGTTATTGATGGTAGCCGCGGCCGGATTCGAGGAGCCCCACAGCACGCTGCCTGTGATGTCCTGCGTGCTGCTGTCGCTGAACGTTCCTGTCGCCGTAAATTGGCGGGTTGTTCCGATGCTCATGCTTGAGTTGGCTGGCGTCACCGCGATTGACTGCAGTGTGGCCGCAGTTACGCTGAGAGAGACGGTGCCACTCACCGTGCCGGAAGTTGCACTGATGGTCACACTGCCGGTTCCTGTGCTCGTGGCCAGGCCGGAAGAATTGATGGATGCAATATTGACGTCAGATGACGACCACGTGACATTCGTGAGCTGTTGCGTGCTGCCGTCATCAAAAGAACCAGTGGCGGTCAACTGCACGTTAGTCCCCAGCGCGATGGATGGATTTGCGGGCGTGACCTGGATGGAGATCAGGTTTGCCGCAACCACAGTCAACGTGCTTGTGTCACTGAATGCTCCTACGGTGGCCGTGATGGTCGTCGTACCAGCAGCCACAGTAGTGGCGAGGCCGGTGTTGTCCACGGTCGCCACGGACTGGGCAGACGAACTCCAGGTTACCGCGCTGCTCAAGTCCTGTGAAGAACCGTCGGTGTAGATTGCGGTAGCCGTGTATTGCTGGTGAATTCCGATGCCCAGAGTCAATCCCACTGGCGTCACCGCAATGGAGGCGATTGCAGGAGCATTAACGGTCAGTGTGGTGGAGCTGGTAACCGCTCCCAGGGTTGCGGAAATATTTACTGTTCCCGCAGCCACGCCGGCAGCCATACCGTTTACGTCAATGGTGGCAACGCCGTTTGCCGATGATGCCCAGGTCACCAGCGCGGTCAGATCGCGGCTGGTCCCGTCGCTATAGGTGCCCGTGGCGGTGAACTGCTGTGAGGTATTTACCGGGATTGAAGAAGCGGCGGGCGAAATTGCGATAGCGTTAAGATTTACCACCGCAACGGTAATACTCAAGCTTGCTGTGCCCTGAATGGCGCCGGATGTCGCCGTGATCATTACAGTGCCGCTGTCCACAGCATGGGCCAGTCCGGAGGCATCGATTGATGCAATCGCCGCAGCAGAGGAACTCCATTGCACTGACGCGGTCATATCCTTTTTGCTGTTATCAGAAAACACGCCTGTGGCTGTGAACTGCTGCGTGGCTCCCGCACCGATTGACATGGTTCCCGGAGTAACCTGCAACGCCGTAAGCGAAGCAGGAGCCGGCGTCGGTGTAGGACTAGGTGAAGGCGTTGGTGAAGATGTTGGAGCTGGAGTAGGTGTGGGATTTGGCCGGTTATTCGTTGAATTGTTTCCACCACCTCCGCACCCGGCTACGATCAGTCCAAGAAGAACCACTGTGACTGCTATTAACTTAACTTTCACGTTCCCTCCAAATCTGGGCGCCCCGGCAGGGGCATCATCCGTTTGCTTTTGGGGGAAGTTGTGTCCAGCTGACTTTGGTGTCTGTCTTAGGACATGTACTTATGGACGATAGTATGTATGACGTTAGTACATGTGTCAATCGGAAAATATTAGAATTTTTAATCGTAATGCGATATAATAGCTCCCTGCGGTTGTAGCTGTAATTGTAATCAATTGACAATTAAGCAGTTATAAAACCAAGCAGGTGCGCTGATGCGTTTCAGCATTCAGCAACCAGTTGCCGCAAAACCTATCTATTTAAGAAAAGTGGCTGTTTCGCTTAGAAACAACTCCAGCTGATCATGGTGCACCCAATGTCCGGCTTTGGGAACTTTGACCAGCTCGTGGTTCCGAATTGCGTTCACACGGGGATCGTTATCCGGCACCGGCGCAAAGCTCTCCAGTCCCCAGAAAATCAGTGTGGGCGAGGTGATCTGGCCGTACAGTTCGGCGACATCATCCATGTGATGGCCCAGCGGCGGAATCGCGCGGACGTAGTTATCAAACTTCCACACCAGTGAGCCGTCTGGGTCCCAGTTGGTGCCGTGCAGCGTGAGATGCCGGGCGACTTCATCGGACAGGTGCGGATTGGCCTGCTTCATGCGGCCTATCGCTGCTTCAAGGCTGGGATACGGATGCTGTTTGCGCTTCTCCAGGTCGCGAACATTTTCTATCCAGGCGCGCAGCCGCTGGCTGGCGGGACCGTGAACGCGGTGTGTGGATGGGAAGCCGATGCCTTCAATAGAGACCGCTTTCCTCACGCGGTCAGGATAGACGCCGGAATAGTGCAACACGATCACACCCCCCAGCGAATGTCCCACCAGGCGAATTGGGAATTCATGGATGATATCGAGCAGCGCTGATAGATCAAGCACATGCTCCGCCACGGTGTACATTGCGCCGGGAGCCCAGGCGCTGTTGCCGTGTCCACGCAGATCGAGAGCGTAAACGTGGTAGTGCTGGCACAGTGATTGCGCAACCCAGTCCCAGCTCCGCGCGTGGTCCAGCCCGCCGTGCACCAGCACGAGAGCGGGCTTGCCTTCCTGTCCGTAATCCCAGAACTGCAGCTTTAATCGATCTGAATAGAAGAAGTGTGAGACAGGCTCCATGGCAGTAAGAATTGTAACGTGCAGCTCTGATTTCCTGAGGATCGAGGTGAACTAACAAGGGAGGTTCCTTCGCGGCAACAGACCTCATTAACTTGACTGCTAAACGATTGACCACTTAGACTCCATCGGCATCAGCGTGGCTGGCGCAATTGTGACGCTTTCGTGCGCGGTCTCCCAATCAAGGTCGAAGTAGCAGATGCAGCAGGCAATCATAAAAAGGAGACCCGCCATGGCACGACTTGCAGTCAAGCTGATGTTGTTGCTGTTCATGATTTCCCTTATACCGGAGGCGCAAATGTTGCCCAATCCTTATGGACCGCCCGTCAGTGTTGAAGCCGCCAAGAAGGCTGCTGCCGCTGCACTGGCTGAGGCCGTGAAAAATCATTGGACCATGGCGGTGGCCGTGGTAGACCCAAATGGCACCCTGATCTATTACGAAAAAATGGACAACACGCAGATCGGCAGCGCACAGGTCTCCATCAACAAGGCGCGGTCGGCGGCTCTCTACAAACGTCCTACCAAGGCGTTGCAGGACGCTCTGGCTTCCGGCGGAGCGGGACTGCGCGTGATGGCTCTGGAAGGAGCTGTGCCGGTGGAAGGGGGCGTTCCACTGCTATCACAAGGAAAAATCATTGGTGCAATTGGAGTCTCCGGGGACAGCAGCGACCATGATGGCCTCTGTGCAAACGCCGGTGCAGCGACAATTAAATAAAGTTCAACACCCGTACATTTTTCGTTGATTTTTCGTGAGCCGGCCTGCGCTTTTAATTTGTGTCCGGCTCATCCTTATTTCTGCGCGTTCAAGGACACGCGAAAAGTTTTTGTCCGCCAGCAAAATTGGAAAGTTTAATGGTTGTAGGCATTGTTTGTGCTTCCAATTCCGTTGTGGGCTGTGGGATCATGGCGCTACTTCAGCAGCACTCAGACGACGGAATATGAAACCCAAGTTCCTTATTGTCCTAGGCATTCTCTGCCTGCTCGCGCCTCTGTCAGCGCAGGATAGTGTCTCCAACGCTCCAGTCACCAAGGTCCAGTTGGCGGTTCCGGACCTGACGGTCGTAAACCAGTCGGGAGAGAAGGTACGCTTTAACGGTGACGTCATCGAAAACCGCGTTGCTGTGGTCACCAGCTTTTTTACTTCCTGCACGGCGTTCTGCCCTCTGACGGAAGAGCGTTTGTCCCGCCTGGCCAAAGAACTGGGTGACCGCATGGGAAAGGATGTGGTGTTCGTCTCCGTGAGCGTGGATCCAAAGCGTGACACTCCACAGAAAATGAAAGCCTGGGGAGAGAAATTCCACATCGGGCAAGGGTGGACACTGGTCAGCGGGCAGAAAGATGATATTGAGACGCTGCTTAAGTCCTTGGGGTTATATGTTGATATGCAGCGGCATCAGTCGGCGCTCATTATCGGAAACCAGAGACAAGGATGGGTTCGGGTGAGTTCATGGGCTTCACCCACAAAGCTGGCCCAGGTGATTGACGGCATCGAGAAAAACCCGCCGCTGACAGCAGGGAAATAAATGGGTGGATTTTTAACAACTCCTTAACAAAACCGCCGAAAGCTCTGCTTTTGTTTTAACAACATCTTCTACTTAGGCCAGCAGCTACCTACAACCCAAGCTGCTGCTGCTTCATCTCACGTCACAGTTCCCTAAGTGAGAATGAGCGCCATGGGTCCACTCAGATCGAAAATCCTTCCGGTAAACCTGGTCTTCCTTGTTTTAATGTGCATCGCTTTCGCTGGATGCGGCAGTATTAACAATGGCGGTGGCGGTGGAGGCGGTGGGAACCCTACGCCGCAGGCAGTGATCGCGATTAACGTGCAGCCCGCCAATATCGTGCAGGGGCAAGCGGCAACCATTAGTTGGCAGGTCACAAAGGCCAATACGTTTTCCATTTCGCCGTCGGTCCTGCCTGCTGGGCAAACTTATCCCATGACGGGATCAGCCCAGGTCTCTCCCAGCCAGACGACCACCTACACGGCGACCGCAGTGGATGCAAATGGCCTGAGCACCACAACCACGGTTACGGTCACGGTGGCAGCCGCTGGGTCGACGCCGACAATTTCGCTGAGCATAACGCCTGCGGTGGTTGCGTCAGGACAGGCAGCGACCATTAGTTGGCAGAGCGCGAATGCAACTTCAGTGGCCATCACTCCTTCCATTCTGGGCGATGATCAGACATCAGTTGACCTTTCAGGCTCAGCGCAAATTATTCCAACGGCGAATGCCACTTACACGGCGACTGCAACGGGAGCCGGCGGCGCAACGGCGAAGGCAACAGCGACAGTAAACATTCTTAATGTGAGCCTCACCGTCACTCCGGCCACGATTGGCCCGGGCCAGTCGGCCACGCTGAGTTGGAATACCAACATCGCGAGTGGCACCACATTAAGCATCGACCAGGGAATTAACGGCGTGAATGGGCCAAGCGGAAGTCTGACTGTCTCTCCCGCCGCGACCACAACTTATACCATCACCGCTACGAACGGCGCCGCCGTGGCGACTGCGCAGGCAACTGTGAACGCTCCGCTTTCTGTCACCCTGACAGCGAGTCCGGCCAATATCACTCCGGGACAGCAAGCGACGCTGAGTTGGAATTCTCGCGGTGCAAGCACGTTAAGCATTGACAATGGTGTTGGGACTGTGGCCGCTCCGGCTGGAAATCAGGTTGTGTCGCCGTCCCAGGCCACCACTTACACCATTACAGCCACCGACTCCGGCGGCCATACAACTACCGCATCAACCACAGTCACGGTGAGCACGGGATCGGGACTTGGCACCATCAAGCACATCATCTTCATGCTGCAGGAGAATCGCAGCTTTGACAGTTACTTTGGACAGCTTCAGGCGTACGCCAGCCAGAAAGTCCCGGGGTATCAGATCAACTCCGGCTACGATCCCAACCGGCTTATGCCGCTGATCTCCGGGGCCCTGGCGCATCCGTTCCATGAGCCCACAGTGCGTACGGAAAATCTGACGCCCGCGTGGAACGAAAGCCACTTTGATGTCCACCAGCAGTCGGACGGCACGTTCAAAATGGATCAATTCGCGCTGACCACGCACTCAGTCACGCACAACTTTGATCCTGACGGCTTGCGCGCATTCGGCTTCTACGATCAGACTGACCTGCCCTACTACTACGAATTAGCGACGCAATTTGCCACCAGCGACGCTTTCCACTCTTCGCTGCTGTCGAATACCTTCCCCAACCGCTCTTACATGTTCTGTGCAACTTCGCAGGGCAGAATCCGTCCTGATCCGGCAGGGCACGCACCGTGGACTTGCCCAACCATCTTCTCCAGCATGCAGAACGCCGGAGTGAAATGGGCTTACTACTACACGGATGGGATCTTCCTGTTTAATTTTCAGGATTGGTCCAATCCGGCAATTCAGAGCAAGACATCAAGGATGCAGAACTTGCTCAACATCCTTGCCAGCCCCACAGCGGACCAGGACCTTGCCTCTGTGGTATTCATTGACTCGGCTTCCGGTAAGAGCGGGCTTGATGAGCACCCGGACAACAACATTCAGACGGGCTCAGCATTTGTAAAAAGCATCATTGATGCTCTCATGGCGAGTCCGGCGTGGCACGACTCGGTGTTCATCCTTGGCTTCGATGAAGGCGGAGGATTGTACGATCACGTCCCTCCGTTCACTGTCGTCGCCCCGGATGCAACCCCGCCCGCGTTACAGCCTGGCGATCTGCCCGGCGACTTCACGCTCAGCGGATTCCGTGTGCCGCTGGTCGTGATCTCACCATGGGTCAAGCCGCATTTTGTGTCGCACACAAATCGTGAACTGACGTCCATCCTGAAGCTGATTGAAACCCGCTTCGGCCTGACTCCTCTCACGGCGCGCGATGCAGCCGCAGACGATATGACGGAGTTCTTTGACTTTATCGATCCGCCAACGTTCCTTACGCCTCCACCGTTGCCGGCGCAGCCGACTACGGGGGTGAATGATCCGACCAAGGAGGCTCCGCCGCAGTAAGTTTGTCGTGCAATGTCGCTTGCTGAACACAGGCGCAGTGCCCTTATGATGAAGATGTAATCTTCAGAAAGGTGCTGCGCCTCTTGCTTTGGTGGTTTACAGTCGCGATCGTGATTCTGCTTGCGGTGCAGGTGGCCTTGCAACTCATCTGCACGCGCATTGATAGAAGGAAGTTTCCGCCTTCTGGAAAAATGGTGAGCATTCCGGGAGCGGAAATGCATGTATGCACCCTTGGGCACGGTGCTCCACATGTTGTGCTGGAGTCGGGAATTGCAGCTTCATCCATCAACTGGAGCCCGTTGCAGGCTGAGCTCGCCACCTTCGCCACTACTTACAGCTACGACCGGGCCGGCTTCGGCTGGAGCATCTCCAAAAACCGCAACTGCACTCTGGCGCGCATGGCAGATGATCTGCACGCCATGTTGGCAGCCATGCAAGTGCCCGTACCTTACGTGCTGGTGGGACACAGCTTCGCCGGCTACATCACCCGTGCTTACGCCAATCGTTACCCGGAAGAGATTGCAGGCCTGGTGCTAGTGGACCCTCTTACGCCTGAGGAGTGGGTTTCGCCGACCTCGGCGCAGCGCTGGAACCTTCGCGGTGGCATCTGGTTTTCGCGAGCTGGCGGAGTTCTGGCTTCATTGGGAGTGGTGCGATTCTGTCTCTGGATGCTGCAACGCGGCAACTCAACCACGCCCAAGAGCGTGCTCGCGCTATTTGGTCCGCGAGCGACCGAAACAGTCGGACGAATTTTGCGCGAACTGCTCAAGCTTCCTCCCGAGTCCGTCCGCGTGATTCGTGCGCGCTGGAGCACCCCTACATTTTTCTGGACGATGGCTCAATATCTGAAGGCTCTCCCCACATGCGCCGCCGAGCTAGGAGGCCGCTCATTCCCAGCGCAGATTCCCGTGACCGTACTTTCCGGAGGGCACCAGCCGCAGGTGAGGCTCGATGAACACGCTGCAATCGCGGCGCATTCCATCCGCGGACGGCACATCATTGCCGACAAAAGCCGGCACTGGATTCATCTTGATCAGCCGGAACTGGTGGTGGAAGCCGTGAGAGAACTGATAGTGGCAACCCATGCTGCGCCGGTGCCGCACGACTGATGCTGCGTCAGAAGCTGCTGCCTGCTTGGAGCTGTTCTCAAAGCATTTACAATATCCGTTGATCTCATCCAAAAACCTGTCCAGGAGCGACCGTAAGGGAATGAAGAAAGTCGTTGAGCGCGAGAGAAACAAGAACTATTACCGGGTGTTGCACGTTCCCATCTGGATTTGGGCATTCTGGATTCTGCCCGGCCATCTCGAAGCCGACCTTTATGCTCATGGACCGGACCGCCGCCACTGGATCTGGCTGGCGATTGTGACCGCGATTTGCGCCTGGCGCGGTCTCGCCGGAAGGCTGCCCGGAGCCGAGCCAAAGCCGTACATCACCCATTATGGCGAGGAAAAGCCAAACCTCTGGTATCGCGTGATCTGCTACACCACGGCCTGGATCGACCTGCTGGTTCCGTTCACCATTAATCTCATCGGGCTCGTCTACAACTTCTTTACCGGGCTGTATCCCATCAACAGCATGTACCGCAATGTGTACTACGTGCTGGCCGGCGCCATTGTTCTGGCTACCGTGCTGGACTTCACTCCGCGTGCCCGCCGTTCCACGCGCGGCGAGGGTGAAGAGAAGGGCTGGTTCTACGTTGCTGTGTGGATGGTCGTCCCCACTCAGCTTGC
>DATEJX010000102.1:0-21846 GCA_035277785.1 Candidatus Angelobacter sp. | reverse complement strand
GATGAGATGAAAGGAGACAAATAGAAGAGCGACCGGGGAGGACGCGCTCGGTATATGGACTGCGCCTGGAGGCGCAAAGGTGGCATGGTTCAAAGATCCGGACGGAAATATTCCGTCAATATCAGAGCAGTAAGGCAGCGCAGCCGTTAAGCCGCTTTCAGCAGTTCTTCGCGTTGCATGAGCAGGCTATAAAGTCGCTGGTAATCGTCTGCCATTTTTGCGCTGCTGAAGTGCGTCCGTGCATAACGCGCACAGTCCTCGCATGAGATGCGCTGAAGATGTTGGAGCGCTTTCACTGCTTCATCGATATTTCCAACAACAAAGCCGGTCACGCCATCTTTCACTACTTCCGGCAGCGCGCCTCTGCGGAACGCAATAACCGGATTTCCGCTGGCAGCGGCTTCCATGGCTACCAATGAACTGGTTTCATCCACCTGGCTGGTGATGAGCAAGGCTGCCGATTCCCGCAGGAGCTTGCGTTTGAGTTCGTCTGAAGGGCAATCGATCCATGTGACATTCGAATTTGTGCGCAGGCGCGGCTCGATCTCTCGAGCAAAAAATTGCTGGTGATAAGAGAAAGGATAGACCTGGCCTGCAATCACAATTGGGAGGTTCGCCTGTGCGGCGATATCGAGCGCCAGATGGGGGCCTTTTTCTTCGCAGATGCGTCCCAGCCAGAGCAGGCCGTTGCGCTCACCGTGACCGGGCAGGAAGCGGTCCAGAGCAATTCCGTTGGGTACCACTCCAGCCAGTTGCTTGATATCTGAGAAACTGCGCGCCTGGGACTCGGAGACACAATTAAAGCTGACATTTTCGGGAACATTTTCAAGCTGCGTTGCTTGATAAAAATGCCGCGGCAGATGCAATGTGGCCAGCACAGGAACTTCAATTTCTGCGGCCCGCGTCCAGAAACTTCCCGACATGTCGTGCACCAGATCGAATGGGCGGCCTTCGCGCGTCCTCTGGCGGACCAGTTCGATAATTGCTTTCTGATGTTCACGGTTGCGGCGTTGGAAGTCATCCGTGCTGGAGCAGGGCTCTCCTGTGCTGAAGAGTTCGCCCGAGACGCGCGATCCCGCAGATGCAGCAACGGTCGTCGCTACTCCACGACCAGTCATTTCGCGTTCGAGTGTCCACAACACCTGCTCGGCCCCGCCAGCGCTGGTTTCAGAGACGGTCAGCAGCGGATAGGCCACGTACAGAATTTTCAATTGATTGCCCATACTTAAATTTGGTAATTGAGTAATCTTGTAATTTGGTAATTGAGCCGAGGCAAGAATTCCAATTACCCAATTACCAAATTACTCATTTACCAGATTCCGCTCAGCATCCTGATACTTCCTGAACTCACTTGCCACTTCGTCTCCACTCATCTTCCATTGCCACAACTCGTAATTGAGCTTCCACGGCATGGGACGCTTGGTGAAGTCGTAGTTCGCGACAGGACGAAATTTCTCTACCTCAGGACGAAACCCATCGAGCACCAGCTTCTGCGACTTATAGGTATGGAACATCTCCACTTTCTTGCCCATCGCCTCTGAGTCCACCTTTAGTTCCACCTCCTCGCCGGAAGGCCAATGAAATTTCTGCACGGCCCCCTTGCCATCCGGATCGCGATGGTAGAGCGGGGCCTCCCACACTGGAATCCCCATCTGGCGGCCAATTACGACTGACAAAAAACAGGCAGAATCATGGTCCGGATGGCCTCCTTCATAAGAAAGCGTGAGAAGCGCCTGCGGGCGTATTTCATCAACGACCTTGGAACACGCCTCAGCCGCCTGGGGCAGCCGGCGGAAAAGTTCCTGATCAGCAATCCCGCCTGCGACTCGATCAGAGAGAAATACGGGCTCGGCCCCGGCTATTGCGAGCGCCGCCCGGGCTTCCTGCCGGCGAACCTCGGCATATGCCTCGCGTGAGCCGTACTCTTTCCAGAAATATGGATCATGAGGCGCGCCGTCCGTGGCAAAGATCACCACGGGCCTGCGCATCTGTTGTATCAGCGCTCCGAACCCGATTACCTCATCATCGGGATGGGCCACCACAATTACGGTTGTTCCCAGCAGGGCATCAAAGCCGGCCATCTCAGTATCAGATGCAGCATCCAGCTTTGCTGCTGGATGCCCAATGAATGCGGAGAGGCTTTGCTCGCGCGCGCAACCACAGGTATACTCCGGCTTTCCATGGCCAATCTCCAGGTTGATATTGAGAATTTCTATGCTGCCGGATCGCTTACCGGCGACGATGCCGCCTCAGCGCGGCAGACCTTTGCTGCTTTTCGCGATGCCCTGACCGCCGGCAGCATTCGTGCAGCGGAAAAACGTGACGGCGAATGGCGCGTGAATGCCTGGGTGAAGAAGGGCATCCTGCTTGGCTTCCGCCTGGGTGAGTTGCAGGAAATGAGCGGAGCCGGGCCGCTTTCCTTCATCGACAAGAGCACCTTCCCTGCCCGGCGCTTTGAGACGAAAGATAATGTGCGCGTGGTTCCGGGCGGCTCATCAGTGCGGCAGGGCGCATATCTTGCGCCCGGAGTGATCTGTATGCCGCCCATGTATGTAAACGTGGGCGCGTATGTGGACCAGGGCACGCTGATTGATTCCCACGCTTTGGTGGGATCGTGCGCGCAGGTGGGTAAGCGCGTACACATCAGCGCCGCCGCGCAAATTGGCGGCGTGCTGGAACCGGTAAACGCTTCGCCCGTCATTATTGAAGATGACGTTCTGGTGGGCGGCAACTGCGGCGTATATGAAGGAACTCAGGTGCGGACAGGAGCTGTCCTGGGTGCCGGAACCATACTCACCCGCGCAACGCCGGTCTATGACATTGTTCGTGAGCAGGTCTATCGATCCACCGCTGATAAGCCCGTGGTCATCCCGGAAAACGCGGTGGTAGTGCCCGGTTCGCGTGCGGTGACCAAGGGCAAAGCAGCCGACTGGGGATTGTCACTGTACACGCCGGTCATCGTGAAATATCGCGATGAAAAGACCCAGAGCTCGATTGAGTTGGAGGACCTGCTGCGATGAAAGCAAAATCCGCAAATCAGGGCCGGGCTTTGATCGCCTTTCTGGCGCTTGCCGGAATTGCCTGCGTGCTCTGGGCAATCAATCACTACACTGGCGCTGCCATCAATCCAGAGGTCCTGGCCACCACGCGCTGGATCGCGATTGCCGCCTTTTGCGCTTATGCGTGGGTGCGGCGCTCCCTGACAACATGGATCATGGTGGGGATTCTTCTGGGCGCAGAGGTCGGCCATGACATCCCTACCCTGGCAAAGAACCTTCAGATATTGGGCGCGATTTTCCTGCGCCTGATCCGTACCATCATTGCGCCCTTGATTTTCGCAACCCTGGTGGTTGGAATCGCCGGCCATTCCAACCTGAAGCAGGTCGGGCGCATGGGCATCAAAGCCCTCATCTATTTTGAACTGGTCACGACAATCGCGTTGTTTATTGGACTCGGCGCCATCAACTTATCGCGCGCCGGAGTCGGGGTTCGCCAGCCTGCGAACACGCCAACAGCGGCCAACGTCCAGAAGCAAACTGCGGCTGACCTGATTCTGCATGTGTTTCCGGAAAACATCGCCAAATCAGTGGCGGAAAACCAGGTTCTGCAGGTGGTGGTTTTCAGCATCATTTTTGGCATTGCCCTGGCGCAGCTGGGAGAAAAACGACGTCGCACCCTGCTGGAGTTCTTTGAAGCTTTTTCTGAGACCATGTTCAAGTTCACCAACATCGTGATGCTGTTTGCGCCCATCGGTGTAGGCGGCGCCATTGCGTACACGGTCAGCACCATGGGCTTTGATGTGATGTGGAACCTCATCAAGCTGGTGCTCACGCTGTATGCAGCGTTGGTAGTCTTTGTTGGCTGCGTTCTGGTGCCTGTGGCTCTGATTGCGCGCCTTGATTTGCGACGGCTGTTCAAAGCCATCGCTGAGCCGGCCTCAATCGCGTTTGCTACCGCCAGCTCAGAAGCTGCGCTGCCACGAGCCATGGAAAACATGGAAGCCTTCGGCGTCCCGCGGCAGATGGTGGCTTTCATTATTCCAACCGGCTACAGCTTTAACCTGGATGGCAGTACGCTTTATCTTTCACTGGCTTCCGTTTTTGTTGCGCAGGCCGCAGGCATTCATATGAGCTTTGGCGAACAGCTCATGATGGTCCTGACTCTGATGCTCACCAGCAAAGGCGTAGCCGGGGTACCTCGCGCGGCTTTTGTGATTATGCTGGCCACGGCGGACTCCTTTCATCTGCCCACCTGGCCGATCTACGCGATTTTTGGAGTGGACCAGCTCATGGACATGGCCCGCACCTCAATTAACGTGATTGGCAACTGCCTGGCCAGCGCGGTTGTCGCGCGCTGGGAAGGCGCACTGGGGAAAGAATCTCCTTCGCCTACCGTCATGGATGCTGTGGCAGAGTAATTCACTTACGTTAATTACCTGAATTCCGCAAAGAAGCCAGCCGTTCCGCCTCAACGAGACACGAATTTGCGCCGTTTCTCTGATAGCATCTGATTGGGATATGCCTGCAGGAAAGCTTCATTTGGTGCCCCTGGGCGGCCTGGGCGAGTTCGGCATGAACTGCATGGCCGTACGCTGGGGCGATGACATCATCGTGATTGACGCGGGACTCATGTTCCCGGAGTCCGAGCTGCTGGGCGTCGATATTGTTGTTCCAGACATCACTTATCTGGTGCAGAACCGCGAGAAAGTTCGCGGAATCGTATTGACCCATGGTCATGAAGACCACATTGGCGCTCTGCCCTGGGTGCTCAATGAATTGAATGTGCCGGTCTTCGGCACAGAATTCACTCTGGCGCTGGTCGAGAACAAG
Organism: Candidatus Angelobacter sp.; assembly: GCA_035277785.1. Classification (GTDB taxonomy): domain Bacteria; phylum Acidobacteriota; class Terriglobia; order Terriglobales; family Acidobacteriaceae; genus Angelobacter. The sequence continues at coordinate 17,017 of DATEJX010000102.1, read as the reverse complement.
CTTGACGAACACGAACTGCTGGAAGACGCCGACCTGCGAGAGATCCGCGCGGGAACACGCTTCAACCTTGGTCCGTTCACCATTAATCCCATTCAGGTGACGCATAGTCTGGTGGATTGCGTGGCCCTGGCGATTCACACGCCCTTGGGAGTGGTGATCCATACCGGCGATTTCAAGGTTGATCCCACGCCGACGGACAATCGCCTGTTTGACCTGCACACGTTTGCCGAATACGGCAAAGAGCAGAACGTGCTGGCGCTGCTGCAGGATTCCACCAACGCAGAGCGTCGCGGCTACACGCCCAGCGAGCGAGCAGTCACCGGACGCTTTGATGAGATCTTTGCCCGCGCTGAAGGCCGGCTGTTTATCTCCTGCTTTTCTTCTTCCATCCATCGCATCAAAGTGGCGATTGAGATGGCGCGCGAGTACCGGCGCAAGGTGGCGCTGGTGGGGAGGTCTATTTCGGAAGCAGCAGAGATTGCGCTTGACCTCGGCTACCTGGAGATTCCGGAAGGCGTTCTGATCCATCCCGGACAGATCAAGGAGTATTTGCCGGCGCAGGTATGCGTGCTGATCAGTGGCACGCAGGGCGAGCCCATGTCCGCGCTGTCGCGCGCGGCGGTGGACAACCACAAGCATGCCAGGATCGAACGCGGCGATACCGTGGTGCTCTCCTCGCGCATTATTCCGGGGAATGAAAAAGGCATCTACCGCATGATCGATCACCTGTTCCGGCGCGAGGCGAACGTGATCTATGAGGACGGTTCCACGCCGCCGGTACACGTGAGCGGACACGCCAGCCAGGAAGAACTCAAGCTGGTGATGAACCTGGTAAAGCCCAAATATTTCATCCCCGTTCACGGCGAGTACCGTCAGCTCAGGATCCATGCCGATCTGGCCCGCTCCATGCATGGCGCCGTAGGGCAGGTCCTGCTGATGGAGAGCGGCGATGTGATGGAGTTTGATGAACTTGGAGTCCGCAAAGTGGAGAAGATTCCGGTGGGACGAGTTTGCATTGACTCCGGTTCGCGCACGGACGTAGTGGAAGACCTGATCATCAAAGATCGCCGGCACCTGAGCGAAGACGGCTTTGTTCTGCCGATCATCGCTATCAACAAGTTGAAAGGCACGGTTGAATCGATTCCGGAGATTGTGATGCGCGGCTTTGCCGCCGGCGGAGAAAACGGCTTTGTGCAGGATGCCCGCCGGATTGTGGCCGCCACGCTCGACAACTCCACCGCAGAAGAGAAAGCCGACTATGGAGTGATCAAGGAAAAAATCCGCGCCGACCTGAAGCGATTCATCGGCAAGACCACCTCGCGGCGCCCGCTGATCATGCCGGTGATCCTGGAGATTTAGTGGAGAAACACCAGGGTTCGCGTAAACTCAAATATCTTCTTATTGTCATACTGCTAATTGTTCTGGCCGGAGTGGCGCTCCACGGGACGGCCGAATCGCACCTGAGAGCAGCGGCCGTGCTCACGCGGCTGAGCGATCCCAATGCGCATGGCTTTGTCGCTGGTTTTGCCGGTCACCCGTTTACTGAAGAAGACGGTTCAGCCCTGATCTCCTCGGGCCCACTAAAATTCAAGCTGTATATCCCGAACAACGGGGTCCGGAACGGCGGAATTGTGCTGCTGCATGGCGTACATCACCTGGGCATGCAGGATCCGCGGCTGGTGAACCTCTCCCGCGCGCTGGCAGGATCAGGAGTGGAGGTGATGACGCCCGAACTCCAGGACCTTGCTGATTACCGGATCACGCCGCGCACGGTAGATACGATTGGGGCTTCAGCCGTGATCCTGAGCACGAAGATACAGCGGCCTGTGGGCGTGATCGGCCTCAGCTTTGCCGGCGGCCTGTCACTGATGGCGGCAGCGCGTCCTGAGTACAAAGATAAGATTGGATTTGTTATGGCTGTAGGAGCCCATGACGATATGAGTCGCGTGGCGCGGTTCTACGCGACTAATATGGAGACCGACCCGAACGGCAAAGAGCAGCATCTTCAGGCGCACGACTACGGAATGCTGATCCTGGCGTATGAGCATACGGAAGGCTTTTTCTCCAGCCAGGATGCGCCGATTGCGCGCGAAGTTCTGCGCCAGTGGATCTGGGAGGAACCGCAAGCCATGAAGGCCGCCGATGCGCTGTCCGTGGCCGGAAAGAAAACGCTGGACCTGCTGTTGCACCATCATGAACAGTTGCAGCAGACTTTTCTTGATGAGATCGCGCAACATCAGGCGGAGATGGACGCTGTCTCGCCGCATGGGAAGCTCGGCGAGATCGCGGCGCATGTTTATCTTTTGCACGGCGCGTCAGACAACATCATTCCTCCGGCAGAAACGCTCTGGCTGGAACGCGATGTGCCAAAGCAAGAGCTGAAGGGCGTTCTAATCAGCAAGGCTTTGACCCACGTGGATGCCGGAAACGGAGAACCGTTCACGGAAAAATGGGCGCTGGTGGATTTTTTCGCGCGTGTGCTGCGAAATGCCGAACAGCTAAATCACGAGAAGTCGGGGCACTAAGATGCAGATGGTAAGATCGCAAACAGAGAGCATGGTAACGCTGAAAGATATCCAGTCCGCGCGCGAGTTGCTGCGCGGCGTGGCAATACGAACTCCACTGGTGAACTGCAAGCTCCCCGACCAAAGACAGATCTTTATCAAGCCGGAAAACCTGCAGCCTGTGGGCTCCTTTAAACTTCGCGGCGCCTACAACAAAATCTCGTCGCTTAGCACGGAAGAGAGAGCGCGCGGAGTGGTGGCGCATTCCAGCGGCAATCATGCCCAGGGAGTGGCTTATGCTGCCAGAGCACTGGGAGTAAGAGCGGTGATTGTGATGCCCAGCAATGCGCCGGAAGTGAAGCTGGAATCCACACGCGCGATGGGTGCAGAAGTCGTTCTCGTCGGCCCGGCGAGTGAAGACCGCATACAAAAAGCTGAGGAGCTGGAAAAAGAACACGGCCTGGTCCCGGTGCCACCTTACAACGACGAGAAGATCATCGCCGGGCAAGGCACCATCGGTCTGGAGATTCTGGAAGACCTGCACGACGTTGAAGTAGTGCTGGTTCCTGTGGGAGGAGGCGGGCTGATCAGCGGGATCGCCACGGCCATCAAGGAGTCGCGACCGGAGGTAAACATCATCGGCGTAGAGCCGGAATTTGCGGCGGACGCGCGGGAGAGCCTGCGCACCGGCAAGATTCAATTCACGCTGGCAGAAAATGCGGCCAGGACGCTGGCAGATGGGTTGCGGTCGCAGAGCGTTGGGCCTATCAATTTTGAGCACATCCGCAAGTACGTTGATGCGGTCATTGCGGTAAAAGAGGACGAGATCAAGCAGGCCATGCGGCATCTGCTGTTCGCCGGGCGCATTCTGGCAGAGCCCAGCGGGGCCGTTACGACTGCGGCGGCCATGTTCCACGCCGGCGAGATCCCGGCTGCGAAGAAAACGGTAGCCGTGGTTACCGGCGGTAATATTGAACCGCAGCTTTTTACCGGCATCCTTACAGGTAAAATCTAACTACTTATGAAGGTTCCCCTATTCGCCGCGACGGCGGCATGGTTCGCGCTCAGCGCATTCGCGGCCGCTGCGGAGAGAGCTACCGTTGTGCGCAGCGCCGACCTGCACGCCTCTCCAGCAGCCAATTCCGAAAAGGTGCAAACTATTGATCGTGGCACGGAGCTGACCATTCTGGAGCAGCGTAAAGCAGATAAAGACTCGTGGATGAAAGTGTCCATCGCGGTGCCGGGCGCCACGCGGAACGAACCGGCGCGAGAGGTCAGCGGCTGGTTGCCGGCGACTCCGGTGGTTATGGCATCGACTGCAAACGCCGATCAGATCGTTTACGGCGAGGCCGTGGATTCAGAGCAGCAGGCTGAACAAAGTGGTGGACGAAAAGGCGCGGCGCAGGACGCCATGCGGCTTTATTACGCCGTGGCGCAGATTTTTCCCAACTCGCCGCTGGCGGGCGAAGCGCTATGGCGGTCGGCCGACATTCGCTATCAACTGGACAAAGGAAGCGGCAAGAGGCCGGATGATTTTTATCTGAATCAGGTCATCAGCAGATTTCCCAAGACCAAGTGGGCCGATATGGCCGCGTTCGACCTGATTGATACGCAGCTATGCGGCGACTGGAACGGGCTGCCGGATTGTCCCGCGAAAGAGGCCATCCTTTTTGAAGATTATGCGCGGCAGCATCAGCAGTCACCCAAATTCGGTGAAGCCATTTTTGATGCCGCATTCCGGCAAGGGATTGTAGCGGACATGTACAGGATGTCCGGAGACAAAGAGAAGAGCGCTGCGGCACACACAAAGGCGCTTGCACTGGCGCAGGAGCTTGCAGGAAATGCTGCCCAGGGCGAATGGAGCTCCCGGGCGGCCGACTTGATTTACAAACTGCAGCAGAATATTTCGCTGTATGGAGTACAAGAATGAGCGCCGGCAAACAGATCAAATGGACAATGATGATTGTGACTGTTTTTGCGTTTGCGGTGTGCGGCGCTTTCGGGCAAGTCACAGACCAGCAGCACGGAACGGTAATCGCCGGAGCGGTGATGTACGTGACTCCGGACGTGAACGCGGCGCAGGTTGCACGTCCCAACCGCGGGCGCGACACGTGGCTCATGGGCAAGTCGATGATCGACGGCAAGGAGTGGGCGCACATCATGGTCACCATGTCACAAAATTCCTTCAGCGCGCCCAAGACCATTACCGGGTGGACCGACGCGCGACTGGTGATTACCAGCGCCACACCGAACGGCGACCAGATTCTGTTCGGCGAAGCGGTACAGGCCCAGCACGAAGCGGAGAATGGACGCAGGGAATCGGAAGAAGAAGCCATGAGGCTCTACTACAGGATTTATGAGTACTTCCGCAGTTCACCGCTGGCGCCGGAATCCTTGTGGCACGCGGCCGACCTGGAATGGCAACTGGAGAAGAAAGGCGTATTTTCCAGGCCTTCCGCCATGGAAATGAGCCCCGATGCGCGATCGGAAATTGATGAAGACATGATGCGCAAGGTGATCAAAGAGTATCCGCGCACCAAGTGGGCTGACCTGGCTGCGTATGACCTGCTCGACAACAAGGTGTGCGGCAGATGGAACGGCGAGACGAAGTGTCCGGAAAAAGAAACGGACATGTTTGAGCACTATGCGCACGAGCATCCGCAATCACCCAAGGCTGCGGAAGCCCTGTATAAGGCGGCGTGGCGACAAGCAGTGCTGGTGGACATGTACAAAGCCGACCACCAGAACGACAAAAGCGAGAAGGCAAAGCGCCGGGCCATGCAGATCGCGCAGGAAATTTCCGCCAAATATCCTGAAGGCGATTGGAAGCCGCGGGCGGCGCAGCTTACGTACGAGCTGCAACAGGGACTGGATATCTCCACGGAAGGCCATCGCGAGGCACGAAAATAAAACCGAATGCACGATTCACTTCTTTCCATCCTGCTGGGAATCATTGAAGGTCTGACTGAATTTCTTCCGGTCAGCTCAACTGCGCATCTCAGAATTGCGGAGGCCCTGCTGGGCATTGACCTGGGCAACGGCTTCTGGAAGATGTACTCCATCGTCATCCAGCTGGGCGCGATTCTCTGCCTGCCCATTTACTTTCGCACTCGCATCGCGCGCTTTCTTTCTACCTTTCCGCGCGGCGAGCGCGGCGACCGTACAGCGCTCAATCATCCTTTAACGCTGGTCATCATTGCGTTTTTTTTCACCGCCATTCCCGCATTGTTGCTGACCAAGGTAATTGGCAAACACCTGGAGAGCCTGGTGGTGATGGGCTGGTCACTGCTGATCGGCGGCATCATCATGTGGGTGGTGGATGCAATGTTCGGCACTCCGCGCCGGGGCGGCCGCTTTCAAACCGAGCGCATGGAAGAGATGACCACGCCACAGGCCATCTGGATCGGCATCTGCCAGATCGCGTCAGCGGTTTTTCCCGGGACATCGCGGTCCATGTCGACCATTGCAGCGGGGCAACTCGTGGGGATGTCGCGACCGGCGGCGCTCGAATTCTCTTTCTTTCTCTCCATGCCAACCATGGCGGCGGCAACGTTGTACGACCTCTTCCGGACCTTTCATCCCAAGCACGGCGCTGAAGCGCTGGGAAGAATGCCGGTAAACGGCCTGGAATGGGGCGTTCTGACCATAGGATTTGTCGTCTCGTTTTTTGTCGCGCTGGCTGTGGTGGCGTGGTTCATGAACTGGGTACGGCAGCGAGGGTTTGTGCCATTCGCCATTTATCGCATTGCGGTGGGGGTTGCAGTGCTGGTGTGGGTTGTGCGCATGGCATAGTACACGGTTTTCGTGTACACTATGAATGTGAAGAATATAACATTCAGCGCAGACGAAGATCTGATTGAGCAGGCGCGTTCAGTAGCACGCTCACAGCGAAAGACCCTGAATGATATGTTCCGAGAGTGGCTACGTCAGCTTACCTCCCAATCTGGCGACGCAAGCGAGGTCAAGTCTCTTATGCGCCGTCTCCGCCACGTAAGAGCCGGTCGCCGCTTCAGCCGGGAAGAAATGAATGAGCGATAGATTTTTCCTGGATACCAATATCTTTGTTTATTCCTTCGACGACACTGATGTCAAAAAGGCACGCCGCGCATCAGAGCTGATCCAGTCCGGAGTAACAACGCGGAAAGGTGTGGTGAGCTACCAGGTTGTCCAGGAGTTTCTTAATGTAGCCCTCCGTAAATTTGCGCAACCGATGAGTGCAGCGGAAGCTGAGCAATATTTGTCCACAGTATTTCGTCCGTTGCTGGCCATTCACTCCTCACACTCCCTTTTTTCTGAGGCCGTGCAATTGACAGGCCGCCATCGCCTGAGTTGGTATGACTCTCTCATTGTCGCTGCCGCGCTAGCGAGCGAATGCGACATTCTATACAGTGAGGATCTGCAACATGGCCGCCGTTTTGGCTCTGTTCAGGTCAAGAATCCATTCGTGTGAATCTGTCCTTCCTCAGGCGCTATTTGTGAACCAGCAGTTCTGAGAGTTGGTAAATACGGTCCACCACGACAGCGAGGATGCCGGCCGTCATAATGCCCGCGGTTTGTATGACCAGGCGGCGGAAGACGGCTTTGTCATTGGTTGTGCGCCACACGATGGGTAAGTTGACAGCGGCACTGGCCAGAGAAGCCAGGACAGTCGCGCTGCCAGCCAGAGAAGGGGTAATCTGGCCGTGCATAGCCATGGTGGCAGCGGCCGCAGTGGTACTGGCGCTGCTGACCAGCCCGCCAATCACGGACACGGCGAGCATTCCAGAATTTCCAAAAATGCGGGTGAGCAGCGTGCCTGCAATCTGGATGGCAATAAAGACCAGGCCAAATTTGAGCACTTTGCCGAGGGCTACCGGTGAAGTAAGAGAAACAGTGCCTGCGGGGTGTTGTTCACCTTTCTGGTCAAGCCAGACAAAGAAGCCAGCGACCAGCGCCATAGCCAGGACTGGTACCAGGGTTGCACTGAGGGACAGCGGCGAGAACAGAGTCGCAAGGATGAGGTTCCGGGCAAACATGGCCACGGTGGTGAGATGGCTGAGGACAATGGTGAGCCCGGCGAGCTCTGTTCCCTGTACCCGCGAGCTTAGCTCGGCCATGGTGGCGGTGCTGTTGACGAGACCGCCAAACAGGGCAGCGATGTATAGTCCGCGAGTACGATAAATACGAAGCAACACGTAGTTCACAAAGCCGATTCCGGCAATGGCAATTACGCTGATCCAGGCATCACTGGGATTGAACAGGCGCCAGGGATCTACATAGTGGTTCGGTAGGACGGGATAAATCACGAAGCCGATCAACCCGAGCAGTACGGCACTGCGAATCTCACTGGGCTGAAGGTCGCCAGCAAAGCGGCTCAGTTCGGTCTTCCAGGCCAGCAGCATGGTGATAACTACAGCGCCCGCCACGGGCGTAAAAATGTGGCCCTGTCCTACCAGAACACCGAGCAGATAAGTGGCCATCAAAGCGGCGGAAGTGGTGATTTCAAGCGAGCGGTCGTTCAGGATGCTGCGCCCGTTCATGGCTACGACCAGCAAAAATATTCCTGCCAGGGAGGCCACCACCACGCCGGTTCCCACAGTGGAAGCAAGCATGCCCAGCAGAGCTACGATGGCAAAGGTGCGGATGCCGACGTCTTTGTTCGACCACTCCCGCTCCATGCCGACGAGCATTCCAATTCCGACTGAGACTGCCATCTTCAAAGCAATGGGTGGCGGCGGTAGATGCTCGAATGTTTGCATGTGCCCGGTAAGAATGCCCTCTGTTGCAGGAATCTTTTGAATCGAACTTTACGCCAATGTATGAGAAATGAAAAGAGTTTCCATGGGTACGCTTCTCGGTTTTAGATTCCGGTAGCCTTCGCTTTTTTATCGAGATTGATTAACTAAAGTTAATTGCCTACGATCTTCCGGTCATGAGCACATCGTACCGTTCCGCGTTCCGTGAAGCTCTGGAGGAAATGGCGATGGCGCTGAAAGCCAAAGACGGGCTGGAGCGCCGTGTGAGCGAGTTGAAAGATGCGCTGCCTGCGCTGGCCCAACTCGGACGCCCGACGCGGCAGGAGCAGAAACTAATGGATGAGCTTATGGCCGCAGCCGAGCATGGCGCAATCAACCTGACACGCGCGGTGCGGCTGGAACTGGCGATGTCTGATGACGCGCTGACCACGGTTCAAATTCGCGATCTTCTGCGCAAGCGGCGCTTCAGTTTTTCCGGCTACAGCAATCCCATGGCGGCGATTCATTCGGCGCTGAACCGAATGGCCAGCGCTGGCGAGGTTTTGGTGCATCAAGGTACAGGGAAGCGTCCCGCCTATGCGATGGCAAGGAAGCGAGTGCAGCCGGCGCGCAGGATGGAAAGGCCGCAAGCGAAGAAGATGGGTTCTATGTAGCGTTTGGCATTGTGGCACCTGGCGCGGCCTAAGACCAAATTCTTACCGCTGATTTCACTGATTTACTGATCACAGGAAATGCACGCCAAATTTCTTGCATATTGCTTTGGCTTTTTCACAATCGGGATCGTCTGGCACGGCATGGAGTTCATGGAACATTTTTTCCCCACCGGCGGGAAAGAGCGTGACCAGGGCTCGAGCTCCACGTTCGCCGGCGCGGGAAGCATGAGGTACGCCGCGAGGCAAAAGGACGGTTGCGCCGGCATCGGCGGAGATGCGGCGGTCGCCCACTTTGAAATCCATGTGGCCTTCGATAATGTAAAAAACCGCATCTTCCTGGGTATGAAAATGCAGAGGAACACCGCCCCCGGGCCGATAGCATTGTTCGATCAGAGAGAAAGCGCCACCGGTCTGGGAGGCATCGAGTTTTAAGATCTGGCGGTCCCCAATGACATTCAGTTGTTGTCCGTCCCCCGGAGGGACGAGCACAGGATTTCTAAGCAGGGGTATCCTCATTCCTTTTCCGTCTCCATTTGAGCATTCAGCAATTAACATCCGTCATCAGTGTTTGGCCAAACCACAGCTTTGAAAATGCAGGCGGCATGCCATGCCAACAGCGCAAATAGACACAAGGCACACCAACACGTATGCAGGGGCTGAGTACTGAATTTTGATTCCTGTGTGCTTTTTCTTACGGCAGCGGAAGGAACTACTACGGATCCCGTCAGGGGGAACTGCGAGCCCAAAACAACTGCCTGATGCGAGCAATCAGCCTTCAGCAGTCAGCCCCTGTTTCCTTCGTACAAGACGAACGTGGGCTCCCGCCGGTTGCTGTATGCCAATCGCTATTCCGCTGATCTTCACACGGACACCTACCATGTATCGGTGTCGATATGCGCCAGGGTTAGCAACTTACCAGTTCTTACAAATTCACAGCCGGCTTGGGAACCGGTCCGTGTTCATCCGCCGAGGAGCGGAGCAGCGTAACAAAAAACTTATTAGTGTATCACTTGGGTTTGCGCTCGTCGCTGGCAATCACACCATCCTTGATATGGATCACGCGATGGGCGTGCTCGGCGATATCATTTTCATGAGTGACCAGCACAATGGTGTTGCCTTTGCGATGGAGCTCAGCGAAAAGCGCCATGATTTCACTTCCGGTTTGCGAATCAAGGTTCCCGGTTGGCTCATCGGCCAGGATGAGGGAAGGATTGTTCACCAGGGCGCGAGCGATGGCGACGCGCTGGCGCTGTCCGCCGGAGAGTTCATTGGGCTTGTGGTTCATGCGCGAGCCGAGATCGACCGCGGCAAGAGCATCCTTGGCGCGTTGAATGCGCTCATCAGCGGGGGTGCCGCTGTAGATCAAGGGAAGCTCGACGTTGTGCAACGCGGTAGCGCGGGCGAGCAGGTTGAAAGTCTGGAACACGAACCCGATCTCACGGTTGCGAATGCGGGCAAGTTCGTCATCATCCAACTCGCTCACCAGGTTGCCATTAAGCCAGTAACGGCCACGCGTGGGAGTGTCCAGACAGCCGATGAGGTTCATCAGCGTGGATTTTCCCGAGCCGGAGGGCCCCATGATGGCAACGTATTCGCCGCGGTTAATGCTCATCCTCACTCCGCGAAGCGCCTGCACTTCTTCCGCACCCATCTGGTAAGTTTTCCAGAGCTCGTCCGTGCAGATAATGCAATTTGGCGGAGGCGCGACGACGTTGCCCTGGGCTACGTCAGCGATCTGTGTTGCCATTCTTCTCTCCTGGTTGGTTCGCGACAAGCCCCCCGCTGCCGCACAATCAATACTTCCCTGTTACTCACTTAGACGCTGGAACCGGGCCAGGGTTTACGATTCCGTTTTATTGACCTGCGAGTTATCCACTTTCACGCCAGCGCCGTTTTTCAGGGTCTTCAGGATCTTGTAGCTGCCGGTGATGATCTCGTCATTTTCTTTGAGACCGTCTTTGACCTGGATGTCAGTAGTACCGGTCAAGCCTGTCTCCACCTTGCGAAATTCAGCCTTGTGCGCGGACGTGATAACAAAGACGCCCTGAATTTCGTCAGCGTCCTTTTTGACTTGTGCAACAGGAGCAGCCTTGCTGCCCTTTGTTTTGCCGTTCTGTGCTTCAAGATCTTTCTTGTCGCGCACAGTCAGCGCCTGGATTGGGATGGTGAGCGCGCTTTTGGCGGTGCCAGTGGTGATCTTGGCGGTGGCAGAAAGTCCCGGCCGCAGGTTGGTGGGAGGACTATCGAGGGTGACCACCACTTTGAAGTCCTTGGCTTCCTGGCTGCTGGTTGCGCTCTGTTCGCTGGAAACTCCGGTGGAGCGCACAATGGCGTTGTCACCAATTTCCGTTACTTTGCCTTTGAAGGTTTTTCCCGGGATAGCATCAATGGTGACTTCCGCGGCCTGCCCGATGCCCACGTTCACGATGTCAGTTTCATCAACGTGAACTTCAGCCGTGATGACGGACATATCCGAAACTGTCATCAGGGTGCTGCCCGGGGCATTCTGGATACCCATGACCACGGTTTCGCCCTGATGCACCGGAAGGTTGGTAACAGTACCATCGAACGGGGCGGTGTAAAGCGTCTTGCTGAGAATGTCATTCACGCGCGTGAGCTGCGCCTTGCTCTGGCTGATGTGGCCCTGAGAAGAATCGAGCTGGGCGCGGGCCTGAGCCACGCGGGCCTTGTCCTGAGCAGCGACTGCCTCAGCAACTTCGTAGGCCGCTTTCTTGGCGTCAAAATCCTGCTTGGCGATGAGCTGGTCTTTGTACAGGTCCTCAGCGCGATCGTAATCGAGCTTGGCCCGGGCGAGATCAGCTGAGCTGCTCTTGGCTTGAGCGATGGAAGTATTGAGAGCGGCCTGGGCTGCAACTGCGTCCGTTTCATTGCTGGAGAGTTGCGCTTTCATGGCGTTCACGTCAGCCGCGGACTGGACATTCTCAAGCTGCGCGAGCACCTGGCCTTTTTTTACCTTGTCACCCTCCTGGACAAAAAGACGGGTGATGCGCCCCATGGCATTGGCGCCTATGTTGACGTAAGTCTCCGGCCGGATCTCGCCAGAGGCGGTGACCACGGAGGAGATGTCCTGCTTGACGACTTTGCCGCTCTGCACCGTGACGACGTTCTTCTGCGACTGATTGACGGTGAAGCCGACGATAGCGCCGAGTAAAACAATGACACCAGCTATGATTGCGATCTTTTTTGCGTTCATGAGTTCCCCAAGCTCTCCTGCACGCGGAACCTTACAGTTGATATACGTCACCGGGACGACAAAAGTTCCTGCTCTGCAAGCAGGACGAAAATGCCGCGCGGAGTTGAGTGGCGGAGGCCTGAGGGTTGATTATATCGGGAGAAGCAGGCACAAACCAGAGCTTTTGCAGAGGAAAATGGACATCCACCTTGGTTTTCAGAGCTTTGGAGATGTGAAAGTGTTGATTCCGGGCAGGGTAGTCTTGCTTCAGGTACACCAAAAGACATAGAATAAATGTCACCCGATTCTCCATATCAGGAGGCGCCAGGTGATCCCCGGTCGTTCCCGCTCGAATTTATATTTTATTGTTGCTCTCTTACTTCTCTTAGGCTGTTTTGTGGTCGCTCAGGTAGCCATTGCACAGGAAAACATGTCAATGGACACGCTGGGTAAGGATTCCAATAACGGCAAATCTGAACAAAATAAGGCCGCTGATAAGAACCAGAAGCCGGACAGTTCTGGTCAGCAATCGGCAGATCAGGAAGATCCGCTGAAACGTCCGCTACCTGAGACCAAGGGGTCCAAGGTGGAAAAACTGGGCGGCGTCTACAAAAAGTGGCTGGACGAAGACGTTCGCTGGATCATCACGGGAGAAGAGCTCTCGGCTTTCAAGAAGCTTTCGAATAACGCCGAGAGGGACCAGTTCATTGAGAACTTCTGGCTCAGACGCGATCCCACCCCGGACACCGCTGAAAACGAATACAAAGAAGAGCACTACCGGCGAATCGCCTATGCCAACGAGCACTATGCCGCCGGCATGCCGGGCTGGAAAACGGACCGGGGACGAATCTATATCATGTTCGGCCCGCCAAACTCGGTTGAAGCCCATCCCATGGGCGGCCCTTATCAGCGGTCAGCTGAGGAAGGCGGCGGCCAGACCGAGACTTATCCGTTTGAAGTTTGGAACTACCGCTACCTTGAGGGCATTGGCCAGAACATAGACATCGAGTTCGTGGACGATTGCGGTTGCGGCGCCTATGAAATGACTATGGACCGCTCCAAGAAAGACGCCCTTCTGCACGTGCCCAATGCCGGCCTCACCACCTTTGAAGAGATGGGCATGGCTAACAAGGCTGACCGTTTCCGCGGTGGCCTTGAACAATTAGGCGCCGGGCCTTTCAATTCAAACTTACAGAGCAAAGAATTTGACCGTCTGGAGCAGTTCGCAAAGTTGAACACCCCTCCTCCAGTCAAATTCAAAGAGCTGAACGAAATCGTTACTTCGCACATCCGTTACAACCTGCTGCCCTTCGATGTCCGGGTTGACTTTGTGAAGCTCACCTCAGACACAGATCTGGTTCCCATCACGCTTCAGGTCCCGCTGCGCAACCTGACCTGGACCAACAAAGACGGCGTCCAACGCTCAGTGCTGAACGTCTTCATCAAGATGAGCACGCTCTCCGGCCGGACCGTGCAGACTGTAGAAGACACCATTCGCAAGGACGTACCGGCTGAGCTGCTGGAAAAAGAGCTTGCCAACGTAGCTCTGTGGCCCAAGGCCATTCCCATGCGTCCGGGGCTTTATCGCCTTGATGTTGTCATCAAGGACGTAAATGGCGACAAAGTTGGCACTTACAGCCGCGGCTGGCAGGTTCCCGACTTCTCTGAGGACAAGCTGAGTTCCTCCAGCCTGATCCTTGCTGACCAGATTCAGCCTGTGCCGGCGCGTGAAATCGGCAATGGCGACTTCGTTATCGGCGAAAATAAGGTTCGCCCCCGGGTACAGCCCTCCGATGGCAAGCCGGCATCCTTTAAGAAAGGCGAGAACGTTAATTTCTGGATGCAGGTTTACAACCTTGGTATCGACCCTACCACCAAGAAAGCCTCTGCCACCGTGGAGTACCACGTTGTGAATACCGCAAATAACCAGTCCGTGCTAAACTTTACGGAATCAACGGCTCAGATGGGCAATGTTGGCGATCAAATGACGCTGGAAAAGAGTATTCCAGCGGACAAATTTGCGCCGGGTGTTTACCAGGTTACGATCAAAGTGAACGATTCGGTCTCCAAACAGACCATTTCGCCCATGACAAAATTCGCGATCCAGTAATGGGCGAATCCACTTCATTGAGGTGGTGGAGATGACCCGCAAACTCGGATGTTGCTTGTTGATCTCGATGCTCGCCGCGCCTGCGTTCGCGGCCCGCGTCGGTGTGATTTCCGGTTATGTGCGCGATACCTCGGGCGCACCTCAAATGGGCGCAGTGGTTGAGATCTTTGCCTCAGCCACCAGCGTTCCCACCACCGTCTTTACTGACGCGCAAGGCCATTATTCGGCGGCCAACGTTCTTCCCGGCAAATACCAGGTCCGGGTCACCGCCAACTCATTCCTTCCTTCTCTGCGGGAAAATGTAAAAGTAAATTCCGGGGCGCACGTCCTGGTAGACCTGACGCTCAGCACGCTGGTGGACGCGCTCAAGCTGCTTCCGCCTCAGCGTACCAAGACCACGGAAGCCGATGACTGGCACTGGACCCTCCGCTCCAGCGCCAACCGGCCTGTGCTCCGCGTCGTGGAACCTGACAAGGAGACCAAGGGTCTTGTAGTTGTATCGCGTGAGAATCCAGAGCCAGGCGGCGACCGCAGCCTGAAGGCGCGCGTGGCTTTCCTGGCCGGCTCAGAAGCTGAAGGCTTCGGCAGCGCCGGCGACATGACCACGGCTTTTGCCCTGCAGAAGTCAATGTTCTCCTCGGGAGTGTTTTCCTTCAACGGCAACATCGGCGCCAATGCGGGCGATCCCACAGGCGTGCTGCGCGCCTCTTATTCGCATGATTTTGGTGCGGCGTCGCGGCCCACAATGACCATCACTTACCGTCACTTTGCCGTTCCCGGCGCTACGGTAGAAAACTCGCCCTACTCCGCCATTGACATGAACTCGTCAGACAGCACCTCGGTGGCGGGTATTGTTGATCTTCAGTACGGCGCAGATCTGCAGTCGCTTGAGTTCGCCCAGCGCGTAACGGCGGTTCGTCCGTACGGAGCAGTTCAGGTACATCTTTCTCCCAATTTTGTGGTGGAGTATCGTTACGCCACTTCTGAGCCGGACACCCGCGCAGCCAAGGGCTTTGACACTGCTCCGGCTGACCTGAGCGAATCCGGTCCGCGCATGGCTCTGCTCAACGGCAATCCAGAAGTGGAGCGCGCCCGGCATCAGGAAGTTTCAGTCTCTCGCCGCATGGGCAAGACCAGCGTGCAAGTGGCCTGCTATGTTGACCACGTACAGAACCTGGTTCTCACCGGTGCGGGCGACCCGACCGCCTTCTCAGATGATGTTCTGCCGGACATTTATTCGGGCACCTTTTCTTATGCCTACAACGGAACCCTGAACACCACGGGCGCTCGCGTGGTGGTTGAGCGGAAGATTTCTGACGATCTTTCCGCCACCGTGGACTACTCCAACGGCGGCGCAGTCACCGCTGATTCTCCCGGCACCTGGCAGAACCTTGCTGACCGTCTGGGCACCAGCCACCAGCAAGCCGTGGCCGCCAAAGTTTCCGGATACCTGCCTCACGCCGGCACACACTGGATCGCCTCTTATAAATGGACCAGCGGCAACGCCGTCTCCGTAGTCGACGCGTTCAATGCTTCGCCCGGCCAGGCCGATCCTTACCTCAGCATCTTCATCCGGCAGCCTCTTCCCGGCACATCCTTTATTCCCGGAAAGATGGACGCTCTGCTGGATATCCGCAATCTGCTGGCCCAGGGCTACGTTCCCGCCATCGGCCCCGACGGCCACGCTGTCTATATCGTCCAGTCAGCCCGCTCGCTCCGCGGCGGACTGGCGTTCAGCTTCTAAACGCGGGTTACGTCCCGTCTCCGGTTTTCTAGCTCTAATGTTTGGTGGCGGGTGTTGCAGTCCTCGCCTGCCAACAGCCGGTGTAGCGTTTTACCCGCATTTCTTAGGCGGTCTGGCTTCGCCGTGCCCCTGCCGGGCGCTGCCAATCGCGCCAGGCGGGAATACGGGCGGCAACGTACACGCCAACGCCGATGTCCACCAACAGGCAGGCAACGGCATACCAGTGCGGCATGTACGTCTCAGCCGTAAAGTAGTGCCATGCATCCCAGGCTATGCCGTGCGCGGCGATTCCGGCTGCCAGATACCACGGCGAGACTTTGAGCCCCAATACCGCAAGGGCCGCGTATACGGCAAAGCCAAGCAGTTCAAGCCAGAGCCATTCGGCGCCTGCGCCATCGCGCTTTGTGAGCCAGCGCAGGATGTAAACCAGGGGCATGGCCGCCAGAAAAATTGCCAGCGCAATACGCTCAATGGCGATCCCGCGCGCTCCAAGCGAGCGTGTCACGAACAAAAGCACGATCATTGCACCGGCAGCAACCGCCGCGTGAAGACAAACGTCGGTAAGAATTGCCTGCCACGAAGGCGCTAGATAGAGAGCAATGGCAGTCAGCAATGTTGCAAACGCAAGCGCAATTGTCTCTCTCATCATCTGCTCTTTAGTCCAGATATGTTGAGAAGATTCTAGCTGACGATCTCACGGTGTGCTCTATAAGAAAGCCCTATAGAGTTCACTCATGCTTTGCGTAATCGGCTGCACCGGAAAAGTGGAGCGACACGTACGGCTGGCTGCCCACGACCCAGGAATCGTGCCCAGGGGGAATGTAGAACATCTCACCTGCATGCAACTCGATGACCGTTCCATCGGACATAGCCGCAGTGGCGCAGCCAGATAGCACCATTCCAACATGTTCAATCATGCATTCTTTCTGACCCAGGCTTTTCCCCACGTGCTCAGACCATCGCCAACCGGGTTCATAAGTGGCCCTCCCGATCGTCATGCCGCCGATGCGTACGAGTTCAAACTTGCCTTTCTCAAAAGTGCGAATCTCATCGGGTTTTTCGAAGCGCTTCAAAACAA
>DATEJX010000101.1:0-8087 GCA_035277785.1 Candidatus Angelobacter sp. | reverse complement strand
CTTGATAAGAACGGATTGCGCGGTGTTCGCATTGGCGTATTCCGCAAATACATTGATACGCCCACTACTGACCCGGAAATCAAGGAACTGACAGAGGCTGCGATTCGTGACCTCAAAGCGCAAGGCGCCGAGATTGTGGATCCGTTCGTGATTCCTGATTTTGAAAAGCTCACCGAAAATATCTGGTGTGGCGATTTCCAGGCCGATCTGAACCACTATCTCGCCCAGCACGCGCAAAATGCCCGCTATAAGACTCTGGCGGAGATTGTGGAATCAGGCTTGTACCTGCCTTATATCGAAGAGCGACTCAAGGAAGCAATTCAGCCCAAAACTGCGGCGGAGACGCAAGACCCGCCCTGTCTCGACATTTACCATAATCCGAAGAAAATCGCGTTCCGCAATGCGGTGCTGGCTGCAATGGATAGCGCACACATAGACGCAATCATTTATCCAACCTGGAGCAATCCGCCGCGTAAAGTGGGAGACATGAAGAGCCCGGCAGGAGACAACAGCCAGATTCTCTCGCCCCAGACCGGCTTCCCCGCCATCTCCGTTCCCATGGGATTCACACACGGCTCGCTGCCTGCAGGACTGACATTTCTTGGCAGAGCATTCAGCGAAGGCGATCTGATCAAATATGCCTACGCGTACGAACAAGCGACTCACCATCGACGTCCACCGGCAAAGTTTCCACCGCTTTAGAAGCGGCGTGGAACCATAGGGTTCAGGGCTCGCCGCAGATCAGATGTTGTATTTCTTCAGCAGATGCCTGAATGAGCGATAGGAAACTTTGAGCAGTTCGGCGGCACGTGTCTGCACCCCGCCCGATTGTTGGAGTGCCTGCTCAATGAGAGACCGCTCGAGATCAGCAATGTATCTTTCCAAATCAAGACCGTCAGGGCTCACATGAGGATGGCCATTGGAATTGGCAGCAGCGGCCATGGCGCGAACGCGGGGACGTTCGGCTTCCATTTCTACCCGTAGTTCGTCAGAAGTTTCCATGGCTACTGCGCGCTCGATAGTATTTTCAAGCTGCCGCACGTTGCCCGGCCAGTCATACTGGCGCAGCGAGCGCATTGACTCGTCATTGATGCGAAGAATGCTTTTCTGTGCGGCGGTTGCGTACTTCTTTAGAAAATGGCCGGCCAGCAGTTCCACATCTTCACGGCGTTCACGCAGAGGCACAACATTCAGAGGAATCACACTGACACGATAGTAAAGGTCTTCACGGAACGTGCCTGCCGCCACCATTTCACGCAGCTCTTTGTTTGTAGCGGCGATGACGCGCACATCGATGGGATTTTCCTGAGTGCCTCCCACAGGGCGGATCGTGCGTTCCTGCAGGACGCGCAGGAGCTTGACCTGCATGGACGGGCTCATTTCACTGATTTCATCCAGGAAGATGGTGCCGCCGCTGGCTACCTCAAACAGGCCACGCTTGTTCTGGCTGGCGCCGGTGAAAGCGCCTTTTACGTAGCCGAAGAGTTCGCTTTCCAGCAACGTCTCCGGAAAGGCTCCGCAGTTGATGGAGACAAAGGGCTCACTGGTGCGCGGCGAGCAAGCATGAACAGCCCGCGCGACCAGCTCCTTGCCGGTGCCGCTTTCGCCATAAATCAGGACAGTGCTGCTGGTGGGAGCTACGGTACGGATGGTGCCTTTGAGCTTTTCAATGGCTGGGCTTTTGCCGATGATGTTGTCGAGTGAGTTGCGGCTGGCAGCGTCACGCTTGAAGGCGAAGTTCTGCCGCTGCAGCGTAAGGGTTTCCACCGCACGTCCCACCGAGAGCTTGAGCTCTTCCACCAGGCCGGGCCCCTTGTGAATGTAATCAAAGGCGCCGCCCTTCACGGCCTGGACCGCGGCTTCGTAATCTTCCACGGCGGTGATGAGAATAACGGAAGTGTCCGGGGAAGCGTCGCGGGCGAAATGCAGGACTTCAATGCCGTCAGTCTGCGGCATTTTGATATCGGTAATCAGGACTTCATAATTGGCGGAGCTGAGCTTCTTTTTGGCGGCATCGCCCGCATTTACGGTTTCTACGCGATGGCCATCCTTGCGCAAAGAAATATCCAGCATCTCGCAAATGGAACGTTGATCATCACAGACCAGAATGCTAGCCATGCGAGACCTCCGCGTTCGCCATCTCCGGCGTTTCCGGTTCGGCAGCCCTGGCGTTGAGGATTTCAATAATAAATTCAGCGCCGTTGCCAACACTCGACTGCACACTGATGGCAGCTCCGTGGGCCTGAACGATCTGATAAACAATGGCCAGCCCGAGTCCCGTGCCGCCTTCAAAGCTGGTTTGAAATGGTTCAAAAATCTTTTCGATCATGTTGGCAGGAATTCCGGGACCATTGTCACTTATGGCGACGCGCCAGTAGTCGCCCGCGGGCTCAACGGAAACGCGAATGGTTCCACGCTGTTCCACGGCGCGTACCGCATTTTCCAGCAGGTTCCAGAACACCTGCTTCATGCGGTCTGCGTCAACTGCGGCAAAGGCGTGTTGAACAGCATAGTTGCGCTCAATCTTCAGTTCCGCAGATTGTGAGCGATTGGAAAGAAGCACCAATGTGTCCTCAAGCAGAGGAATCAAGTCCATGCGGGAGAATTTGTAGCTCTTCTCGCGGGAGTAGGCGAGGAAGTCAGAAATGATGGAATTCAGGCGAGAAGATTCACGCGTGATAATGTCAACCAGTGTGCGCTGCTCATCATTGAATGGCGAAATCTGCGAGAGCACCTTGATGGAGCCGGCGATGGAAGCCAGCGGATTGCGGATTTCGTGAGCAATGCCAGCGGCGAGACGCCCCACGGCGGCGAGCCGGTCACGCATGCGGATCTCGCGCTCAAGACGGCGCAACTCTGTGCGGTCTTCAAAGGTGTAAACGTATCCAATGGTGCCATGCGCAGGCACAGTCAAGGCCGTGACGGTGACACCAAAAGTTTTTTCTCCTCCAGCGGGAGTGAGACCGCGCACCTCACCCTGGGCGGAGATGCCTTCAAGATGCGGAAGGCGGTCGAGAAAAAGTTCCGATACATATCTGCCGTAAATAGATGACGTGGTGCGCTCCAGTAGCTTCTGTCCTGGAGCATTCACCAGAGTGATGCGCCCTTCAATATCGGTAGTGATGAGGCCGCTGCGGATAGAGTGAACCACGTTTTCATGCAGTGCCTGGAGGCTGAGCAGTTCTCCGCTCTTATCCTGCAACTCCATGCCAGCCTGGCGAAGCTTGGCTGCCAGAGCGCTGGAAAGATGCGCGACGGCCAGATAGGCAAAGAAATTGATGAGAATGACGGCCAGGAGCGATTTGGCATCTGGACGCGGCGAAGACTGAAACGACGGGAGCTTTTCAAAATAAGTCAGCTCCAGAACCGCTCCGAACAAAATGAATGAGACGGCTGCGGTGAGGTAAGCCCAGTATCGCGGCAGTAAGATGCTGGCCACAATGATGACCAGCGGATAAAGGAAGTTAAAGAACGTATCAATACCGCCGGTGACGTAGACCACGGCGGTGACAAAAGCGAGGTCGGTAAACAGTTGGGTAATGGCCTGGGGCTGGTACTCATTCCAGAGAGACTGCAGAACGAAGAAAAAGAAGGAGATGGTAAACCAGGCAACAATGATGGTTTCAAACAGGCGGACCGGGACGTTATTCGGAGTCAGGTTAACGATCAGGAGTTCAACGGCGAGCAGAAAAGAAATAATGATGACACGGACTTTGACCAGCCATGTCAACCATGCCCGCTCGTTGAACCTGATTTCTCCCATTCCGCCTGTTCCTATGCCGGTACTGTAAGCTGCTGTTTTGCTGTTATCCCGAAAGCTTAGAGATCATGGAGAACAGCGGCATGTAGAGCGAAATAACGATTCCGCCTACGACGACGCCGAGGAAGCCGATCATGATGGGCTCCAGCAGCGTCAACATATTCTTGGTGGCGGCGTCCACCTCGTCTTCATAAAAGTCTGCAATCTTCTGCAGCATGGCATCCATTGCGCCGGTGGCTTCACCCACGCCGATCATCTGCGTAACCATGTTGGGGAAGACGCCGCTTTCCTTCAGAGGATCAACAATGGTCCGGCCTTCTTCCACCGCCTTGCGCACTTTCATGAGCGCTACTTCAAGAACGGCGTTACCGGAAGTTCTTGCTGTGATGGCGAGACCTTCCAGAATGGGAACACCCGAGGTGATGAGAGTTCCCAACGTCCGGGTGAAGCGCGCGACGGCAATCTTGCGCAACACCGGGCCAATTACCGGGAGGCCGAGCATGAATTTATCCAGCGCATAGCGGCCCTTGGGATCCTTGCGAATGGTTTTGATACCGACGAACACAATCACCATCAGGGCCACAACCACCCACCACCAGTCCTTCACAAAATTACTGAGGCCGATGACGATTTTGGTGGGTAGCGGCAGATCAACGCTCATGCTGGCAAACATGTTGGCGAAGATTGGCACCACAAACTTAAGCAGCGCGCCAACCACCAGGCAGGCAATGCTGATCACGGAAACCGGGTAAATCAGCGCTGACTTGACGGCCGACTTCAGCTTCACGTTCTTTTCCACGTAAGTAGCAAGACGCTGAAGAATGGTATCCAGAATACCGCCTGCTTCGCCGGCCTCAATCATGTTGGTGGTGAGGTCGTCAAAAATTTTGGGGTATTGCCGCATGGCGTTGGACAGAGTGGAACCGCCTTCCACCGTGGTCCGGACGCCAGTGAGGCATTTCTGGAAGAACAGATTCTCCTGGTTGGCAGCGAGAATTTCCAGACACTGCACCAGCGGAAGTCCAGCGTCAATCATGACGGAGAACTGGCGGAAGAAAACGGCAATGTCCTTGATTGGGACTTTGCCGGTGCCCAATTTGGGCAGGGCAAATTCCTTGCCTTTCTCCTTGATGGCGCCGGGCGTGATGCGCTCGCGCCGCAACTGCATGGTTACGGCAGCTTTGCTATCGCCCAACCGTTCCCCGGAAATTCTTTTTCCCTGGGAATCGGTCCCTGTGAATGTGAATACCGGCATATCAACGACTCCTCTCGTGCTCGTTGCCTACCAACAAAGGGAGAGTGCACTCATTCTTTATCGACGCAAAGGAGCGGCCGTTGCCTTGGCCGCGATCACTCCACGATTGATAATGTCCTGCAATTCGTCCGGCATGGACGAGCGCTGCAACGCGGTTTCCAGCGTGATCTGCTTCTGGAAATAAAGCGTGGCAAGCGACTGGTTGAAAGTTTGCATTCCAAACCGGTCCTGGCCCGACTGCATGGCGGAATAAACCTGGTGAATTTTGTCTTCGCGAATCAGGTTGCGCACGGCCGCGTTGGGAACAAGAATCTCCATGGCCATGACGCGCCCGTTTCCTCCCACGCGCGGCAGCAAAGATTGGCAGAGAATGCCTTCCAGAACGAGCGAAAGCTGGGCACGAATCTGGGATTGCTGGTGCGAGGGAAAAACGTCAATGATACGGTTGATGGTGGACGCGGCGGAGTTGGTGTGCAGAGTTCCGAAAGTAAGGTGGCCTGTTTCCGCAATACGCAACGCGGATTCAATGGTTTCAAGGTCACGCATTTCGCCGATGAGCACCACGTCTGGATCTTCACGAAGCGCGGCGCGCAGAGCGTCAGTGAATGATTTGGTGTCAGAGTGGACCTCGCGCTGATTCACCAGGCAACTCTTGTTCTGGTGTACGAACTCGATGGGATCTTCAATGGTAATGATGTGGTCGTGCCGCTCGACGTTGACCTTGTCCAGCATGGCGGCGAGCGTGGTGGATTTGCCCGAACCGGTGGGGCCGGTGACCAGCACGAGCCCGCGCGGTTTTTCGCACAGCTTGGCGACAACGGCGGGAAGATTGAGCTGCTGAAAGCTTTTGATTTCGAACGGAATCACGCGGTAGACAGCACCAACCGCGCCGCGCTGATTAAAACAGTTGCCGCGGAAACGGGCCAGGCCCTTCAGACCAAACGAGAAGTCAAGCTCAAGATTTTCTTCAAAGCGATGCTTCTGCGCGTCTGTGAGGACGCTGTACGCCAGTTGCTTGGTCTCAGATGGAGTAAGCGGCGGCATATCGAGCGGCTGCAGGTGACCGTGCACACGGACTTGTGGCGGTGAATTGGTAGTGATGTGCAGATCACTGCCGCTCAGATCGAGCATCTTCTTTAACAGATCACTAAGCGTTAAATTCATTGTGAGTACCGTTCGTTCCTTCTACTGCTGATTAATGAATGGTTTCGCGCGCCACTTCTTCCAGCGTGGTGACCCCATCCTTCACCTTGATAAGACCGCTACGGCGAAGGGTAATCATGCCGCGCTCCATGGCTTTCTTTTTCAATTCCACTGCTGAAGCGCCGATAAGAATCAGTTCGCGTATTTCATCGTCTACTTCCATCACTTCATACAGGCCGGCGCGGCCTTTATATCCCGTGTTGTTGCAGTTACCGCAACCGCGTCCTTTGTAGATTTTGACGTGCTTGGATTCCTCAGGAGTAAAACCGGCTTCAACCTTGGCCTGCGGCGGCAGCGGAACTTCTTCACGGCACTCGGCGCAGATGCGCCGCACAAGGCGCTGCGCGCAGATGAGGTGAACAGCCGTGGCAACAAGAAAAGGCTCGATGCCCATGTTCATGAGGCGGCTGATGGTCTCAGGAGCACCGTTGGTGTGAAGCGTCGAAAGCACAAGGTGCCCGGTGAGCGCGGCTTTGATGGCGATTTCCGCAGTCTCGAAGTCGCGGATCTCACCGACGAGAATGACGTTGGGATCCTGGCGAAGAAATGCCCGCAATGCGGCAGCGAAGTTCAGGCCGATGGATTCCTTCATCTGCACCTGGTTTACGCCGTGAAGCTGGAACTCGACGGGATCTTCGGCCGTCATGATGTTGGTGTCCGGCTTGTTCAGCAGCGAGACCGAAGAATAAAGAGTGTTGGTCTTGCCGGAGCCCGTCGGGCCAGTGACCAGCACCATACCGTAAGGCTTGAGGACCGCGCGCTGAAATTTTTCCAGGGACTCAGGCTCAAAGCCGAGCTTGGTCATGTCAAGACGGAGATTTTCCTTGTCGAGCAGACGCAGAACAACTTTTTCACCCCAGAGCGTGGGCAGGCAGTTCACACGGAAATCGAGCTGTTTCTTCTTGCCGCCAATCTGCATCTTGAGCATGATCCGGCCGTCCTGGGGCAAGCGCTTTTCGCTGATGTCCATTTTGGCCATGATCTTGATGCGGCTCGTGATTGCGTCTTTCAGCTTCATCGGCGGGGACATGATATGTTGCAGGACCCCGTCTATCCGGAAGCGCACGCGATATTCTTTTTCGTAGGGCTCAATGTGGATGTCGCTGGCCCCTTTCTTTACCGCGTCGCTCAGGATGATGTTAACCAGCTTGACAATGGGCGCCTCGTCCGCCGACTTCTCCAGCTCGCTGAGGTCCATCTCCTCCTGATCAGCCTGGAGTTCGACGTCTGCCTCTTCTCCCATTGCCGCCAGCAGCTCATCGACGTTCTCTCCCGAGCCCGCACCATTGCCATACGCCTTCTCGATGGCCTCCATGATCGCCGACTCAGACGCCACCACGGGCTCAATGTTGAATCCCGTCATGAACTTGATATCGTCCATGGCGAACACATTCGTTGGATCCACCATGGCAATGGTCAGCGATGCCCCCACCCTGCTCAGGGGCAGAATCTGGTAACGCTTGGCGGTCTCTTCCGGAATCAGTTTCACCACCGAAGGATCAATTTCAAAATATTGCAGGTTGATGGCGGGAACACCGTACTGCCGCGACAGGAAGTTCGTCACCTCCTCATCGCTTACGAACCCCAGTGAAACCAGCGTCGACCCCAGCCTGGCGTTTGGCCCATGATCGCGCTGCGCGCGCAATGCCTTATCGAGTTGATCCGCTGTGATGATCTTCTCTCTCACCAGAAGATCGCCGAGGCGCTGAGACATAGTTGCTTGCAGGTCCTGGAATGAAATTTAACTCAAGCGACGCTTTCCGAAGTGGCCGGTCTAATGGCTCGCATTGTCAGGAAAAACGTGAGTAGATGCGATTGTGTGCTGGGTGACATAAATTGTCAATTAGCGGTTTCCCCCTAAGGTTCATG
>DATEJX010000100.1:0-9855 GCA_035277785.1 Candidatus Angelobacter sp. | reverse complement strand
CTGATCTGCAACTTTGTGTGCCGGCTGCTCAACCTGATGGACCGCAAAGGCGCTCGGCAGGCTACACCAAGACCACATGGCCAAACCGCAGTCGCGCCATTTGTGCAGAAGTTCACTCCCGGCTACATCAATCGCGCGCTGGAAAGCTGGCCCAAACAGGGGGCCGAAGCTCCGTGGCGCGTGTACCAGAACTATTTCCGTGACACAGTGGCGCTCAAATGGAGCCGCGTAGATGATGGCGCGCTGGAGTTCTCCAATCCTGTTCCCGCATCCAGCCGGGAATCCCTTAAATTCGCGGAAGCCGCCCAGTAACACCTTACCGCTGATTACACAGATTGCACGGATTGCCGCTGATCAAAAAGGCAATTGCGTAAGTCTCGGGTTCATGTCACGATAGAGAGATTTACATGGCTCAAAACCGCAGCTAGAGACCCGGCTGCCCATTTTGTTGTTCTCCGTGCCTCCGTGTCTCCGTGGTGGATTTGCTGTAAGGGGAGTTGATGGACTTTCGCATTCAAAGCGATTACAAGCCCAAGGGCGATCAGGGCCGCGCGATTGACGAACTCACGCGCGGTGCGTACGCGGGAGAGAAGCACCAGGTGCTGCTCGGGGTCACGGGGTCGGGCAAGACGTACACCATGGCAAAGGTGATTGAGCAGCTCAATCGGCCGGCCATTGTGCTGGCGCATAACAAGACTCTGGCCGCGCAGCTTTACCATGAGTTCAAGCAGTTCTTCCCCAATAACGCAGTCGAATACTTCGTCTCCTATTACGACTACTACCAGCCGGAAGCGTACATCCCCGCTGGCGACGTCTACATTGAAAAAGAAGCCACGGTGAACGACGAGCTGGACAAGCTGCGCCTTTCAGCCACGCGGTCGTTATTTGAGCGACGCGACTGCGTGATTGTAGCGTCGGTGAGCTGCATCTACGGTCTGGGATCGCCGGAAGCGTACTACGGCATGCTGCTGTTCCTGGAAAAAGGACAGAAAATTCCGCGCCGTGACATCATCAGCAAGCTGGTGGAGATCCTTTACGAGCGTAATGACGTGGACTTCAAGCGCGGAACGTTCCGCGTGCGCGGCGACGTGATTGAAGTCTTTCCCACCTACGATGACAATGCCTACCGCATTGAGCTGTTTGGCGATGAGGTGGATTCGCTCTCGCAGATTGATCCGCTGTTCGGCACAGTCAAGCAGAAGTACACGCGCCTGCCGATCTATCCCAAGAGCCACTACGTGATGTCGCAGACCACCAAGAACCATGCCATCGAGACCATTCTGGAAGAGCTGGCGTGGTGGGAGAAAGAGCTGGAGAAAGAAGGGCGGCTGGTGGAGTCCCAGCGCGTTCATCAACGGACACGGTTCGATCTGGAGATGATGAAGTCCGTGGGCTACTGCCATGGGATTGAGAACTACTCCCGGCATTTTTCCGGACGGCTGCCGGGTGAGCCGCCGCCGACGCTGCTCGACTATGTGCCGCGCGATTTCATCATGTTCATCGACGAGTCGCACCAGACTGTTCCGCAACTGCACGCGATGTGGCATGGCGACCGTTCGCGCAAGGAAAACCTCATCCAATACGGATTCCGGCTGCCTTCAGCGCTCGACAATCGCCCGTTGAAGTTCGAAGAATTCGAAGAGCGCGGGAACCAGGTGATCTATGTTTCCGCCACACCGGGCCCGTATGAGTTAACGAAGTCGGCCGGCGTGGTGGTCGAACAGATTATCCGCCCCACGGGATTGATTGATCCTGAAGTGGAAGTCCGTCCGGTGAAGGGACAGATTGACGATCTGCTGCATGAGATTCGCGATCGCGCCAGCCGGGGTGAGCGTGTGCTCGTAACGACACTCACCAAGCGCATGGCGGAAGATCTGGCCGAGTATTACGCTGAAGTAGGGGTGCGCTGCCGCTACATGCATTCAGAGATTGAAACGCTGGAGCGCATCAAGCTGCTGCGCGATCTTCGCAAGGGCGAATACGACGTGCTGATCGGCATCAACCTGCTGCGCGAAGGTCTGGACCTGCCTGAGGTTTCGCTGGTAGCTGTGCTTGACGCGGATAAAGAAGGCTTTTTGCGCTCCGGCGGCTCGCTGATCCAGACCATCGGCCGCTGCGCACGCAACGTCCATGGCCGCGCCATTCTCTACGCCGACCGCA
The DNA here is from genome assembly GCA_035277785.1 of Candidatus Angelobacter sp. GTDB lineage: Bacteria > Acidobacteriota > Terriglobia > Terriglobales > Acidobacteriaceae > Angelobacter. The sequence goes on along the minus strand of DATEJX010000100.1, from coordinate 7,695 downwards.
TGACAGACTCCATGAAACGCGCCATGGATGAGACAGATCGCCGGCGCGCCATCCAGCGGGCATACAACGAAGAGCACGGCATCATTCCTGAAACCATCATCCGGCCTGTCGCTATGTCTTTGGCGGGAATCGCTGAGGCGGATTACGTCGACCTCACGCAGGAAGCTGATGGCATTCCCGATTTCAAGAGCCAGGACGAACTGGATACCTACATTGCGAAGCTGGAGAGCGACATGCGCGAAGCGGCCAAGCGGTTTGAGTTTGAAAAAGCTGCCAAGCTGCGCGACGCAGTGCGAGAGCTGAGGACGAAGGAATTTTTATTCACCTGATTCCCTCACAGGTTCAGTAGAGAGGAAAACAGGAGGGCAGCCAAAAGGATGAGTCGACCCGCCTCCTGTTAGACAGCGTTGCGAGCCGACTCTGTTTACTCGTGGAATCAAAATCGCTCCGAGCTAACCGGCGTGAAGCTCTGTAGTTTTGCCTACAAGTACTGCTATGCGCTGATGGAACAGCATGCGGCCGTCGGAATCGCGCAACTCGATTTCATGGTTACCGGGTCGCAAGGCAAACTTTTTGGCCTTTTCAACTTTATCGGCAAAGCCACCGTCTACGTAGACTGAAGCGTCCTTGCGATCTGTCTTGATCTTGACGTATCCAAAGTTTGTCGCCATGTAGTCCGGCGGATAAGCGTAAGGATACGGATAATCGAAATATGGGTCGAAAACCCGGACCGGCTCAACCACTACAACATGGTGTGTGGGTTGTGGTGCGGTTGCCGGCGTTGCTGGGTGTTGCGCTGGCGGCGGTGGCTTTTGCGCAGAGATGGCCAGCACAAAATTCAGAATCATCCCTCCGATGAGCCAGGATTTTCTTTTCCAAAACGCACGCATAGTAGTTCCCCCTTTCCGTATTTCCTGGGTTTTACCGTGACAGGTTTTGGGTCTACTTGTCTTAGATGCATTGGCTTCAGCGCTTGCCGCTCCGCCAAGCTATTGTGTCCACAGAGGTTAATCAAGAAAATACCGCTACCATGGCATATCTTGCCGGGGGGTGGTTCCTGAATTTTGTCAGCGTTAGCGGACTATCAATAAATGCAGCAACCAGTGCCGGGTCTGTTTCATCAGCGAGTTACAGCAGCAACTTTAATTTCTCGCAGAATCGGCATCAACTCGGTATTCATTTGGCACCCGTGCAGGCGGGAAAGACAGGCACTATTCACTGCCTCCGGCATGTGATTGCGAATTTCAGACCGGCTATCAAAAGTGATTCTGGTGCTCTGAAACGCCCGATTCGGCGTGATCAGGTCTTTGATGCAGGGGCTGTGATCGCAATCTTTCACGCCCATTACCTGGCTCAGTGAGACTCCAGGCGACCCAACTCTCCAGCAGATAACAGAGACCTTGATCACAATACCATCGCGCACCGTGACCATGGTCCACAAACTTGTGCGGGGCGCCAGATGCAGTCGATTGAGGAACTTGTTTTCCGCCATCATCCCGTACATGCACTCCGCGCCAAAGCAGTTCCGCTCAAGCTCTTGGAATTGCGGGCGGCGCAGCAGATCGGCTTCCGTGGTTTGGCCCACAGTGATGTCGTTGATGGCAGCCAGATTGGCAGCCGCAGCTCTTGCAGGAGCGGCAATCAGATGAGCGGCCAACAACGCGGCGCCGACTACGAGAAATAAAGCAGCGACTGCGATTGCGTACGAGTTTCTCATTCACTCTCCAGCACATCACTGCATTTGAAAAAAGAACGTATTTCGCCGATGAACTTGCAAGTTCGTGCGTGTCAAGTTTGAGCCCTACTTCTCGATTGGCTTTTGTGCCTGCTTCTTCCCTGTTGCCCGCGCCGGTTTAGGCGCAGGAGTACCGGTCATTTCAGCAAGGCGACGTTCCAGATCAGGGCGCTTCAGAGCACCAACACTTTTACTGACAAGCTTGCCATCAGCATCGAAGAACATCGTGTCCGGCAGAGAACCCAACTGCAAATCAGAGAGCGTGTCCAGTGTGGGCCCAACCATCAGAGTCAGATTGCCGGCTTTGTGCTTTGCCAGAAACGGCTGCAATTTGTCTTTATCGGCGGGATCATCAATGGATGCAGCAATGATTACTATTTTGCCCTTGTAGCGCGATTGCATTTCTCCGAGCAGAGGCATTTCAGCGGCACAGGGAACACACCACGTGGCCCAGAAGTTCAAGAGAACGATTTTTCCTTTATAGTCCTCGAGCTTGTGGTGGCCGCCATTGATGTCCTGGAGATCGATCGACGGCGGCGCCTGCCCTATAGAAGGAACAGCGATAAGAGCGATGAACGAGATCAAAGCCTTTAGAAAGTGAGCACGCATGCCGCAAATATACATCGTTTAGAATTGCCTTTCACTGCAAACACCTTTTAAACATGTTTGTTGCTCTTTGCTTTCTTGCCATCGCCATCTGCAGCGGAACGGTGCTGACGTTCTTGTTTGACCGCACCATGCCCTTCCCTGCCCGCTTATGCACGGGAACCATGATCGGTTTGACAATCGCATCCATGAGCGGATACCTGCTGGCGTGCGCGGTGGGACTGGGAGCCGCCTGCATGTGGATCACGATTGCGATTTTGCTAGCGCCAGCGGTACTGCTGCTTCGGCCCGATTTGCGTGGCAGCATCGCCGCCATCTGCGAACAGGCAATGCGTACAGCCGGGAAGACATTTCGGCGTCCCAGCCGAAAGCAGATTGCGTTTATCGGTCTTTATCTTTTATTAGGCGTGCTGCTGAGCACGTTATTTTCATTTTCCGTTTACAGCGATACGGATGGCATCTACACCGGCGTAACCAACAATCTGGGCGACCTGACCCTGCACCTGCAGGTCATCAACAGTTTCCTGAACAGCCAGAACTTCCCTCCGCAGGACCCCACTTTTGCCGGCGTGCGTTTTGCCTATCCTTTCTTATGCGATGTACTGACGGCGATGCTGGTGCGTGCCGGGGCAAACATGGTTGGAGCGATGTGGCTGCAGGGAGTGGTCCTGTCTCTGGCCCTGGCCGGACTCATCCATTACTGGACACGCCTGCTCACGCGCAGCCATCTTGCCGGAGGCATCGCTGTGGCGCTCTTGTTTTTCAGCGGAGGACTGGGATGGTCATGGCTGTTCCTTGACCTGCACAACAGCGATCACGGGCTGATACCGCTGCTTGGTCATCTGACGCACGATTACACCATCAACCTGGATAATCTTTTTCGCTGGGGAAACTCGCTCACCTCATTATTCATTCCGCAGCGCAGCATTCTGTTCGGGATGCCGATTGCCGTCGTGATTTTTTCCCAGTGGTGGATTGCGCTGACATCGTCTGGTGAAAAGAGCGCGGAGCAAAAAGCAAATTACCGCATGCTGGCAGCCGGCCTTCTGGCGGGTTTCCTGCCGCTGATTCATGCTCACACTTACATGGTGGTGATGATCATGGGTGGATGCCTGGCGCTCATCTTCAGGCGCACGTGGCGGGCATGGTTCTGGTTTGTAATTCCTGCAGTCGTAATTGCCCTTCCCCAGATTTTCTGGCTTTCCGCCAGCGGCACCATTCACGCGCGCGATTACATCGGCTGGCATCCCGGGTGGGACCACGGGAACCTGAACGTGGTGCAGTTCTGGCTGCTCAACCTCGGGTTCTTTCTTCCGGCGCTGCTCCTGGCCCTGCTGTGGCGCGATTCAGAGTTCTCCACGCCGCGCCTGCTGCTCAAGTACTACCTGCCTTTTCTCCTTTGCTTCATCATCCCCAACCTGATCTCGCTGGCGCCGTGGATCTGGGACAACATCAAAGTGCTCATTTACTGGTATCTCGCATCTGTCCCGCTCGTTGCTCTACTGCTTGCTCGCGGTCTGAGGCAGAAATCATTCTGGCGATGGATAACTGCGGCTGCCCTGGCCGGCATGCTGCTGGCCGGCGGCCTCGATCTTCTAAGAGTGATTACAGATGCATCGCCGAACCGCGAATTCAGCAATGACGAGATTGCTGCAGCCAAAATGATCCTCGACCACACCGGCCCGCGTGCGGTGATGTTGAATGCGCCTGCGTGGAACTCGGCGGTGTATCTCACGGGCAGGCTGTCATTACTGGGCTATCCGGGATGGGTGAACTCGCGCGGCCTGAACTACGTTCAGCGTTCCAATGATCTTCAGACCATCTACTCCGGTGGCCCCCAAGCAAATTCGCTGCTGAAGAACTATCATGTTGATTATGTACTGATTGGTCCGGCCGAGCTTGCCTCACTTCCGGTGAATGAGCAATTCTGGGCAACGCAACAGCAGGTGGCTGCCGTGGGTGGCTATCGTTTGTACAGGACCTCAGTCAAGTAAATCGGCCGAGTAGAAAGGGTTCAGAAAAAGATGAAGATCGGGATTCTGACTGGCGGGGGTGATTGCCCAGGACTGAATGCTGTAATCCGCGCGATTGTGCGCAAGGGTATTTTCCATTACAACGACGAATTCATCGGCTTCCTGGAAGGCTGGCGCGGAGTGCTGGAAGACATGACGCGTCCGCTTGATCTGGAAGCAGTAAAAGGCATTCTTCCGCAGGGCGGCACCATTCTGCGGACCTCGCGCACCAATCCAGCCAAGAAGGACAACGGCCTTGAGCGCTGCATGGAAAACCTCAAGAAAAACGGGATTGATGCGCTCATCGCTTTGGGCGGTGATGATACACAGTCAGTGTCCCTCAAACTGTTTGAACGCGGAGTAAAAGTGGTTGCTGTCCCAAAAACGATTGACAATGATCTGAGCGGCACAGACCTTTGTTTCGGTTTTGATACCGCGGTCAGCATCGCCACGGAAGCCATTGACCGCGTACACACCACGGCTGAAGCGCACAACCGTGTGATTGTAGTGGAAGTAATGGGCCGCGATTCCGGCTGGATCGCACTCTACAGCGGAGTAGCCGGAGGCGCGGACGTAATCCTGATCCCCGAGCAGCCCTTTGATATCCAGGACATTGCCGATACGCTCAAGCAGCGGCACGATCGCGGACGGTATTTCAGCATTGTGGTGGTAGCGGAAGGAGCCAAGCTGGCCAGTGCAACGGCTGAAATGGAACGCCGGAAGAAAGATGAGTTTGGTCACGTCCGGCTCGGCGGCATTGGCGCCACGCTGGCGGCGGAGATTGAGAGCCGCACCGGCTTTGAAACCCGCGCGGTGGTGCTGGGACACACGCAACGCGGAGGCTCTCCTACGCCGTTTGACCGCATGCTGGCAACGCGCTATGGAATTGGGGCCATTGACCTGGCCCACGCGGGCAAGTTCGGCTCCATGGTTTCCCTCAAAGGAAATGACATTGTTTCGGTTCCGATTTCAGATGCAATAGCGCGGACCCGATTTGTAAGCCCGGAGCTGATCAATGTGGCAAACAGCCTGCGCGAGAAACACACCGAGACGGTAGCGGGGATGAAGGGCGACGGCGCGCGGCCGAATGGCTTGCACTGAAGATTTTCCCACTTCCATATCGATCCACTTTTCAGGTTGTGAACTCGCGGTTTCTTATAAGAGAAAGCGCCTTCCTGTGCTTTTGTGGCAATATTTCAGTATCGGCAATCCTCTATGTCGGCGGCGCCTGCAGAAATTAAAAAACGCAGAACGGTAAAGGCAGCGCCCAGGCCCGTCTCCACTCTTTCCCAGGTCACAACAAAAAGATTCTGGCGGCTGAGTCTCTGGCAATGGACGGCGCTTGTCATTCTGATCGGCGCCTCTCTTTTGCGGCTTTGGGACCTTAGCGCCAAGGTGCTCCACCACGATGAAGGCGTGAACGGAAGTTTCATGAACAACCTGTACCGGACGGGCTATTACCACTACGATCCGGCCAACTATCATGGGCCTTCTCTGTACTACATCGGCGAGATCACCACAACCATTGGCAGCGTTTTCCTGGGGAAAGATGGGCTGAACACATTCACCATCCGGCTGGTCACGGCATTGTTTGGGATTGGAGTAGTGTGGCTGATGCTCTGCCTCACCCGACAGATTGGGGCGTTTGGATCGGTGGCGGCCGCATCTCTGGCCGCGGTTTCTTCAGGATTCGTCTTCTTCTCGCGCTACTTCATCCACGAAATCCTGTTTGTCTTTTTCACGCTGAGCACAGTAGTGGCCCTGCTGCGCTATAGCCAAACACGTAAGCCGGCTTATTTCATACTTGCCGCTGCTTCGCTGGCAATGCTCGGGACCACCAAGGAGACTTGGATCATTACAGTCGCGGTCTGGGCCATAGCAATTCCCTGCACCATGATCTGGCTGCGCATCAGAAAGCCGGAAGGAATGGAAGACCCGCCTTTCTCGATCGCGCCCACGGAGGATACTGAAGGACAGAAGGGTTGGACACGAAGCCAGCTTTACGTGAACGCCGCGGTACTGTTTGCCGCCATCTGGGTAGTCCTTTACTCATCATTGTTCACGAACTTCCCTCAGGGACTGATCGACTCGGTGCGCACTTACGGGTACTGGTTTCAGACCAGCGGAAATGCGAACGTTTATAGCTGGACAAAGTACCTGGAGTGGCTTGCGGGTTCCTGGAGTGGGCCATCGTTCCGCATAGGCGCAGAGCTGCCGGTAATGGCGCTGGGCGCGTTCGGGGTTGTCGTGGCTCTCTGGCGGGCGCGCAACCGGTTTGCCGTATTCACAGCATTCTGGTCCATGGGAATTTTGGCGGCGTACTCGTTGGTTCCCTACAAAACACCGTGGCTGGCGCTGAGTATTGTTTTGCCTTTCGTGATCATGGCGGGCTACGGGCTGGAACAACTCTACGCTCATTGGAGCCAGCGCATGCTGGCACAGGCGTTGCTTGCGGTTGCAGTGCTTGGGGCCGCAGGACAGGCGATTGATCTCAGCTTCAACAGCTACGATGACGAAAGCCAGCCTTACAGTTACGCGCATACCCGGCGCGACTTTCTGAACCTGGTGAATGAAATCCAGGCGATTGCCGCCGGCAATCCTGCAGGCAAGGATATTGGCATTACCGTAATGTCGCCGGAACACTGGCCCCTCCCCTGGTATCTGCGTGACTATCCCAATGTTGGATATTGGGGCAGTGTTGTGGACACGACTCAGCCGCTGATTCTTGCACATGAGAATCAGAAAGCCGAAGTGAACCAGCGCTTCGGCGACAAATACCGCGAGATCAGCGAGCACGATCTGCGTCCTGGGAACCGCTTGGTGCTGTACTTGCGAAAAGATCTTCAGCCTTAAATAGAGGACCTGATGGCGAAAGAGGAATGGACGAAGGTTGACGAGTATTACAGCAACTTGTTTATGCCGCAAGATGCAGTGCTGGAGCAGGCGCTTGCAGACAGTGCGGCCGCGGCCCTGCCCAGTATTAATGTGGCGCCGAACCAGGGCAAGCTGCTGTTTCTGATCGCGAAGGCAGCGGGCGCGCGGAAAATCCTGGAGATTGGAACGCTGGGTGGCTACAGCACCATCTGGCTTGCACGCTCACTGCCGTCGGATGGCCGCCTCATCACCCTGGAATTGAATCCGAAGCACGCTGAAGTCGCGCGCAAGAACATTTCCCGCGCAGGACTGGGGAAGGTGGTTGAGGTACGGCAGGGACCAGCATTACGCAGTCTGGAGCAGCTTGTTTCAGAACAGGCAGGACCGTTTGATTTGATTTTTATCGACGCCCATAAACCCGAATATACCGAGTACTTTCAATGGTCATTGAAGCTCTCCCGGCCCGGG
>DATEJX010000099.1:0-2581 GCA_035277785.1 Candidatus Angelobacter sp. | reverse complement strand
CAGAACTCAAGCAGCAACTCAGCCATTTTGACTCATCGCCAATCACTGGAATTCATCTCTGGTTTGATCGCGAGATCACGCCTCTGCCCCATGCCGTCCTGCTCGACCGCACGATTCAATGGATGTTCCATAAATCAAAGTTTCAGGTTGAGCGTGCAGGTCCGGGCAGCTACATGGAACTCGTGGTCAGCGCGTCCAAGTCCCTGGTGCAGAAATCACGCGAGGAAGTGCTGGACCTTGCCCTCAAGGAACTTGCCGAGTTCTTTCCAGTGGCGAAAGACGCCAAGCTGCTCAAGGCAGCTGTCATCAAAGAAGTCCACGCGACCTACTCTGTTTTGCCTGGACTCGATCAATACCGCCCGCAGGCTAAGACTGCCTGGCCCGGGATTTTTCTGGCCGGTGACTGGACCGCCACCGGCTGGCCGGCGACGATGGAAGGCGCGGTGCGCAGCGGATATCTGGCAGCAGAAGCGATTACCGGTGGCAAATACGTCGCGCCGGATCTCGTAGCGCGTGGTTTCATGCGGCTTGTTTAGCCTGGATTGCCAGAATCGCCGAAATTGCCAAAAAATCCAAAATCAAAAGCTCTGGTATTGCAATTAATTTGGATCATTTGGCATTTTCGGCGATGGCTGATTACTTCGCCAGCAGCGCCACGCCCACGCAGACAAGAGCGGCGGCAATCCACCTTCGATGGTCCACACGCTCCTTCAGCGCGAACTTGGCCAGAACCACGCTGCAGATGAAGGTGAGAGAAGCTGACGCGGGCGCCACCAGGCTCACGTCGCCCCATGACAGGGCTGTGAGTAAACAGAAAAAGCTGAAGATAAGGCAGGCGAGCCCGAGCAGAAAAAGCCTTTCTCGCACCACCCGCCCAACCACCGCCAGCAGACCTTCTCTTGAGCGAAGCGCGTCCAGGTCGCCAATGCGTTTCATCGCGGCCGAGAGCATTACATCGCCTGCGCTGGATGCCAGCACGAGCACACCGATGGCTGTCCACAACCTAAGCCAGTTCATGCTGCTCCTTGGGATGCGCGGATGCATGATGCTCTGTCAACGAGGGCCCTCGAGTTACCAAACCCACCCCGGCGCTGATCAGCAGAACCCCGGACCATCGCCACAGGCTGACATGCTCGTGCAGAAAATAGCGCGAAAGGACTGTAGTTACCACGTAGCCCAACGCCGTTGCCGGCAGCACAAAACTCAGATCAGCCCACGAAAGCGCAGTCAGATAGGAATAAAAGAAGCCTGCAAGGCAGGCGATACCGAAAATAATCCAGGGATTTAGAAAAGCAGTAAAGAGGTGCTGCCACTGGGACAACTCGATGCTGCCCACATCCTTCATGCCCCGCTTCAGCATGACGTCACCCAGGCCGTTGCAGCACGCAATGGCCGCGTAGATCAGGACCGTCTTCAGCTTCACACTGCGGTCCGTTTCATCGCCCAAGCAGCTTCCATGCGGCTACGGCCAGAACCACCACGATACCTATGACGTAGCCGAAGATACGCGCTCTGCCCACTTGTTGTTGCTCTTGCATGTAACACTCGCAGCTAGTCTCCCGCCACTTCCGCCGTGCGCGCTTCTTCCTTGCCGGATGTTTTGTTCGCGCGCATCTCCTTGGCAGCGCGGTTGCGGGCCGCTCTCAGCTTCATGAAAGACTTTGCTTCCTTGATCAGGCGTTTCCGCTCGCCGGAGTCAAAGGCAGCTTTGCGCACGATGCGGAAGACAGCCTTGGGCCGGAAGTAATACTCGTCATAAAACTTGTGCACCATCTCCAGCACGTACTCGCGCGGCAGGCCGGGATACTGGATTTGCGCCACCTGGTGGCCACCCTCATCAACCATGCGCTCCGTGCCGATGATGAAGCCGTTCTGCTTGGCGAAGTCATACATCTCAGTGCCGGGATAGGCGTGCGCAATGGATACCTGGATGGTTTCCACATCCAGTTCCTTGGCGAAATCAATTGTGCGGCGAATGGATTCACGCGTTTCGCCTGGAAGGCCGAGAATGAAATCACCGTGGACCACCAAGCCGAGCTTCTTTGTATCTTTCGTAAATTGCCGAGCCCGTTCCACCGTAGCGCCTTTCTTGATGTTCTTCAGGATCTGCGGATCGCCGGACTCGTATCCCACAATCAACAACCGGCAGCCAGCTTCGCGCTGCGCCTTCAGCGTTTCATAGTCGGTCGTAACTCGCGAGGTGCAACTCCAGGTCAGGTTTAGCGGTTTCAGCTTCTGGCAGAGCTCAATGGTGCGCTGCTTCTGGATATTGAACGTGTCATCGTCAAAGAAATATTCCTTCACCCACGGCCAATATTCTTTCGCCTGGGCCATTTCGCGAGCCACTGCGTCAGTGGACCGTTTACGCCACGGATGCCCGCTCAGCGTCTGCGGCCACAGGCAGAAGGTGCACTGCGCCGGGCAGCCACGAGTGGTATAAAGCGCTACAAAGGGGTAAAGAAGAAAAGGGACGTTGTAGCGACGAACGTCGAGATCGCGATAATAGACTTCCGTGACATTCGGCAGCGCATCAAGGTCTGTAACGTCCGGACGGTCAGGGTTGTGGACTACTTTTCAATTT
>DATEJX010000098.1:0-6632 GCA_035277785.1 Candidatus Angelobacter sp. | reverse complement strand
ATGCAGAGCGGATGGCAGGCCAGCGCTTGATGCGGCGAAAATTTCCCGTCTTCCAATCGTCATATTCGGTTTCCAGAAGAAAGCCCGGATCAATCACAAAGTGCAACGCGGTTTTATCCTGAAAGCGGATGTCAATGGAGTGGTAGTCATTGGAATTGTAGATCTCCACATACTCCAAGACTTTGCCTTTCACTTCCTCCATGCGGTGAAAAGCGCGACCGGAGAATTGCCGAATAGTAGTTTTACCTCGACGGGTTACGACCGGGGGCGGCAACAGAGGCAGCTCTCGCGGTTTGCGGCGGGGCTTTTTCTTCTGTTTGGGAGTTTCAGGTAACGCCGATTTGGGTGCGCGGGATTGCGCCAACGAATGCGAACGTTTAGCTTTTGAGATAGCCATGGTTTGCCTGTCCAGTGCAGGTGAACTGCGGTCAGGGCGCGTTCGGTGGTTACGCACCGAACGCTGCCCGCTTGTTGAGTCAATCAACAAGAATCGTGATTGGCGTTTGTATTTTTTTGGACTTCGGTTCTGCGCTTTATAGACTACTGGGCTAACTCGGCGAGCCGTAGGTGCTGATTTGGCGGTTCGCACCTTTAACTAGCTTCGCCATTCATTCATCCTTCCTTCATTCATATAGTCGCAGATGATTTTCGCTGTCAAGACAATTGGCACGTCTCAAGCAAGAAACGAATAAAGTAAAGCGATTGGCAGACTTTTTGAAGCCGCGCAATTTTTTAAAATGCGCCACCTCGCTTTGTCTCCCAGACGTACATGCTACTTATCAAATAACCAATTCATTTTCCTTTATTTCTTAAACACCACGCCACCCTTCATAACGAAGCTGATTTTTTGCGTCATGGAGATGTCGGCGAGGGGATTGCCCTGGACCGCGATGATGTCGGCGTACTTGCCTGGTTCGATTGTGCCGATATCGTTTTGCATCTGCATCAGCTCCGCGCCGCGGATAGTGACAGCGCGCAACGCCTGCGCCGGCGTCATGCCCCACTTGACCATGGTCACGAGCTGACGCGCAGGGCTCATGTCCCACTCAAAGGCGCCCACGTCTGTGCCAAATGCGATCTTCGCGCCGGCCTGCAGCGCGCGGCGAAAAGTCTCTTCTTCAATTTTCAGGCCGGGCGATTCCTTCGGCTGAGTGCCCGCGCGTTCCGCCCGCCACTGCGCGTCATATTCGGCGACGTACGGTGTAGGCACAAACCAGATGCCTTTGGACACCATGGTCTTCATGTCTTCCGGGGCAATGTAGTTGCCGTGCTCCAGAGTGTCCACGCCGGCTTCCACCGCGTCGTGCACGCCCATGAGCCCGGTGGCATGCGCCGCCACGCGATGACGCTCGCGGTGGGCTTCGTCTACGATGGCGCGCAGTTCATCGAGCGTGAACGTGGGAATGGTGTCATTAATGTTGTCATGAATCTTCCCGCCACGGTCGGCATAAACCTTCACCCAGTCAGTGCCGTGTGAAAGCTGTTCCCGCACCGCCTTGCGCGCGCCTTCCACTCCATCCACTGTTTGTACGCCAATAGGTACGGTGACGTCCCACGCGTACGCCGGTTGCAGGGGATAAGCGCCAGTTACGTCCATGGCCCGACCGACCACCTGCATGCGCGGCCCCCAGACTAAGCGGTTGTTGATGGCGTTGCGCACATCAACGTCGGCGTAGCCGGCGCCCTCGGTTTCAAGATCGCGAATGGTGGTGAAGCCCCAATCCAGGGCCGCATGCGCGGCGGTGGTCGCCTCGATAGCGCGATAGGCCACCGACTGTTTGAGCAGTTGCGCATCATACTGGCCGGGCTTGCGGTCACCCTGGAGAAAGACGTGCGTGTGCGACTCCACCATGCCGGGCAGGCACGTGAGATGTGAAAGATCAATGACCTGCGCGCCTGACGGGAGTGTGAGTTTGCCCACCTGCTTGATCCGGTCGTGCTCGATGGCGATGACCACATTCTGCTGCAGCTGATCAGACCTGCTATCAAACAGCGCTCCGCAACGGATGTATACCGGCCCTGCAGGTGCAAGAGGCACGAGTTTTACCGGCCGTGGAGAGTTGTCCGTGTCGTCGGCGATGTTCTGAGCGAGCGCGAATCCAGATAACAGTGCGAGGCAGCAAAGAGCGAGGGCAAGCGGTTTCAGCATGAAGGAAACTCCTGAGAGTATTTGCGCTGGGAAGCAGCCGAATATGATAAATGGCGGAGGGCTGGCCACGTGGCAGGAGCTCTGATGGACTTTCTAATTTCATTCAAAACGGGCAAAGGATCGGCTCCCTTGCCCGATTTCACGCTTGGCCAGAGGAGTTTCCCCTTCGCCCCGAAGGTGAAAAGCCGATTGGCGCGGCGCGGTACAAACTTCTAAATTTCCAAAATTACTAACTTCAAAAACTTCCTAAAGATAAAAGCTCTCGCTGGCCCTGATGGTTGCTTCCTGCTCTGGTTCAGCTGACCGGAGCTTGTACATGGCCAACTCAAGAAGGGCGGGCAAGGCGCAATCTTCGGCTTCGAGTCCGCTGCGATTGGCTGCATCGTTGAGCGTGGCCAGCGCGAGCCTGCGTTGCTCATCGCGGGTAAAGACATTGCCATCACTCTCCGATGCCGCAGCCAGAGCAAGCTGGCCCAGGCGGCTTCCCAGCAGCGTTTCTGAAGCGCGCATGAATGCGCGCAAGGCGCGCCTTGAATAATGCGTTCTCAGGGCTTCCCCCGTTTTCTTAAGAAACTTCCGCACTCGTCCCCCTTAGCTACTCAAGCCGGATCTGCAATAAGCGGGTAAGAGTTGATGCTCTTACCCGCCACAGCCGGGCATCGGTCTCCTCCTTGCCCGGCTGAACCGCAGGCTATCCGGAAACCCTCTCCCTCTGGCTGCCAGCCCGCGTGCCGGACAGACCAGGAACCAATTGCCGCCGAAATACTTCATCTTGCTTACCCCGGACAAAACTATCCTTTGTCGACTTTTGCCATTCGCGGTGATCTGGATTGCTAATCTGAAGCTATCTGGCAGGGGCGTCAATAGTTGGGCGTTCAACCCTTTCCCATTTAAGAATCACCACGTAAGTTACTGATAGCATGACGCTTATCGCGCTGAATCATCTGGCTAACGTGTGCTAAACTTGGCAGCCACCCCCAGCACGAAGGCAAGAAGGAAAGAAATGGTGACCGCGGCCGAGCCCGTCCGGAGCTATGAATTTGGAGTGTTTACAGTTGAACTCCCGGGGGGTGAACTCCGGAAGCACGGCACGCGGCTAAAACTGCAAGAGCGCCCGCTTCAGCTGCTGGTTGCGTTGCTGGAAAGGCCGGGCGAAATCGTCAGCCGCGAAGAATTGCGCCAGCGGTTATGGCCGGATGGCACGTTCGTCGATTTTGACCACAACATCAGCAGCGCCATCAACAAACTGCGGACTGTCCTGAACGACTCCGCAAGCCATCCCCGCTTTATTGAAACCGTTGGCCGGCGGGGCTACCGGTTTCTGGCAGATGTAAAGCAGATATCCCGTGAACCGGCCCCTGCCCCTGCCTCTGCTGCAGCTTCTGAATTGCAAGAGCAGAAATTGCCGGAAATACAGATTCGTGCGGGAAGAATCGGCTGGCGGTTTCCACGCGGCTGGCTGATGGTTGCCGCCGCAGTGCTGCTTCTGTCCGTGGTAGCCATCGGATACTTTCAATGGCGGCGCAATGCTGCGACAAGCTCCACCCCGGCTCAACGAGTTATGCTGGCCGTTCTTCCTTTTGAGAACCTGACGGGCGATCCAAGCCAGGAGTATTTCAGCGATGGCTTGACGGAAGAAATGATCGCAGAATTGGGCGGTCTTAGCCCGGACCATCTGGGTGTTATAGCTAGGACGTCAGTCATGACTTACAAACACAGTCCAAAGGGATTGGACCAGATTGGCCGTGAATTGGGCGTGCAATATGTAATCGAAGGGAGCGTCCGGCGGGATTCCAACAACGTTCGGATCACCGCCCAGCTTATCCAGGTAAAGGACCAGACTCACCTGTGGGCGCGGGAGTACGATCGGGAACTCAAAAACCTGCTGGAGGTCCAGGGCGAGATAGCGCAGGAGTTAGCCGACGAGGTCAAGCTGACCATAGGCGATCAATCCGGCCCAAACGCCGCCAAGCGGGATCACCCCAGGGCGCGTGCCGCCACCTCGTACGAAGTTTACGACCTTTATTTGAAGGGACGCTACTTCTGGAACAAGAGGACTCCCGGGGCCTTTCAGCAGGCGGCAGATTACTTTCAGCAAGCGATTGATAAGGACCCCAACTACGCTCCTGCGTATGCCGGCCTGGCAGATACTTACGGCCTGATGAGCACCTGGTACCAGGTTCCTCACGGGGAGTACATGCCCAAGGCCCGCGAAGCGGCGCTGAAAGCGCTGGCGCTGGATGAGACTCTTGCGGAAGCGCACGTATCGCTGGCGCTGATTGCCGAGAACTACGATTACGACTGGGAAACGGCGGAGAAGGAATTTCGTCGCGCAATCCAGCTCAACCCCGAATATGCGACGGCGCACCAGTGGTATGCCGAGTACCTTTCCTGGCAGGGACGGTTCGATGAAGCGTTTGCGGAAAGCGAGCGCGCGCGGCAACTGGATCCAATGTCACTGATCATCGCCAACGATCGCGGCTCCATCCTTTATTATTCGCGGCAATATGATCAGACGATCCAGCAGTGCCAGGCCGTGCTCAAGATGGATCCGGGGACAAGCGAAAAGTTTGGCAGCGCGCGCAATTTCATCATTCTTTCCTACGTGCAGGAAGGCAAATTTGCGGAAGCCATGGAAGAACAGCAACGCGAGTACGTAGCCAGCCAGCATCCGTGGGTCTGGGCCATGAAAGCTTACATTTATGGCCGCGGGGGCAGGAAAGAAGAATTCGAGCGCGCGCTAAAGAAATACCAGCAGCTTGCACCGCAACTGGTGGAGCAAACGCCGGCGGACCTGTTCGCTTATCTCGGCGCCACCGATAAGAACAAAATTCTCGGCATTCTGGAGAAGGCTTATCAGGAGCGATCTCCAGCGCTGACGAACCTGAAGGTAGATCCAAAGTACGACAATTTCCGCTCTGATCCGCGCTTCCAGGAGTTGCTGCGACGCATGCGCCTGGCGCAGTAGCTGCTCACCACGTTTCACACAAGCGAAAGCATCGCGGAACAGCGCCTCCTTAAGAAACCGGCACAGACAAGAGTGTCTGTGCCACACGTTCAGACAGCGACGCTGTTCCACGTTCCGTTATGGAACACGCGAAAGGTATCTAGGTAATTAATTCAGCAGCACTGGTGGCCACCCGATTCCAGCAGCAACTCATCTCATATCGGCAATGTTCCCCAAGAGCAACCCGGAGGATCATTCGTCTTATGAAAAGCCACAGAAAAGCTCTCTATCTGCTCATGTGCGCCTTTTTCATCGCCGCCACAGCCACTGCTCCCTTCGCCCAAACGGGAAAATGCGCGTTCAAAACATTGAATCTCCCGCCGCCGGCCAATAACAGCACTCCCGTCGCGCTCAATGATTCGGGAGCCATTCTGGGAACTTTCATTGATAGCAAAGACGTGAGCCACGGATTCCTGCTGTTTCAAGGCAGGCTCACCCCATTTAAGTTTCCTGGTTCCTCGGATTCAAGTGCCATCGATATGAGCCGCAATGGAATTATTATTGGCCGATACTTCAAGGACGGGATAGGGCATCCTTTCATGGTCCACGCCGGCGGTTTCCACGAAATCACTCTTCCCGGCTTTCCCAATGCAGAAGTCATAGTCACCGGAGTGAATTCGAACGGCGACATTGTTGGGAATTTCTCTGTTGATAACGGAGACACCCTCCCTGGCTTTCTGCTGCACAATGGAAAAGTAACTATTCTTTCATTTCCTGGAGCAACGGGGGGAACGGCACCCGCCAGCATCAACGATGCAGGCGTGGTTGTTGGAGCATATTTCATCAATTCAGTGAACAGCAACCCGGCCTTTATGTGGAAAGACGGGGTGTTCAGCAACATTAAGCCTCCAGATAGCCTTCCCACGCCGTTCGTGAACGTAGCCAGGATCAGCAACTCGGGGGTAGTGGTGGGGAGCTATCAGGCCGAGGACGGCGTTCATGGGTTTGCACTCGAAAATGGAACCTATACCAAAATTGATGTGCCTGGTTTTTCGAACCCACTCATACTGGCGGTAAACAAATTTGACAACATACTCATACAAGCTACGCAGCAAGTGGGCAAGCCTGTTTTGTTCAAGGGATTCTGCGCTGCTGCGTTCTAGACTCCTCAGGCAAGCCTGGGGCGGTGAAGCGGAGAATGGGCCGCCGCACCCCTGAAAGCAAAGGGCCATCCGGGTTGGTGCGGATGGCCCTTTTGCTTTTGCGTCAGGCGTGTTTGTGCCAGGCGTGTTGGATCAGGCAGCTTGCTTTTTTCTGGTGCGTTTGGTTTTTTTGGGCTTCGCCCGTTTGGGATGCTGGCGGGCGAGGCCATCTTGAAGCTGCTTGATTTGTTCTTTGATTTCCTGTTTGCGGTCGCGGGCCTCAAAGAAGACGTCGTCCGGGTCAGCGCGCTGCTTTTCCAATTCGCCGTAACGGCCACTCCAGTAGGCCGAGTCATCTTCTTCATAGCTCTCGAGCACGCTGGTGAGCTCTTCA
>DATEJX010000097.1:0-18533 GCA_035277785.1 Candidatus Angelobacter sp. | reverse complement strand
TGTCCGTGTGCCATAGGTAAACTTCAATTATACGGGAGGACAAGATCGGGTGATCGGGGGATCCGGTGATCGGGTGATCTGTATTGTCCGTCACTCAGTCGTCTCAGAGCTGCCTGTCAGCGATATGAGAGCACATTGATTTCATGATCCTTTTGGTGCTTCGGGGCAAGTCGAAGGGCATTTATAACAGAGCAGATCACCCGATCACCGGATCACCCGATCCGTTTTCCTGCGTTCCAACTCCTGCTTTCTCAAATCTCTTCTTCTCCCCGCATCTTCATAGCGCCGCTTTTCTTCCTCCGACTCAGGAATCACTTCCGGCACGGCATGGCGACGGCCGTGCTGATCAACGGCAACAAACGTCAAGTACGCTGAAGCCACGTGCCGGGTTGTGCCGGCAATGTAATTTTCTACCCAGCATTTCACGCCTACTTCCATTGAAGTGTGAAAGGCGCGGTTCACCGACGATTTCAAAATTAGTAAATCACCAATGTGCACCGGCAGAAGAAAATCAATGTGGTCCATGGAGGCCGTTACCACATGACTGTGAGAGTGCCTATGAGCGGATAAAGCCCCGGCAATATCGATCATATGCATCAGGCGTCCGCCGAGGAGGTTGCCCAGCGGATTGGCGTCGTTGGGCAGGACTACTTCCGCCATCTGAGATTGCGATTCGCGCACCGGGCGAGGTTTGGCGCTGTGTCCATCATGGGAGTTCATGTTCATGATTTTAGGATGCCGGAGAGGATTGCGTCAGCTGCTGAATTTCTCGTATTGAGTACGCTGGTTATCTTCTCCGCCGCTCCAGGTATACAGCCAGAAAGCACTCTGCCTGCTTTTGCGCGCATTCATCGCTCAACCGGGCGGGCCAGCTATGGGCTGCGCAGTCGTACTCCAGTTGTCCGCGCTCCACTGGGGCATGATCGCGCTCGTAAATGTAGTCAAGCACGATTTTTCCCTCGCTCTCGCGCATGACCACAAAGCGCAGGCAATCAGCACGGCGCACAACCGGCAACCGCGAACACCCGCCAGAGTAGCCCAGGTTGCAGAAATCGCGCAGCTCGTCTTCAGTTGGCTTAGATTCTTCCGTGTTGGCGCGGCATGTCCCGCAGAAGCCCGCGCCTAAAGGCAGACGCGCGGGGAATGCCCAGCCAATGGTGACGGACTTTTCAGCGGGATAAAAGAAAGGACAAGCCACAGCATGCCCATCTTATGTTCGCGGGCTGTGGATTGTGTAGAATTTTTTCACCTATGAGTGAGACAGATCGCCTTAACATGCTGGCCCAGTTCCTGGAACAAAATCCCGGGGACGCATTTGCCCGCTATGGGTTGGCCATGGAGTATTCCAAAAATGGCCAGACCGAGCAGGCCCTGACAGAATTTGGAAAGCTGCTGAAACTGCATCCTGACTACACCAACGGCTACTTCATGGCTGCTCAGACTTTGCAACGGGCTGGCCGAACGCCAGAGGCAAAAAAGATGCTGGAGAGCGGCATTGAAGCTGCAAAGCGCACCGGGAACAAACATGCCTTGTCAGAGATGAGCGGGATGCTTGACGAACTGGGCTCTGCAGAATGGTGAAAAAATATACGACAGTTCATAGTAAAATCCCACCCGCAACCTGAGTAGCTCCTCTTTCCCAGGTGAACCATGTTTATTTTTGCAGTGCGCGTTTTCTGCATTGGAAGCATTTTTGTGACTCTCGCGTTCAGCCAGACACAAACGGCACCTCCGGCTCAAGCTTCTCCCACTCCATCTCCGTCGCCGACCACGACCAAACCTGCAACAAAGCAGGCCAATATATGGCAGCAACGCGTAGACGAAGCCATACACCCAAAGAAACCTTCTTTGGCCAGCGGGGGCATTGAGATCCTGTCTGACACGATGGGGGTCGACTTTGAACCATATGTGAGCCGATTGAAGGAGGCAGTGCAGAAGCGCTGGTACTCACTCATGCCGGAATCTGCCATGGCTCCGCAGAGGAAATCCGGTAAGACCGTGATTAAGTTCGCGGTGATGCGTGACGGCAGGGTGGAGAATGTCAAGATCGAACAATCGGCAGGTGATGTTGAACTGGATCGAGCCGCTTATGGCGCGCTGGTCTATTCCAGCCCGTTAGCGAAGCTACCAGCTGCCTTCCCGGGCGATTCCCTGCTCATCCGCGCAAATTTCTTCTATAACCCGACGAAGGTGCAGAGCAAGCCGGAGGAGAAGAAGGGTTCAGCCAGTGATAATGTGCAATGGAATCCTCCCAAAGAGTCTCCGCATCTTTGAACCTGTGAAATTAGACGGCTCTTATTGCGCAAGCGGCTGAACGACTAGTTACCTTTTTTTGCCGCTGCTTCGGCCAGCACCTGCGACGTAGGTTTCAAACCGCGCTTGATGCTTCGCTCCACCAGCCAGGGAGCGTTCTCATAGAGCTTGATAAAGATCCAGTAAAACCCGGGAGTGACTACCTGCCGTTTGCGCTTGAGCAGGGCGTTCAACGTATCTTTAGCCACAACTTCAGGCCCGACTGCCCATTTGGTTGATCCACCAACGCGCTGCGGCTGGCTGCCCTTGATCATGTTCTTGGAAAATTCAGTGGCAATGTATCCTGGGCAGACCGTGACCACGTTGATGTTGTGGCGCAGCAATTCCAGCCGGGCCGCTTTACCGATCGCGTTCATGGCATGCTTGGTTGCGGCATAGCCACCCATGTACGGAGTGGAGATGTGTCCGGAAACGGAAGACACGTTGATGATGTCTCCTCCGCCCTGCTGGCGCATGATGGGCACGGCGGCCTGAATGCACTCGATAGTCCCGAACAAATTGGTGTCAAACATGGCGCGCAGATCCGCAATCTTCATCTTCTCGACTGAATCGTTCAGTCCGAAACCGGCATTGTTCACCAGTATGTCGATACGGCCAAATTTCTTGAGCGCTGCCTGCATCAGGGCATCTACCTGATCCCGCTTGCTCACATCGCAGATCACCGAGAGTGTATTCTCTGACGTTCCTCCGATGCGCTGGGCCGCGGCTTGGGTTCGGGCCAGATCACGCGCGCACAGCACCAGCTTTGCGCCTTCCTGAAGAAATAGTTTTGCGATGGCCTCGCCGATCCCCATCGACGCGCCAGTGATGACGGCTACTTTCCCCTGAAGCTTCATGGATGAAGGTTGTAGTGGGTCTGCGGCTGCAAGTCAAGAAAGTTCCCTCCATACCAAAGAAGGTACGGCGTCAGTTCACTTCGCGATCACTACGATGGGAAATCTACAGGCACCCGACAGGTGCCAGCCAGCCCAAAGTCCCCTGTAGAATAGTGGCTGTGAGCCTTTTGCCTATCTTCCCGCTGGAAGTGGTTCTCTTCCCCGGCGCACCGCTGCCCCTGCACGTCTTTGAGCCACGATACAAAGAGATGATTGCCGAGTGCCTGGAACAGAAGAAGCATTTTGGCATGGTGCGCGCTAAAGAAAATGCCGTGGCTGAGGTCGGCTGCTCTGCGGTGATCATGAACGTTATGAAACGTTACGAAGACGGCAGGATGGACATCTCCAGCGAAGGTCGCAAGCGCTTTGCGATTGTGGAGCTGAACCACGACCGGTCTTTCCTTCAGGCTGAAGTTACCTGGTTCGATGATGATGAGCCGGCGCCGCTGCCCGGCAAGCAGTCTGAGACCGCGATTGAATTACATGAACAACTGTTTGCAGTGCTGGGGCAGGATGCGGAGATCGATAAAAACAAAAACTATCTTTCTTTTCAATTGGCCAGCCAACTGCCCGTGGACCTGGACTTCAAGCAGGCCATTTTGGAAATGAAGTCAGAGAGCGAGCGCATTGATACTTTGATTGAGTACTATCGCGCCACCATTCCCAAAGTGGAAAAGACCCTGCGCGCACGCGAGCGGGCAAGCGGGAACGGACACGTCCACTAGTTCTGCAGGCTGTCTTGGCGCACGGCGTATAATCAGCAGCAGAGGCCCCTTCATGAATCTTCCTCGTACCTTGGGCGAACTCAGGAAGAGCGTTTTTTCTGAGCAACGGCTCCGCAGCCGCAAGACCAAAGATGAACTCCGGGAAAATCTGATTACCAGACTGCGGTCAGGCGAGACCATTTTTCCCGGCATTATCGGCTATGAAGATACGGTTGTACCTCAGCTCGTCAATGCAGTTCTTTCGCGTCATAACTTCATCCTTCTGGGTCTGCGCGGTCAGGCAAAGAGCCGCATTCTGCGCGCGCTGACTGGTCTGCTCGACCCGCAAATGCCATATGTAGCCGGATGTGAAATCCATGACAATCCTTACGACCCCATTTGTAAGCGTTGCCGCACGCTGATTGCCGATCAGGGTGACAACACTCCAATTGCATGGCTCACGCCGGACGAGCGCTACGTGGAAAAGCTGGCGACGCCGGACGTGACCATTGCCGATCTCATTGGCGATATCGATCCCATCAAGGCTGCCCGCGGCGGGCATGACCTCTCCAGCGAACTCACGGTGCATTACGGACTATTGCCTCGGGCCAACCGAGGCATCTTCGCCATCAATGAACTACCGGATCTTGCCGGAAAGATTCAGGTCGGCCTGTTCAACATCATGCAGGAAGGCGACGTTCAGATTAAAGGCTACCCGCTCCGTCTGCCCCTGGATGTTGCGCTGGTGTTCAGCGCGAACCCTGAAGACTATACAGCGCGCGGGAAAATTGTTACGCCGCTCAAAGATCGCATCGGCTCGGAAATTCGCACGCACTATCCCAGCTCCATTGAAGAAGGAATCAGCATCACCGAGCAGGAAGCATGGGCGCGCCGTGACGGGATGGAACTGCATGTGCCCCGGTACGTACGCGAGGTCGTGGAACGCGTGGCTTTCCTGGCCCGCGAGGACAAGAAGATTGACAAGCGCTCCGGTGTGAGCCAGCGCCTGCCTATCAGCGTACTGGAAAACGTGATTTCAAACGCCGAGCGTCGCGCGTTACGGAACGGGGAAAAAATGATTGTGCCCCGCATCGGCGATATCTACGCTGCGCTGCCTTCCATCACCGGCAAGCTGGAACTTGAATATGAAGGCGAGATGCGCGGCGCCGATACGGTAGCGCGGGAATTGATCCGCGTTGCCGTGGCCAAAGCTTACGACGTCTATTTCAAAGAGCTGAACATGCAGCAGGTGGTGCAGTGGTTTGAACTGGGCGGCGAGATCAAACTGGCGGATACGGCAAGCGCACTGGAAGTTCTGGAAGGGCTCAAGAACATTCAGGGACTCACGGAGAAGCTCGCGCCGGTCGGCATCAAGCCGAAAGAGCGGCCTGAGGTGCTGGTTTCGGCGGCAGAGTTCGTCCTGGAAGGTCTGCACGCGCATCGGCGCATCGGACGGACGGAAGAACGCGTCTTCCAGGCGGAGAAGCAGGCCAAGCGTCCGGAACGGCCTTACGAGCGCGAAGATGATGAGCGCCCACAGCCGTTCAGGAATAGAAGGCCGTATAACTGAAAAATGGTATTTGGTACTTGGTATTTAGTATTTGGCTAAATACCAACTACCAAGTTACCAAGTACCGCAGCTAATGAAATACACGAAGTACTCCAAATACGTTGCCGACCTCGCCGACGAGATGAGCATGGAAGATCTGCTCAGCGCCCTCTCTGATTACATGCTGGAATCCGGCTTCCAGAACCAGTACATGTATTTTCAGCAGATGGATGAGCACTCTCTCGATGCGTTGCGCGAAGCCATTCAGCAGGCCCTGGAGATGGGTGACTTTCTCACTGACGAAATGCGCGAGCAGCTCGAGCAGATGCAGATGGAAGGCAAGCTGGACGAGCTGATTGAAAAGCTTATCAACCGCATGCAGCAGGAGGACTATATCTCGGTAGACCAGCCGCAAGATCCCTCGCGGCCGGCTACGACGCCGGGACAGACAGGAGAGGCTCAGGTAGAGGCAAGATTTGAGATCACTGATAAGAGCCTGGATTTCCTTGGCTTCAAGACGCTGCGCGATTTGCTGGGATCGCTGGGCCGCTCCAGTTTTGGCCGTCATGACACGCGTGATCTGGCCACAGGAATCGAGGCCAGCGGCGCTTCCAAGCCTTACGAATTCGGCGACACCATCAATCTCAACATTACTGAGACGCTTTCGTCAGCAATTCAGCGGGAAGGCCTGCACCTGCCGCTCAACATCGAATACTCTGATCTGCGCGTAGACCAGTGCGAGTATCAATCGTCCTGCGCGACAGTGGTCATGCTTGACTGCTCGCACAGCATGATTCTCTACGGCGAAGACCGATTTACTCCCGCGAAGAAGGTGGCCATGGCGCTGAGCCATCTGATCCGGACGCAGTATCCGGGTGATTCGCTCTCGCTAGTGTTGTTTCACGACTCCGCGGAAGAGATGCCAATCACCCAACTGGCGCGAGTCAAGGTTGGACCGTACTATACCAATACTCGCGAGGGCCTGCGGTTGGCACAGCGAATTCTCCAACGGCAGAAGAAAGACATGAAGCAGATCGTCATGATCACTGACGGAAAACCCTCAGCGCTGACGCTTGAAGACGGCCGCATTTACAAGAACGCTTTCGGGCTGGATCCGCTGGTGGTAAGCCAGACACTGGAAGAGGTCTCCCGCTGCAAGCGCTCCGGCATCATGATCAACACCTTCATGCTGGCTTCTGATTATGGCCTGGTGCAGTTCGTGCAGAAAGTGACGGAAATGTGCCGCGGCAAGGCCTACTTCACCACTCCTCAGACGCTCGGCCAATACCTGCTGATGGATTACATGTCGCGGAAGATGAAGACCATCCACTAAGAGCGCCGACGCTTGAAAAATGCGTAGCGCAGCTGCCGTCTAACGATTAGACTATGGCTGCCATGGCCCGAAAAATCTGTTTTTGTTTGCTGGCTCTATATTTCAGCGGCGTTTCTTCCTCGTTTGCTGAAAGTGTAAACCAACTTCTAAACCAGCAATACAACAAGCACGTCCTGGCACTGCGTTATCCATTCAGTCATGGCGTGCAAAAGTTTGACTCTTCCGGCCGGCCCCTTACCACGCCAACAGGTTCATGGCTCGTCTACGGCGGCATCTACATTCGCGACGTAAATCTATCTCGCGACACTTTACGTTTGCAGGGTCCACGCATAGCCTTCATCGGCAGCCCCGAAATGGGTGGTTCCACGGTAATTCTGGAAAAAACGGTGAAGGTGCAGATTCATCTCGACCGCCCGCTCGTAACCCTGGCGGAAGCTCAGGACTTGCTGGGCCGCGTCTTTTTTCTGGACCCTGGCGATATCAGTCATGCCAAGCCGGAGTATCGTCGTTCTGACTACAGTCTGGAGGGTGCCGCTGCGCCGGTAGAATTCTCCAGCACCAGGAAGGATGGCGTGACGCCACCCAAACCGGTGTACTCACCGGAGCCTGATTTCAGCGAAGAAGCGCGCCACGCGAGATATCAGGGGATCGTAATGATGCACATTGTTATAGATACCAGCGGAAATGTGACTGATATCAGAATTGATAGGGCACTCGGAAAAGGGCTGGATGAGAATGCGGTCGACGCCGTCAAGAAGTGGAAGTTCAGCCCTGCTACTCGTGATGGTCAGCCAGTCTCCGTTTCCATGATGACTGAGATCTCATTCAACCTGCGCTGAGGTATCGATATCCGAGACTTGCAGTATTCGGAATGAGAATGCAAAGCTGAATGTTTATTCTCTCTTCGTTGTCTCCACAATTTCTTTGGCCACATCGTTGACCATCGGCTTGCGAAAACGGCGCACCTTATGCGGCACCAGAACGCGAACGCGATGCGCGGGCAGCGTGACAGCATCAATCCGGTCGATGCGGCCGTTGTGGACCTCCACCTTAAAGCGGAACCAGTCCGTGCGGAACAAACGTCCCGATGCATAGAAACTAGCGGAAGCGGCGATGGGACCGGAAAAATTGTGCCCGGTCAGGCGTAGCAGGTGTTCGCCAAGTTGGCCGTTCCAGGCCGTGCCGCCCACCAGTGGATCATTCAGATATTGCTTTTCCAGCGGAAACACTCCAGAGACATTGCGGAGCTGCACCAGTTGCAGCAGAACAGAGGTTTTCGCCAGGTTGGTGATGATGATCCGAGCATCCGTGGAAGATGAACGCTCCAGCCGAAGATGAAGTTCGGGGGCCCACTCACGCTCAAACTGCTCATGTGCGAGTTCCAGCGTCCGGTCAGCCGCATGGGCATAGCGCAACGTAGCGCGCGCCAGCACGATGCTCAGCATCGTGGTGACGATAGTCGCGAGCACCGGAATAAAATTAACCAGTGTCGACCACTGGATAGTGTGCCCGTGGAAATTCATGAACAGCCCCCAGTACCAGAGGTAAATGAAGGGTCAGTGTTCCCATAGCGTAACCGCAGTCAGGCAATGCGCCAAATGCGGTCGGTGTAAAGCCTTTGGTAACACCGGTCTGAGGGAAACAAGAGAAAAAACAAGAGGAACCCCTGAAGGTTCCTCTTTGCAACTAAATAGCCCGGCTGAATTAGCCCTGGCTCTTCACTGCAGCTTCAGCCGCCTGGAAGCCGATCTTGGAATGGGTCCCGTCACAAAATGGCTTGTTTACTGATCCGCCGCAGCGGCAAAGCGCAATGGCCGGTTTTCCCGTTAAATCGTACTTATTGCCATCGGGATCGGTAAGATTGAGTTCGCTCAGATCGCCGCTCACCACATAAGGGCCGTTTTTTTTCGCCAGGACATTGATTGCCATTTTGCTCCTCCGGGATAGTTTAACGTCGAACCAAAACACTCTAAATGTAGACGTGAGGAAGGGCAAGAGAGCTTAGCTTTTGATTGATCCTATGTGCACCACTTCTTGAGATGATTCAGACGATTCGATTGCGCACGAATCACTATGATCGCAATTTGACGCCCAGCCAGGTTCTGCTGGTATTGAAGGTTCGTATCCAGCGTAATGAAAACAGCAAAGCTGCCCTCTGCGAGTTTGAGCAATTCGCCATTCCGTTTGCCCGCCCAGCCCGCTTCCTGCACCGAAAGCACGCATGTCCCTCGGCGACAAGAAAGGATTTCAGAGCTCTTGGAGCACACTCGTCGATCAGCAGTCTCATCTGAGCTGCGATTCCAGCATTGCACGAGCTTCTTCGAGGGCATCGATTGCGAGTTGGCGGCTGACGCTTGGATATTGTTCCAGAAATTGGTCCAGATTTTCTCCGCCTTCGAGATAATCGGTCAATGCCTTAAACGGAACTCGCGTTCCGCGGAAGACCGGTTCTCCGCCGAGGATGTTTTCGTCTTTGACTATGGCGTGGCCCATTTGATCCGGTTTCCCTGATTGTTGCGCGTCTTTCGTATATTACACCAGCGGACCAGCGAACTTGACTGTGCAAGGAATCGAGCCTTACTTTGAAAAGCTTTTCCTGGCTCCGCCTGGCTTGCTTAGAAATTCTGGTAAGGGTTTAGCGCTTTTTGAAGGCAACGTTTACCAGCAGCTTGTCGCCTTCAATATCAACCACGTTGCAGAAGGTGCGGTCACCGCGGCGGGTGAAATCGAGGCCCACGCGGCTCGCCCCGATACGCAGGTTGCGCACGCTGAGATTATCCAGGAATTCCGGCAGCGTCGGATTCACGATGTTGAGCTCCTTGCGGTGTGCGCTGGGACGGATGCCTAGCACAGACATCAGGATCAGGAAGATGGCCCCTGAAGCCCATGCCTGCGGCGAGCAAGAAACGGGATACTGCACCGGCTGATCGAATTCCCGCCGCTCAATGCCGCAGAAAAGTTCGGGCAGGCGGTAGTCGCGGAAATTCAATGCCGCCTGGACCAGGGTGGTAAAAACCTTGTTGGCCGGCTCGCGGAATTCGTAGAGCGCCATGCCATGGGCGACCATTGAATTATCGTGCGGCCAGACTGAGCCACGATGGTAACTCAAAGGATTGAACACCCGCTCTTCCTGGCACATGGTGCGCCAGCCCCAGCCGGTAAACATTCCGGGCTTCATGAATTGCTGCATGATGGAACGCGCCCGCTCCAATGGAAGCATGCGCGTAAACAAAAGGTGACCGGGATTCGACGAAACGACCTGGCACTGCCTCTTCTGCCCATCGAGCGCCATGGCGTAGAAGTTGCGCGAAGGCATCCAGAAAGCTTTCTCAAACCGTTTGGCCATATCAGCAGCGTCACGTTTGAGTTTGTCAGCCATGCGGATATCGCCGAATGAACGCATCAGTGAAGCCATCTTGTACTTGGCTTCATAGACATAGCCCTGGACCTCGCAGAGCGCAATCGGCGGGCGTGCCATCTCACCATCGCGATGAATGATTGCATCCCAGGAATCCTTCCACCCCTGGTTCGTCAGGCCCTTTGGCGACCGGCGGGCATATTCAACAAAACCGTCTCCGTCGAGATCGCCATAGTGATCGATCCAGTCAAGAGCACGGTAAGCATGAGGCAGCATGTCTTTCACCAGCTGCTCGTCGGCAGTCCAGTTGAAGGTCTCGCTCAGCAGGATCAGCCAAAGCGGCGTAGCATCAACAGAACCGTAATAAGGACTGAAGGGCACCTCACCCGAACGCGCCATCTCGCCTTCACGGTATTCGTGCAGAATTTTGCCGGGCTCTTCATCCCGCCAGTCATTTTTTTCCTGTCCCTGGTAGCGTGCCAGCACACGGATTGTCTCCACCGCGAGCTGAGGATTGAGGAATAAAGACTGGTAGGCGGCAATAATGGAATCGCGTCCAAACATGGTGGCGAACCACGGAATTCCTGCCGCAATGATGTGTTCCCTGCCTTCAGGAATTTGCAGCGCATGCAGATCCGCTTTTGCAGTGCCCATCATTTGATCGAAGATACGGTTCGTGGAGGTGAAATGGGATGACTGCGATTCCCAGTGAGCAAAGCTTTCTCGCCTTTGCCGCAACTGCTGTCCAAAATCAGGCCTCCCCGCGCGCGACCGTTTGCTTTCAATGTGGGGCACGATCGTGGTCTGGATGTGGAACCGTTTGAAAGGAGGCAGCTTCAATCGCCAGCGAGCAGTGGTCCCGTCCACTGCCTCGGGTTGCGGTGAAAGATTGATTACGGTGTCGCGGGCAATGCCATCAAGCCCAAGGTAGTGAAAGACGATGCTGTCACGGTGCACGATAGGTTTGTAATAGTGTCCGCTGTTCTGCCGGGCCACGCCGCGCACCTGAAAAACATCCATGAAATCAGCTTCGTAGGCCAGCTCAATGATCAATTCCAATTCGTTGAAATTGAAATTCTCAAAGGTAAGGTAGTCATAAAGCGTGTCTGACCCGAGCAGCTGCTCGCGCCGAATGTGGACAGTGTTTTCAGGGATCTCATAACTTTCACGCAAAGTGCTCTGCCCGGTTGTGAGTTCAATCTGGGAGGCGAACGTCTGCTCCGTACTGGATGAAAGGACAACTGTGCGGTAGCCTCCCACGCGCAGTTCCAGCCGGCTCAGGAATCGCGTGTCATCGTGGAAGAAACCGGCGTCGGGCGCACCCGGAGGCATAATGTCACCGCCAAAGGTGGTGGAAAGGAACGTCTTACCGTCGATCAGAGTGAGATTGTTTACGGCCCTGGGCTCAGCGTTCTGGTAGGCAATGCGCGGTTCCGGATAAGGTGAAGGGATTTCCACCAATTCCTGCTGGGGAATGATGATCTTTGCGCTCACGAATCGAGTCTCTCTTTCACTCAAGATTCAGCCTGGCAGCACTCAAGCCACAATGGGCTCTATCTCGTCTGCCGTCCTGCTGCCAAGAATTTCAGAATAAAGACTGATGTAATCGTTCGCCATGCGCTCCGATGAGAAGTACTTTTGCGCGTAGGCTCGAACCGACTCCGCCTGGAAATGAAGGTTTTTTGCGTGCTGCACCAGGTCTTCCGCTGATTTGCCAATGTGCCCGCTCACACCTTCTTCAATGACTTCGGCCACGGAGCCTCCGGGCAAGGCGAGCACAGGCGTACCGCAGGCCATGGACTCAACCATTACCAGGCCGAAGGGTTCGTCCCATTGAATAGGAAACAGCATGGCCATGGAATTACCCAGCAGCTCATTCTTACCTTCCAATCCGACTTCACCCACGTACTGAATAAATTTGCCGTCGACCTGCGGCCGCACCACCTTCTCCCAGTATTCACGGTAAACAGGCTGAATTTCACCAGCGATTTTCAGCGGGATGTCGGCTTTTCTGGCAATTTCAATGGCCAGATGAGTGCCTTTCGCCGGAGCCACTCTGCCCAGAAAAGTCAGATACGGCTGTTTTTTGCTTTGAGGAGTGTAGCCCGAGAGATCAATTCCATGATGGATGGTGCGAATGCGCGGCAGGTTCAGCCTGGTGCGCTGGAAGTCACTAATGGTGACGTAGGAAACCTCAGGAAAATAGGTGTAGAAGTCGGCGAGCGGCTGCTCATATCCGTGGTGCACTGTGTAGACCACAGGCTGCTCGATAAATCGCTGCAGAGTAAGCCCCGGAGCATTGTTCAGGTGAATCACATCAACGCGATCGCGAGCATCTTTTACGGCCCAGGCGGCATGATTGAGTCCCTTAAGGTTTGCTTCTGCATCACCGCTGAGCGGCCAGTCCTCTTTTTCGTAAAGACACTTGCTGGGAACCGGTAAGGTGGATTCTCCGTTGGTGTAGAGAATTACATCCACCCCCCTCTTTTTTAAACCAAGTGCCAGCTCAGCAATGAAAAGCTCAGTCCCTCCGTATTTTTTAGGCGGAACGGCGATATACGGAGGTGCAACAAGAGCTATTTTCATGGGATCCCTGAGGGGGTAACCTCAGTAAAGATGCATAAACGCAGGCGTTCGGTTTGCTCATGCAGCTCTCAATCAAACAGCAACCGTGCTGGAACCAGCCTTTTTTGCCTGTGAGATTTCCACAGCCTGCTCAAATTCGCGCGCTCGCTCTCGATTACTGTGCGCTGCCAACACTCGCTCGCGAGCAGCCCGCCCAATTCTTCTCAATTCAGAGTCGTCGTAGTCACTTATATAGCGGGTTACATCTCTGCGATCCAAAGGAAGCAGAATCTCCTCTCCCGGAGCAAAGAAGGTATCGAGCCCGGGCCAGTTGTCAGACACAATGGTTGCTGCACATGCGGCAGCCTCAAACAGCCGGACCGATGGAGAGTAGCCGGCCATCACCATATCTCTGCGAGTCACATTGAGAGTCATGCGAGAAGAACAGTAGAGCTCGGCATGAAATCGAGGCTCCAGATGCATGATGCGCCTGACATTTGCCGGCCACTTCACTGAATCCGGGTATTGCGGACCGGCCACCAGAAAGCTCCGTTCTGTAAGGCTCTGCGCCGGAGCGCAAAGATATTCCTCGATTTTTGGTTGCCGATCAGCAGCATAGGTCCCCATATAACTCAAGTCACAGGCAAAATTCGGGTTGGGAGGAAGTTCCCGGTGGCGTTCCGGATCTACGGAACAATACAGCGGCACTGCAAAAGGCACACCGAAGTCTGACTCCAGCTCTGCAATCACGGGGCCGCCGGTAAATGTGAAATAGATGTCCAGCTCGGCGAGTTGGCGCCGAAGCAGATAGTCTGTATTGCCCTGCTCCCTGAGCCGGCTCAGGGTTATGGGCGTGTCAATGTCGTAGAAAGTCTTGATCGGAACACTCGATGCCAGCACCTCATCGAGCGCCAGGATGCCATCCGGGAAATACGAGCCAACCATGGCGACATCGGTATCACGCAGGTGTTCCCGGACGGCAGGTAGCACGTGCTTCCAGTCGTCGTATAACTTTACTTCACAGTAAGGCGGCCCGGGCAGGTCACGATTGTTTTCATACCATTCGACATTGCGCTCAAAAAAAATAATCCTGTGTCCGCGGCGATGCAGTGCGCTGCACAAGGCACGAAACGTAGTGGCGTGACCGTTGCCCCACGATGATGTGATCGATAAACCGAAAATGGTGATCTTCATGGTTGCCGTTTCCAGGCCACGCGACCCTCAGGAACAATGCCTACACCCCAGGTTCGCCGAAAAACCAATGCTTCAGGCAGCCTGCGCCCTGGTATCTGCCACGGTCATTTCGAACTCCTGAGCCCGCAGAGCATATGTATGATCGCGCAAAGCACGCTTGCGCATATTTGTCCCGATCCCCTTTGCATCTCCGGCACTCAGCGAACGCAGGAGATAAACAATGTCCTCCGCATTGGCCGCCACCAGAATCTCCGTACCAGGATCAAAGAAATTTTCAATGCCATTCCAGCGATCCGTAATCACGCAACTCCCCGCTCCTGCAGCTTCAAAGACGCGGGTTGGCGGCGAAAAACCCACATGAGCCATGGACTCACGGTTAATGTTCAGCACCATGCGTGCCGAACCGTTAACGCGATTGTGGTCCCCGGTGCTCACATGGCCAATCCACCTCACATTTTCTGGTAAATGCTTGCCGCCCCAGCCTTCGCCGCCTAGCACAAACGTGAATTCCGGCGCGAGTTCGGCTGCGCGCAGGAAGAATTCCTCCATGCGCTTTTCGCGGTCCGGAAGCCGGTTACCCAGGAAAGCGAGATCACAACGCAGTTCGGGGTCAGAAAAAACGGGATGGTGCGTCTCCGGATCAAGGGCGTTGTAGATGGGATGGCAGTTGGCCGCTCCCAGTCGGAGATAGTGGTCCACCACCGGGGCGCCTCCGCCGTAGGTGAAGATAAAGTCGTACTCCGGGATCAGCCGCCAGAAACGATCAGAGGAATCACTCTCAATGCGCGCGAGCGTTGCGGGTGCATCGACGTCCCAGAAAGCCACACGCGTCATGCCGGTACGGCAGTCAAGAACGGCTTCTTCCAGCAGTTGATCATAAATACCTACTCCACTGTGTTTGATCACCAAGTCACTGTGGCACGCTTTGCGCAGCAGGTGATGCAGCTCACTCTCGCTTTCATACACAATGGATTCAACGTAAGAAAAATCTCCGGGATCGCGTTTTTGCTGCCGTCCATAAGCATCCGGCTCAGCAAAGGTGATGTGATGGCCGAGCGCATGCAGTTGTTTGTAGATTCCACGGTAATACGTTGCGGCGCCATTCCAGTACGAAGAGGTGATGCTGGAACCAAAGACAAAAATATTCATCGCGCGATTTCCTCGCAAATAGAGATCAACTGCTGTGCCCTGTGAGCGCACGTATGTCGCTCACGGATGGTTTGCAAACCGCGCTCACCAAGCTTGCGGCGAGCGCCTTCATCTTGCAATAAAGCCTCGATCGTGGCCTTCATCTCACGTCCATCTTTCACCAGGAGGTAATCTTCCCCGGGATGGAAGAGATGTTCTTCATCATTCCAGGGGGAACAAACCAGCGGAACGCCGCAGGCCAGCGCTTCAAACACACGAATCGTGGGAATTCCGCTGAGCCCATTAGCATACTGCCGGCGGGGAATGTGAACCGACAAACCGCTTGCAGCATAGACTTGCGGTGAAAACAGATTGGGCAGGTAGCCGCGATATTCAATGTCAGCCTGCTTCAGTTTTTCCAGCGCATCCTGCGGGTAGCGCACGCCATGGACGACCACCCTCCTGCCCTGCATCGCCTGCGCAGGAGCAATCAGGAATTCCTCAAGCTCGCGTGTGCGCTCATCATCTCCCCAGTTGCCGATCCAAACAACATCAATTTCACGCGCGCGCCGGAGTGGCTTGAAATGTTCAATATCCGCCGCCTCGTGGAAGGTCCAGGTCCGGGGAACACCAAATCCATCCGCATAAATGCGGCGAATCGCCTCTCCAAAAGCGAGGACGCCATCCACCAAATGGAGATGGAATTTCAAGATCTCACCAGCACGAGTGTAGGCGCGATGATGACTGTCATGAAACAGAGCAATGAAACCAAGCTTCTTCTTGAGTGCCAGAACACTGTTGGCCACGAAAGGCTGGTTCCACTCATGCAACAGAACAACATCTGTCTCTTGCAACTCGGATTCCAGAAATGCGGGAAAATGAGCGTCAGCAGGCTTATAAAAACGGATATCCAGCTCAGGATAAGCCGCTCTGAAACCATCAATGGAGTGAATGGCGCGCTCGCCTTCCTGCTGCACTAAGTTGGTCAGTGACCAGCTTCCAAGCTCTTCATAGCAGCGGACGCGGTGTCCCATCCGGACAAGTTCCCGCATCAGACCGCGCAAAAAATGGGCGTTGCCGTGGTTCCAGTCGGAGATCAGAGAATGCGAGAACAGAGCGATATTGAGCTTCTCAGTCATCCAGTGACGACTCCGGCCGGCGCCAAGGCGTGATAGAGCTCCAGATATTCATCAATCATGCGCGCCGCGCTGTAATGCTTGCGAGCGTGCACATAGGCCAGATTAGCGTAATGCTGGCGCAGACTGTGGTCCTGCACCACCTGCTGCAAAGTGCGACGAAGATCCGTGGCATCATCACTGTGAAAGAAAATAGCCGCGCCCGCCCACAACTCGCGAAACGGAGGAATGTCACTGGCAACAATAGCGCAACGTGATAACGCGGCTTCCAATGGCGCCAGCCCGAACGGCTCATAACGCGAGGTGGCAGCGTAAATCGCCGCGCGGGAAAGCATCTGGGCCAATTGGTTTTCATCCTGCTGCGGCTCCAACTGAATATTGGCCCGGATTTCCTCGAATGCAAAGGCGCTGCTCTGCAACTCCGGATGGCGATCAGCCCCCACAATCTGTACTGGGGCCGGCATATCTTCACGCAGCAGCAAACGGACATTCTTTCCAGAGTCCCAGAGCCGGCCCACAGTAATGATGATGTCTTCTTTGCTCACGTGGGGGTTGAAGTTCGTCGGCGTGCGCCCGTTATAGACCACATGGCTGTTAGCAGGCGGGCCATAGTTGTGCTTCACCTGTTCCAGCATCCAATGCGTGGGAGCCACAACGGCGGTAGCACAAGCCAACCCACGTCCAACGCTCTCACGGTACCAGCGCAGCCATGCGGATTCAGCCGGCGGGTGCTGATGCACTGTGGACCACCAGCTGATGACATCACTGTGCGCCACAACTACCCGGGGAATCTCACCGGGCAGGGTGCCATAGTAAAACTGATTGAGATGCAGCAGATCAGGTTTGACTTCTTCGATCACCTGAGTGAGATATTCAGAGGAGGCCTCCATATCGGCTTCTGAGTCCTGCATCCACTCAAGTTTGAAAGCTGTAGGCCGGAAATCGACCTGAGGCAAACACTCAAGCCAGCGCATCTGGGCAGCGGAAGGAATATCGCCAAAGCTGACCAGCGTAACCTTGATGCCGCGGCGGACCAGTCCCGTGACCAGTTCCGTTGCATATGTCCAAACACCGCCGAGCGTATCAGCGGTGACTAAGATGTGCATTCTCCAGTTCCTCTAGTGGGACCGGTTTCTGCTCCTGGATGTCACTGTACCCCTTGTCCGCAAACGTTGATGTGTAATAGCGATGCGCCCGCTCCCATGCCAGATCATCTGGCAGCGCGGCAAACGTTTGTTGGTACAGCGGGCTCCCCGGGAACGGAAACATGGGTACTGGCTCGCTGACCCATACTCCCCGGCTTCTTAGATGCTCCTGCCAACTCTGAATCTGCCTGCGATCATCATGGTCAGTAAGAATTAAATTTGCCTGCACCCAGGGAATGCGCGATCGGGCGTAAAGAAGGAGTTCAGAAATTCGCTCCGTATCGATCCGGCAATTCTTGCGCAATTCTTCGCGACCAGCCTCAGTAATGGATTCAATACCGCATTCCATGGATATGCAATGAGCGCGACCGAGCAGGTCCAGGGTTTCCTCTGTCCACAGGTCGATTCGCGTCTGGAAACCAATTTTCACCTGTCGCTCAGCTATGCCCTCAAGCAGGCGGCGTACGTTTTTTCCCACGCCAAAGATTTCATCAATGAAGTAAATGTACTCGACACCACGATCGATCAATGTGTCTATTTCCTGGAGGACGGCTTCAACGCTACGCTCGCGGAATTTGTTGCGAAACAAAGTCTTGTTGCAGAAGGTGCAAGCCCAGGGACACCCGCGTGCGAATTCAAGCTCGGCGCCGAGGCCCTGGTCGGTTGTAAATACGTGATGGCGATGGGTGTGGGCCTCAACGTTGTAATTCCTGAAATCGAGGGCGCCCAGTGCGCTCATATCTGTGACGCCGAATGAGGCGCTGATGTGCTCGCCATCATTTGTGTGATAGCAGCAACCGGTGATCTGGTCCCAGGGCTGGTCCGCGAGCAGCGGAATGGTCTGATCCGGCTCACCTCTCAGAGCAACATCGCACCCGGTTTTGCGCAACGTTGCCGCGGGGGTGGCAGAGGGATGAGGACCAATGGCGACTTTCACGGTCCTGGTCCCCTCGCCCAGGGTGTTGAACCACTCCATGGGAATGCGCAGTTCCGGTGGCGGACAGCGCCAGAAGAGATACGAAGGAGCCGTGGGAATTACGAGAAAGTCGGGGCTGAATTCAGCAATCCGGGGCTTCACCTCATGAACGCTCATGTGGTCGGTCTGGGCATCAATCAGTAATGGTTGATATCCGGCATTGCGGAGTTGGTCAAAAGCGAACATCAACTCCAAAGGGACGTGCGGGTCGCGGCAGCCGAAGTAAGTTGATCCGGTGAAATCCCAGTTCGGATTGA
>DATEJX010000096.1:0-10075 GCA_035277785.1 Candidatus Angelobacter sp. | reverse complement strand
GGATTGCCGAGCGGCGCAAGCTGTTCGTTCTCGCCCGCGTCGGTTGTTCCGGGCGCAGCCAGCGCTTCATCGTCGCTCTCCATCAACACCCAGCAATCCGGAGGCATCAAGACTCCGTTTGGGACCTACACCATCATCGTGAACGGAACCAGCGGCAGCTCGGTGCACAGCGCTCCGATCACGTTGACGGTTACAAAGTAGCTTTGTTCCAGAAGTGATTTGCTGCGCCTGCAGGCGCCGCTTTTTTGTGCGGACGAGCGGTTGACTTGCTGCCGGCGCCATGCGGATCCTGGCCGGGAGACTGTCATTAAACTCGTGAGATCTGGAGCCGGTTGGCAAGATCCGCGCCCTGCACACGTGCTGGGCAGACCAAATCACAACTCGGCGTCATTTTTGTGTAACCGCTTCATACACAACCATTCGCGCCACCGGCTTTCCGTTCTCCTCCTGCTCCGGCGTGTAAACGCGGTGGGACTGCTCATCTACCGCAAGGCTGTGAACTTTATGCTGGGTAGGGAAGTCCTCCAGTTTGCGGTAATGATCAGCATCGTCCTGCTGAAAGACTGAAATCGCCCCGCTATAGCACGCGTCGTAGATTCGCTTCAGCCCAGGATCGAACTTGATCACGTCCGGCCCATCCGCGAGGGGAAGGGTAGTGATGACGCGATGGTTGTCCAGATCGAAGACTGCCATCAGGTTGTTGTCTTCGCAGGAGAGAAATGCGCGATGATGCTCCGGGTCCAGGGCCATCCCGTGATTGCCTTTGCACGGACTGACCGGATATTCCCCGACCACCGCATCAGTCTCCGGATCAATGACCGCAAACGTATTCAGGTCCTGCAGGTTCAGGTAAATCCGCCGGGCCACTGGGTCATACTGCGGCATTCCCGTTTCACTTTTGAAGTGCAGCGTTTTTATGATGGTATCGTGCTGCACGTCCACAATGGCTTCAGCTTTACCTCGTTCATCGGAAACATAGAGCTTGTGAAACGGAGCCGCGTAAGCGCTGCCATCGGGCTTTGCTTCGGTGGGTATTTTGGCTATCACCTTCATCTGCCGCAGATCAATCACCCCGATTTTGTTTTCGTACCAGTCAGAGGTGTATACCTTCTTCAGCTCAGGCACGTACTCCACGCCTTCAACTCCGGGTACGCCGGGAACCGCTTTCAAAACTTGGTTGGTCTTGAGATCAATCACGTACAGCAGCCCCGCGCCAAGATGGGCTGAGAGCAGGTATCCATCTTCGCGATCGATGGTCAGGTAATCAAAACGCTTGCCCGGCGGACCAGGCAGATCAAATGAAGCGATCTGCCGCAGGGTCGTTCCGGGCTTGTTCTCAGCATTTGCTTTGGCCGAACGCATTTGCCGCGCAGTAAAGCCTGCGCCGGCAACAATCGCGAACAACAACAGCAACCACGTAAGATGTAGCAATCTCCTCATAACACAACCGTTTCCAGTCCTTACTTCTTTGAGTTGGTTTGCTTCAACGCCGCTCCAAGTCCCTGCGCCAGCTTCACAGCGTCATCATTTCCCCAGAAGTGCATGAAGAAAAGCCTTGGCTGTTCCGTCAACATGTGACTGTGAAGCGCAGTTACCATGATGCCGTGTGACTGTAACGTCTTGATTACCGGATTCACTTCTTTGGCGATAAGGACAAAATCTCCAGTCACTGCAGCTTTGCCGTCGCCGGTGGGTTGGAAGTTGATTCCAGTTGCCAATCCCATGGAGCCCGGGACCGCCATGCCACTGTCGGTAACATGTTCGGCACGAGGAACGCCTACCTGGAGAATCCCGTTATTTACTTTGCCTTTGTGACCAAGGGCCTCTTCAATCTGAGCGATGTTGATTCCAATATCCTGCTGTGATGGTGCTCCAGCCGGCGCGGCCGCATCCGGGCCCGGCGTCTTGGTTTCAGTCAGCGCGTCGTGGACCGCTTTGCCCAATGCAGCGGCATCTCCCATGCCGTGGATATGCATGTACATGACGCGAGGTGTTTCATGCAGCAGGTGGTTATGCAGCGCAGTAATGTCAATGCCGCCTGACTGCAGCTTTTGCATCACAGGAGCAACCTCGTCCTCAGTGAGGACCAGGTCGCCCATGACCATGGCATTCTTCCCCGGATGATTGAATGCCGCCCATGAGCCCAGTGCAAATCCTGCTTTCACCTGCACGCCGTTCACAGTCACGTTGAGGTCCTTACGCGGCATGGCATATTTCCGTGCTCCGTCCGGCTGATCCTGGCCGGCGCGGCCCATTGCGTCGTCCACGGCTTTCCAATCGGCGGATCCACTGGTCTTTGTCGCGCTTGATGAAGATTGTTTTTTCTGGGAAGAGGATTCCTGGGCCCACGCCATGAGAGATCCGGCCACGCAAACCAGCAATACAAACTGCAACTTCGCTTTCATCGATCTTTTCCTTTCTCATTCTGCTTAGCGCTCTTCGCGTATTCGAGCAATGCGTCATAGATTTGAAATCCATGGTGTAGCCGCTCTTGGTCCGGCAACCCGAGCGCGGCTAATCCTTCGGCAATGGCCCGCAGTCCCGCGCCCTCGGGAGCCACGTGCTCCTGGCCTTTGATGTCAGCGGCCCGCACAATCAGTGCCAGCCTCTCCAGCCCCGGAGCCGTGAGGTGGAAATCGTCCATAATCGCTTCAAACGTACAGTGGTCACCGCGGTGGTTCAGTTTCACCTCCGGGAGGCGCGGAGCGTCAAAGGGAATCGGGCCGCGCCTGGCGCTCTCAAGTAACTCTTCTTCTGCGACAAACAAAAATATGGCGTCCGGATCGACAAATCTCTTGATCAGCCATGGGCAGGCCACGCGGTCTACCTTCACGTTCTTGCGCGTTACCCATTCCATCATTCACCTCCGCTAGAGCGCGCAATAAAGTCCTTCAATCAGTTCAATCCCGCGCCGCAGCAGTTCGTCGTCTGAAATCTGCTGGCGCGCCCAGCCCTTCAGCACACGGTCCAGCCCGGCCCCTTCAGTTCGGCCGAATTTTTCGTCTTCCAGGTCCGCATCATGGACAATCTGAGAGATGGTGCGCACCTTGCGGTCTTTGATGGAAAACTCGCGGCAGAGTGTTTCAAATGTGCAGCTGTCGCCGCGATGTCCGAAGCCATCAGCGGTGAACATGTCAAAAGGGATGGCCTGTGGAAACTGGCGGGGATTGGTTGAAAACGCAAACCGCGCATTGGGATCAATGAAGCGCTGGATGAGCCACGCGGAAGAAACCCGATCAATCCCGGGCCGGGGGCGAGTGATCCAGGTACGGTTCAGGAACTCGCGCTTCACGCGTTCCCCGGCGAATGTGTTAAGGCCCTGATCGGCAGCATCCAGCATGGTCTCTACACGGTGCGCCAGCGGACTCTGGAAAAAATCAATCGCCTGGATTTCGTTGAACCTCCGCCGCAGCGACGAAAGTTGTCTGGGTTGATGGTGCTTGCGACGGCGAAGGCTATGAATGATCTGCTGGTAGTCTCGACTACGCGCCTCGGAAAACAGTTGCGCAATCGTCTCCTGGGAGAGCCCGTCAAAAGAAGTCACCTGGGCAACAGATGCTTCTCCACGATTTTTGCGGATGATGGCGGCCAGCCACTCCAGCCGTTCCCGGCTGGCTGGATTATTGGGGAGGAGGTAGCCGGAAGTACGCAGCGGCAAAGCGCCAAGTTTCTTGAGCTTGCGCCAGATCTCGACGCGGGCACTGCCATTCTTGCTGGGCAGGTTAAAAGCCAGCAATAACCAGGCGCTATTCGGCTCTGCCGCGGCTACAGGCATCACAAATCATGTTATACCTGTAACACACTACATGTACACGCCTGAGCCGTTCAGTGGAGCAGAAATCCGTACAGCGCTATCGCGATGCCGATAGCGGTCGTGACAAAAGACAGATTCCAATAGACCTTGCTTTCTGCCAGCAGGGAAATGGAGCAGAGAACGATTGAGATTTCCAGAAACAACTCTGATGTATCGAAGCGGTCAGCGCGCCTTGTGACTACAACGGTCTCTCGGTCAACATCCGTCGCCTCCTCCTGGATTTTCTTCGCTGCTTCACCGGTACTGCTGCTTTCCTGGGCGGAAGCGCCTTTTTCAGAGCCGCCTTTCATGGTTGCAGGCTGGGAATGTGACTGCTCTGCTTGAGCAGAAGCTTCAGGCTTCTTTAACTCTGCGGTCAGTTGTTGCAGAACCTTAACTTTTTTGAGGCGGGGTGCTGTGCAGCCCTTTTCCGGCGAGGGTCCGCACTCTTCATCCCATGAATCCTGCATGAACTCCAGCGCCAGGTCGTGGTGTCCTTCGGTTTCAGCCTTTTGCGCCTCCACCCCGTAGATATGAGCTCGCAGATGCTTGGCCTGATAGAAGTTCCACTGGTCCACAGCTTTGGTCTGCAGCTTGATTTCTTCAGTATGCGCGCGGTGGCTCATCAAAGTAGCCACTGCCAGCAGAACGGCGGTAACGGCCGTGGTCAGGCCGATTGCCTTCTGCCCAGCAT
Organism: Candidatus Angelobacter sp.; assembly: GCA_035277785.1. GTDB lineage: Bacteria > Acidobacteriota > Terriglobia > Terriglobales > Acidobacteriaceae > Angelobacter. Next base: position 5,588 of record DATEJX010000096.1, on the reverse strand, counting down.
GGTGCGCGTGTTCAGCCTGCTCGCTCAGTTCTTCAGGATTCATCTGTTCGCTCCGGGAACTTCGTGTTCTTTTGCCGCGACCACTCGGCGCGGCTGCCGCAAGATCCGTTTAATGGGGTTGCAAAAACTTCAGCCGCCGATGTGGCTTGAGGTGGGAAGGCACATCGTCATACTTGAGCACGCTGATGGAGCCATCCACCTCCAGTACCGCCAGCGCCACTTCCTTCATATTGCTCACGCCGTGTTCGCGCAGCGCGCGTTGGACTTCATCAGCAGAGATGTGCTCCTTGGCGCAATGTGCCGTTACCAGTTCTCCATTGTGAATCAGCAGGGTGGGTGATCCCTGGACCCAGCGCCGGAACCGGCGATTGAAGCCGGAGACCTCAGCCAGCAGGTAGTTGAGAACAAGCAGCACCAGCGCGGCCGTGATACCGCCCACCAGGGAAGTGTCCGGCCCGGTCATGGCATTCTGCACGGAGTTGCTCAGGAGCAGGAGCAGCGTAAGATCGAATGGCGTCATCTGGCCCACTTCACGTTTGCCGGTGAGCCGTATCCCCAGCAGCACCACCACGTAAATCGCCGTGGTACGCAGAATGATTCCCACTAAGACGTGTCCGCTTGTCAGCATGTTGATGGGATTGTAAATTCAGATTTGCCATTTGAAATCTTAAATTTCAAATCTTCACCGGATGACCCTCGTTTTGGACGGCTCGTCACCTCCAAATCAGGTGGTCCATTTGCTGAGCCCTCACGGCTTCTGAGCGGCTCTGCCCGACCCCTCGGTGATCGGTAGAGGAGAGATGATGGTCTGAATCCCTGGCCGCGCAACAAGACCCGCTTAATGAGGAACGATTGCAGCTACCAGTTTTTCTTCATGTTTTAGATTTTCACGACTTTCTGGCGGCGGCATACATGCCATAAGTCTTCCCGCCACATGGCGGACGCGGCATCAGTATTTTGGTTTTCCTATAGCTCAAAGCGGCTTCCAGATCACGACACACGTCTTGTCCAGGGTGATCACATTCGGCGTGCAGTTCTTAGAATGAGGCTACCTTGTAGAAAACTTTGATCGCTTCCTTCGCAGTCTCCAGCTTATGGAATGCATCCGGGTAGTTATCCAGGCCTTCAACTGGATGAGTAAGCAACTGGTTCATCCAGCCCGGGTACATAGCCTGCCCAAAGGCCATGTCGCGCACCCCTGATTCGAAGTACTCACGGTTTGCATTCACGGTGCCGACGAGCAACTTGTTGCCCAGAACAAAGTTCAGATTGATTTTGTCGGCCGGCACTTCCACCTTCTTGTTTCCACCAGTAACGCTTGAGAGCACCAATACGCCGTTCTTTCCCACGGCCTGCATGCTTTCAAAAACGACCTGCGAAGCTCCCGTAGCTTCAAAAATCAGATCGAAAGGCCCATGTTGTTGGGCGCCTTCGGGGATCGAGGTCTCCATTGTAGAAATGTAGCGGGCGTCGATGTCGCTCAGCAGGTCAGCCCGGGGATTTGGTTTCGGCTGGCGCGCAAAGACTGTAACATCGAGTCCCCGCAACTTAAGCGCAAGAGCCGCAAGCAGCCCGATCGTCCCTGCTCCCATCACCGCAGCCTTACGTGGCCGCCAGACGCGCAGGCGACGTTGGGCTTCATACGCCTGGGTGACGCCCTTCTGTACAACCGTGAAAGGCTCCAGGAGGACTCCGACTTCCCGTAGTGTTGGTGGAAGCTTCACGATGTAATCAGCGTCATCGACATAGAACTCTGTAAGGAACCCATGCAGCAGGTTGATGCCGCGCTCGTAGTAGGTGTCATCAGTCGTCATGTCATTTGTGCCGATCAAGTCATAGATACTGCGACCTGGCCGGCGCACTGTGGCAACGACGTAATCACCAGACTTGAGTTCGGTGACATTCGGCCCGACTTTCTCAACGACGCCGAAGCCTTCATGGCCGGTCACCAGAAAGTCGAAGCCGGGAGGGGCCATGCCGTATTCCGCAGCGTTGATTTCTTTATCTGTTCCGTCAACACCCACGCGTAAAACTCGCACGAGCACGCCGCGCCCATTCGGTACCGTCCTGAGGTCTGGCTTCCCGAGATCGGCCAGATGTGCGCTATTCGCTTTGCCTGGAAAAACCGCCACTGCTTTCACTTGAACTCTCCTTAGCTGGCTTTTGCCGCTGCTGCTGTGATTCGGCCAGCCTGCTTTTGTTCCATGAAAAGTTCATCAATCATTTTGGCCACCAGAGCGGTCCAGCCGGTTTGGTGGCTGGCTCCCACGCCGGCGCCGGTGTCGCCGTGGAAGTATTCATGGAAAGGGACATGATCTTGCCAGTGTGGATCTGACTGGAATTTCTCATTCGATCCCAGCACCGGCCTATGGCCATCCTTGCGTTGAAACGTGCTCACAAGCCTCCGGCTGATCTCGTCGGCGACTTCGTTCAGATTCATCAGGTTCCCGGAGCCGGTGGGGCATTCCACGCGGAATGACTCACCGTAGTACTGATGAAAGCGCCGCAGGGATTCGATTAGCAAATAGTTGACCGGGAGCCAGATGGGCCCGCGCCAGTTCGAGTTTCCGCCAAACAGCGCGGTGCTCGATTCACCCGGCTCATAGTTGACAGAGTGAGTCTGGCCCTCAAACTCCAAAACGAACGGATTGTTGCGATGGTAAGCCGAGAGCGCACGGATCCCGTATGGCGAAAGGAACTCATTTTCATCCAGCATCACTTTGAGGATCCGTTGCAACTGATTGCGATCGGCGATCGAAAACAGACGCCGTTCCTGATTACCTGCTGTCCTCATGCAAGCAAGATTGCCGGTCAGGTCCGACCGATTGTCTATGAACCACTCCAGTCGCCGCTTAAAGGCCGGCATGGCGTCGAGTAGTTCGGGTTCCATCGTCTGCACTGCATAGAGCGGCATCAGCCCAACCATTGATCGGACACGCATTGGAAGATGCCGGCCGTCAGGAAGATGCAGGACGTCATAGAAGAACCCGTCTTCCTGGTTCCAGAGGCTCAAACCGTCGTCGCCCATGTGGTTCATGGCCCGGGCGATGTGAATGAAATGTTCCCAGAACTTGCTGGCCACATCCTCGTAGGTTGGGTCTTCTCGAGAGAGCTCAAGTGCGATGGCCATCAGGTCCAGCGAATACATTGCCATCCAGCTTGTTCCATCGGATTGCTCGATGTGGCCGCCACTCGGGAGAGTGGCGCTGCGGTCGAACACGCCAATGTTATCGAGACCAAGAAAACCACCTTGGAATACGTTCATGCCCTCCGGGTCTTTGCGGTTTACCCACCATGTGAAATTCAGCAGAAGCTTGTGGAAGACCTTGGAAAGAAACTTCGTATCGCCGTTGCCTCCGTTCTTGTCGCGGTCAATTTTGAAGACCTGATATGCGGCCCAGGCATGCACGGGAGGGTTCACGTCGCCGAAGGACCACTCGTAGGCCGGAATCTGCCCGTTCGGATGCATGTACCACTCGCGCAGCATGAGTACGAGCTGTTCTTTTGCGAAGTCAGGATCCACCAGCGCCAAAGTAACGCAATGGAATGCCAGATCCCACGCTGCATACCACGGGTACTCCCATTTGTCGGGCATGGAGATGATGTCTTCGTTGTAAACATGGCCCCAGGCGTTGTTGCGCCCCTTTCTTCTGTCATGAGGCGGTTCTGGAGTAGCGGGATCGCCGTTGAGCCAGTCGCGAACCACGTAATGGTAGTACTGCTTGCTCCAGAGAAGCCCGGCAAACGCCTGCCGCATGATGTTCTGCGCGTCAGCATCTGCGCCTTCAGGAATCAAAGATGCATAGAACTCGTCAGCTTCCTTCTTGCGTAACGCAAATACCTTGTCGAACTCTGAGCCAAGAGTTTTGATTGCGGTGGTGGCTGTTTTGCTTTTCTGAAGGCGCAACTTAAGCGTGATCTCTCCACCGGCAGGGATGCTCAGTCTGTAATGGACTGCTGCCTTTGTCCCATGGAGATCGGGATTGATGGTCTGCTGGTCGCCGTTGATCACGTAGTTGTGAAACGCGTCCTTGACGTGCGGAGAAGCGTTGTCAGTATTAAACAGTCGCTGATGATTGGTCTCATTTTCGGTGAAAAGTGGCTGTCCATTTCTCTCAAAGTAAAACCAGTAACTTCCAAGCTCTTGTTCTTCGGCGTGAATCGACCCGGATACTTTGTCTAGCTTCAGGCTCGGCTTAGTTCGCCCGAGATACCAGGACCAGGTGTTGCGAAACCAGAGCGTGGGCAGGGCGTGGACATCAGCAGTTTCAGGCCCACGATTCGCGATGGTCACCAGAGCGCAAATATCCTCTACTCCTGCCTTCGCATATTCAACGAAGACATCGAAGTAGCGGTCATCGTTGAAGACTCCAGAGTCGAAGAGCTCAAACTCAGGCTCATTTTTCCCTCGGCGGCGATTTTCATCGAGCAGGCGCTGGTACGGATACTCCGCCTGCGGATACTTGTACAAGAATTTCATGTAGGAGTGCGTCGGAGTAGAGTCGAGATAAAAGTAATATTCCTTGACGTCCTCGCCATGATTTCCTTCGCTGCCGGTCAAACCGAAAAGCCGCTCCTTGAGAATGGGATCGCGACCGTTCCAAAGAGCGAGAGCCAGGCAGAGCCGCTGATGCCGATCGCAGATTCCGGCGATGCCGTCTTCATTCCAGCGATAAGCGCGCGAGCGTGCCTGGTCGTGGGGAAAGTAGTCCCACGCATCTCCCCGGGGGCTGTAGTCTTCGCGTACCGTGCCCCACGCTCGTTCGCTAACGTAAGGACCCCAGCGCTTCCAGTGCGCTGTCCTGTCACGAGACTGCTGCAGGCGTAGTTCTTCACTTGTCATGATGGTGTTCCTTTTTGTTACCGCTGCGGTGTTTCGGCCGCTGCTTTCTGTTGAGTAGCGGCCGTTTGCAATGCCACAGCATGTCCGTCAGGGTCTTTCACGATGAACTCGCTTGTTTCATGGCCGGCGATCTTGATCTGCTCGACGCGTGCTGAGACATGCTCGGAGCTTTTGAGTACAGAGACCCAGTTCTGAGCAGGTTCTCGAGTGAGCAACTCGGTTTCCCAGTGTGTTATGTCATTGGCGTGAAGATCAGCTGGAATAGGGCGACCGTCGCGCGGGGCGAGGTACTCAAGAAATTCGATTCCCGGACCGCTCTGGGCGCGCAATGACGTGATGCGGAGGTGAGCGCCGAAGACGTTATTAAGGTGCTCCTGCTCAGTTCCGTAGTTCTCGCTCTCTCCTGCCACACGCAGGCCGAGCAGGTCGCGGTAGAAATGCAGGCTTGCTTGCGTGTCGCTGACCACGATTGCAGTATGATCAATACCCATGAACAAGTCAGAGCCGGGCCGGTGCCACTTGGCCAGGCCCTTGCCTTCAGGAAACCAGAGAATTTCCAGCACGTGATGGTCGGGATCGCGGAAGTAGAATGCCCTGATTCCAGCGGCATTCTTGTTCCAGGCTGGTAAAGTCTGCGGGCCGCTGCTGGCAAACTGGATTTTGTTTTGTCGCAGCCAGGCATAGGCTGCGTCCATGTTACGCACGATAATGGCCACGTGCTGGAACCAGAGATCATTGCTGCGAG
>DATEJX010000095.1:0-19204 GCA_035277785.1 Candidatus Angelobacter sp. | reverse complement strand
CAGATGAGCGCGTATACAGCGCCTGAAATGGCGCCGGCTAGTTTTGCGGTCCTTCGGCAGCATCTCTCTGACACGCTGAACACGCGGGTCGGAGTTGGGATAGCTCTGTGCTTTGTGGCTTTGCTGGTTGCTATTTTTGGGCTCCGCTGTGTCACCCGCCTTGAAGAAGCGTTGCAGGAAGAGTGATCCAGGCGAGCAGGGGAACCATCGGTCCTCAATCGCAACTGGCTGCCAGCTCTACAGTGAGGCTCTCTTCACCACAGCGGAGAGCGCGCGATTGCGCTCGTAATCACTGTGAATTGATTCCGCAGCTTTGATGTAGTGATCACGCAATGCGCCTTCCAGGTGATACGAGCCTGCGACCGTAGTCAAAACGCGAGCCTTCTCATAGTCGTTGCCGATATGGCCCACTGCCTCAAAGACCCTGCCCAGGGACGCGTCGCTCAATTTGTTGCGGCTGATCAGCGTGTTGAGACTGCGGGAGCGTTCGTAATCAGCCTTCATGGAGTCCACCACGTTCAGGAAATTCGCCATCTCAGCTTCATTGAACTTGTTTCCTTCGGCGAGAGACAGCAGGATGCGCGACTTCTCATAATCGGCCTTCATGTGCGCAGCACTTTCCATAACGCCGCTGACAGAAGCAGGACTGAGCGTATTGTGCTGCATCAGGGCGATCACACTGCGAGATTGCTCGTAATCAGCCTTCATGGAGTCCACTACTTTCAGGTAGCTCGCCATCTGAGACTCGTCAAATTTGCCCTTTTCGCTCAGAGACGTTAGCAGGCGCGATTTTTCGTAGTCTGCTGTCATAGTGGCCGCAGCGTTCAGGATCTGATTGACCGCTGCCGGGGGAAGTTCATAGCGCTGCAGGACCGCAATGAGATCGCGCGACTTTTCGTAATCGGAGTGAATGGATAAAACCAGCTTCAGGTAAGGGGCCAGATCGTTTTGGCTGAAAGACTTCTGTTCCATCAGTGCCAGGGCGACGCGTGATTTTTCGTAGTCGCTCTTCATTCCTGATGCAGAATTGAGCGCCATCTGGACATTCGCGGCTGAGATGTCAGGACGCTTCAACAATTCGATCAGCACGCGCGAGTGTTCATAGTCACTTTTGAGTTTGCCCGTGGCGTTCAGAAATGCGGTGCGTGAGGTCTCATCGGGAAGCTCATATTGTTTGCTGACCGTGAGAAGAACGCGCGCCAGTTCGTAATCGCCATGGATCTGCTGCGCCGATTGGTTGATAACGCGGAGCACAACCGGAGCAGGCAGGTTGGGTTGCTCAAGCAATTTGCGGAAGTAAATGCTGCGGACGTAGTCGCTCTGCAGATTGTTGATCTCGTCCAGGACAGCATTGGGCCCGCCTTTGGCCATCAGTTGCTTCACACGAGCGTCGGCATTGAAGCCTGTAGTGCGCTCCAGTGAAAGCAGGAATCCGGCAAACCAGTTGCGGGCCTCGCCGTCAAAAGCCTGCTGCTTGCCGTTGATCTTGTAAACGTATTCCAGACCTGAGCCGCCAGGTGTCACGCGGACCTGGCGCAGCGTATCCTGCATGCGCTCGTTAATCTCAAAATAGCCGCCGGAAGAGATGCCTTCAATGGCTGTGGCCTCGGCGTTGAAACGGATATCTCCCTCAGCATGCAGACTGACATCACAGTTGTCGCCGGACCATGAAGCGTTCCAGACACGCCGGTTTCCATCGTCGTTGATGTAAGAGTTATGCATGCGCACGCGGCCGCAACCGGCGAGATCGATGCCACCGGGTCCGGAAGGAGCTGCGGGAGCCGCTGGTGCTGCGGGAGCCGCTGGCGCTGCGGGGGCGGCAGGTGCTGCGGGGGCCGCGGGCGCTGTTGGAGCGGACTGGGCCGAGTAAGCTGCGGGAGGTTCCGGTGCTTCCGGGGCCTCAGGAGCTTCGGGGGCTTCTGGCGGCTCTGGTGCTTCCGGGGCCTCAGGAGCTTCAGCTACTGCTGACTCCGAGTCTTCGTCAGCGGAAGGCGCCGGAGTTGATTGTGTGCCAGCAGTCGATGGTGTGCTGGTGGATGAGTTCGCAGGTGCTGTTGAAGCGGGGCTGGGCTTGTTCTGAACCGATTTCTGAGCTGAAGTGCTGGGCGTGCTTGCCTGTTGTGCAGGACGCATTGCGGCGAGCGGCACAACAATGGCAAGGGTCAGGGCAGCGATCACAGCGGCACTGACGCGTGAGACGGAACCTCGGCGCAGCGCCGGGTTCAACACTGCAAGAATGCGGCCTTCCAGTTGAGAGCGCCGAGCCATGGCGAGAGCAGACTGCAATTCCGGCTGATGGAATCCCGAGACAAAATCAAGCAGCTCATGGGCGTAGTCTGACGCCTTTGTTCCCGATGCCAATACGGTGTCATCACAGGCGCGCTCGCGATAGATGCGCATGGCCCTGGCAATCAGCCAGACCAGCGGATTCCACCAGTAAAGTGCAACGGCCATATCGGCCAGCAACTGCGTGAGCGCATCCATCCGGCTGATGTGGGCCAATTCATGTTGAAGCACAGCTTCACGGCGCAAAGGTGACCACTCACCGAATTCAGGCGGCAGGATGATAGCGGGATAGAACATTCCCGTCGTCAGCGGGACTCCGGTTTCACTGCTCACAAGCAGCGCAACATGGCGCGTAATGCCCATTGCGGCAGCCGTAGCGCGCACATGCGAATTCCAACCAGCATCAGAGAGCAACAAGGCTCGCCGTACCAACGCGCGGACTCGCGACCTGCCGACCATCGAACGCAAACAGAAATACGCGCCCCCTAATATCCAGACCAGTGCCCAAATGAGCGGCCAAGCAAGAAGATGGCGAGGTTTTGCTGGATTGTCGGCGATCGAAGAAGCGCTGGGTTGCGTTGTTGCGACAGCAGTAACTGGCTCCTGCTGCTGAGTTGATGCGACCTGATTGCGACTTGTATGTGGCCGGGCTTCGACGCGAGATGCTTTGCCCAAAGTTCGCGGCGAGACGGCGGGAGCACTGACCTGTGCCTGCGTTACTTGCGGTGGTTCCGCGCTCTGGACAGAAACTGCCGGAGTAGCTGTCGTACTCTGTGTTACTGGCGCGAGGCGTGATGTGAGATCAGGAAGGCCCCGGACATGCCATTGCGGCAGGAAAGCTGAGAAGGGAAGCAGCAGCACCGCAATTACGGCGAACGCCAGCAGCATGTGGCGTGCAGCGGCAGATATTCGTCTGAGCAACAGGGCGCCACACCACGCAAGAAACAGCACCAAAGTGGTCTTAATGGCCAGGGCAATAAAAATAGAGGAGACTGCGGCGAGCGAGTTCATTATCTGCCCTCCTGCTGAGCTTTCTTGATCAACTGGCTAAGATACTGCTTATCTCGCGGTGTCAGCCTTGCGTCTGACATCTCCAGCAGCGCTTCCACTGCGCGTTCCGGAGAGCCCCCAAAAAAAGTCTTCACCACATGTTTCAACGCGGAAGCGCGGACCTGCATGGTGTCCTGCATAGGCATATAGACGTATTTGAGGCCCTGTGGTTCGTGGCGCAGATAACCTTTATCTTCCAGGAACCCGAGCATGGCGCGGACGGCCGAGTAGCTGGGCGGATCACTGAGTTCGGAGCGAACATCAGTGACAGAGGCTTTGCCGAGGCGGTAGATCACGTCCATGATCTGGCGTTCGCGACGGCCGAGTTGAAGATCTTTTTCAGCAGCCATAATTTTGAAGTGCATATGCTAATGCACTAGCACATGCTAACTGATTAGCATATCTTGTCAAGAGGAATCTGCGAAAAAAATTACTTAGCCCTGTGGCCGGATTATCACGGGCGTGGCGCCGGCGCCGGACCGGGAGGCAGGATCTCAGGCTCGCCTTCCTTGCTCGCCATCTGGCGCGTCACAAAGAAGACCGCCGCCGTCCACGTTGGGACCAGATCAAGCCCGGGTACCGCCTCTGCAATCAGAGTGGGCACAAACGCCCAATGCCACCCGAGCAGGCGGACGAGCAATACCGCGACTACAAGATCGAGAGCGTCATCGGCTGGAGAAAGCCCGCCTTCTGCAAAAGCGGGAAAGGCAAAGATCTGCAGCGCATCAGCAATGATTGCCACAGCCCACGCAAGCCGGAGTTGCGGAGTATTGATCGACTTCAAGAAATCCCACATAACTGCCTTCTATTTATGAAGCTGACTTCATGTTGAAATTCTAACCCCCTCAGCTGCTAAAAGTCCCAGCTTCAGGCCAGTAAGGCGGCGGTACCCGTCTACAGGACACGAGTAGGTATCAGCAACCTGCAGCAAATCTTGAGGAATGTGCTCGGCCTCTGCCAATCGAGCAGGCACTTGACTCGGCGACAAGGTCGGGCCCAGCCGAGGGGGAGGGCTGACTGGGAAGATTAGATGGATTGAGGAAGGAATGTATACCACCTTCCCTTCCTCAACCATCAAGACTGTTATTTTTCCTTTGCGGTGTTTGTGGGCGATTTCTGGGTGAGGACCTCAAGCAATTCTTTGGCGGATGCCGGTGGCGGGCCTGCACTGCCACCAATGATTTCCGTGGCGTCCACTTTCTTGCCATACAGTTTTTCGTTCGCGCTCCCATCAGGTCCGAGGGACGCTCCCGAAAGAGAGACGCCGGCAAACACACCCTGCGCTCTGGAATAGGAGAGCATTTCTGCGGACATCGCCGCATTCGTTGCGGCTTCCGCATCTCGCCCGACTGGACCAGCCGCGACGCTCGCATCCGCGCCCAGCTTAGCCTTTCCCTTCATCAGGGCGCGGGCGCCTTTCTCGTTCATTACGAGAACAACAAAATCGGTAGCCTGCCCGCCAGCCTGAAGGCCGAAGCTCCCGCCACTGGATTGCATCATTGCAGGCGCGCTCCAGGGCCCCTGGAAATTAGCGCCGCCACGGCACGTCATCACCCCGCGTCCATAAGACGCGCCAACGATGAAACCAGCTTTCTTTACCGATGGGAGAACGATAACGCATTCGGCCTTGTTGAGCAGACCGATGGGAATACCGCTGCTTGCGTTCGCCAGTTCCTTTATTACATTGCCTGACTCCTTTACCCGCTCCTGTTCCTTCGCGTTGTCCTCCGCAATCGCGATGCTGGTAACAATTAGGCACAGACCGACCAACGTTAAAACAATTGTTCTTTTTTTCCGAAAAATTTGCGTCATGGTAGTCCTCCTTTAGGATTAAAAGCTACTGCCAATCGGGAGTAAAACTGTTGGAAGTAACAGGAGGGCAAAATGTTTGAACTCCGCCGCAATCAAAGACAAAAACCCTCGAATCAGTACTCCCGACAGAGGATTTCGACTCAAAACACAAGCTTGATGCCTATTCAAGCAAGCGATCCGCCCATAACAAGTTAGCGATCCCAGTGATGCACCTTGAATTACTAGCGCTTGTGGATACGCACTGCGGCGATCGATTGGCGCAATCCGGCGGCGAGATCAGCGCTGTTTGTAGCAATGTGGGCCGGGGCTGGCATTTCTGATTCATGTCCAAGCCAGATGCGCAACTCCTCAGGTTCGGCGACGGTGAAGCGGCCTTCGCGATGGACAGGCATGCCGTCTTTGCTCCACCGTTGTGCAGTTGCTGGCGGAATCGCGAGGAAGCCGGCAATCGCTTTCCAGCCGCGAAGAGTACCCGAGTTCGTGGATATTGCCTGGTTTCGGGAACGCTTTTGAGGCTTGTTCCTGTTTCGCGTGTCTTCATTCCGCGAGGGTGCGCGGGTGCCGGACTGCGACTTCTTCATAGGACACCAAACATTGAGATTTGATGCTGGCCATAGTTTGCAGGAACGCCGGTGCTTTATGTCTTAGCCCGGAGGTGCAGCTTAACACTTGCCCACGTGCATGTACTCCCGGGTTGCCGAACCACGTAAGACACCCTCCAGGAACACTGGAATCATCAGACAATAACAAGACGCTGAAAACGCGCAAAATGCGACCCTGTATCAAACCCGGTTTTGTCGCGCTGCTGCTGTGCGGCACGCTGACGATTGCAGCAGCTGCAGTCCACAACGCTGCGAGCGCCGCGAATGCCGGGGGATTGCTCTCTGCTGAGCAGGGAGCAATGCTGGTTGATTACGCTCTGCAGGCGGGCGCGCGGCTGACCAAACAACCGGATTGTTCTCACCTGGTCCACCTTATCTATTCTCACGCAGGACTGAATTACAGCTACCAGCCTTCGCGCGCCCTTTATGCCGGAGTGGAAGATTTTGAACGCGTGACCAGGCCGCAGGCAGGTGATTTGATCGTATGGCGAGGGCACGTGGGGATTGTGGTTTCGCCACGCGAGAAGACGTTCTTCAGTTCGGTGCGCTCCGGCATCATTACCGAATCATGGACAGCAGATCAGTGGCTGCGCCGCGGCCGCCCGCGGTTTTTGCGGTATCGGATTGGGCCGGACAGCGACCTCGAGTTGTTGGCATTTGTGACCCATTCCGGGGAGAACGGAATCGCTGACGTAAATGATCTGCCGAGCGATACCAGCAATGACGATGTTGGAAGCAAGGTAGTACAGCAAGAAGATGATGATGAACCGCAGGACACGGCCGCAACAGACACTGTTATTAACGCTGGCATTGTTGGTGTGATAAGGCAGCGTAACAAGCCGTCGAAGAAAGAGATTGCATCAGCGGTGCTCGAGAGCGGCAAGCGGACGGCAGAAGCCTTGCTCGGAACCGGGACCAGCATTAGAGCGGACCGGCCAATCTCGGTTTTTTCCCGCGTGGAAGTCGAGAACATCAAGATTCGCCATGAAAGTGGAAGCGTGCTGCTCAAATTCACCGAAACAATGGCAATCGAGCAAGGCAGAGTGCTGCCGGGAAAGACAGTTGAGCGTGAACTCAACATCAAGAAAACCACAGATGCGGCTTCTACCACTTGGGTTCTAACAGATCCCCGCTTGCGTACTTATATTCCTCAGGCTCAGGCACTCAACGTTTTCGCGCATCAGGCCGAACTCATGCTCCATGATTCGCCGAACAGTTCAGCTACCAGAACCGTAGTTAAAGCTCTTGATCTGCTTTATGACGAGCAGTCCGCCGATCCGCAGCGCGCGGCGTTGAAGTGATCGTAATTGTTTCCGCCAAATCGATTCGCGACAACAACTCGTGTAATGTAGTCGCATGTCAGCCAAGGCAATTTCTGCCCAGGAGCGGGAACAACTTCTCTCTTCGGCACGTGACGCACTGAAGAGATCTTACGCCCGCTACTCCAACTTTCGCGTCGGCGCAGCGGTGCTGACTGAGCAGGGTGAGGTCTTCACCGGCTGCAACGTGGAAAACGCTTCTTATGGCCTGACCAACTGCGCTGAACGATCTGCGATTTTTACCGCTGTGCAAGAGACCAAAGCTGCCCGGCTTTCGATTCGCGCTGTTGCCGTTGTCACCGCCGATGACGTGCCTTGCTCGCCCTGTGGCGCTTGTCGCCAGGTAATCTTTGAATTTGGCGAAAACGCTGCGGTCATTTTCAAAGGACAAAAGGATTACCAGGAGATGTCGATCAGTGATTTACTGCCGGAGAGTTTCAAGTTATCCTGACGCCGACAATGCAAGTCACTGAATTAATCAGGAAGAAGCGGGACGGCGGCGAACTCCAGCACGCCGAAATCAAGTTCCTTATTGACGAATATACTCGCGATTCCGTCCCTGACTACCAGATGTCGGCGTGGCTCATGGCGGTGCTTCTTCGCGGCATGATTCGCACGGAACTGGCGGCCCTAACCGAGTCCATGCTGCACTCCGGCCAGATACTTGATCTGTCTGATCTGCCCGCCCCCAAAGTGGACAAGCACTCCACCGGTGGGGTCGGTGATAAGACTTCTCTTGTTGTTGCTCCTGTGGTTGCAGCCGGCGGACTTTATGTCCCGATGATCAGCGGACGCGGACTGGGCCACACTGGCGGCACTCTCGACAAGCTTGAGTCAATCCCCGGCTTCGATGTCAATCTTTCGACCTCCGAGTTCCGCCGGGCGCTTGGGAAATGCGGCGCTGCCATGATTGGCCAGACGGCCGATATTGCACCCGCAGACAAAAAACTCTACGCCCTGCGCGATGTCACCGGCACGGTCGAGAGTCCTTACCTGATCTGCGCATCCATCATGAGCAAGAAACTGGCTGAGGGAATTGATGGCCTTGTGCTCGACGTGAAGACCGGCAGTGGCGCCTTCATGAAAGCTGAAGAAGACGCGGTTTTTCTCGCCGAGTTGATGGTAGAAACCGGCCAGCAGCTGGGCAAGAAAGTGGTTGCGCTCATCACGGACATGAACCAGCCGCTGGGACATGCGGTTGGCAATGCGTTGGAGGTCGTCGAGTGCATTGATATCCTGAACGGCAAAGGGCCGGACGACCTCCGCGAACTCTGCCTCATTCTTTCAGCATGGATGTTTGTGCTTGGCAACCGCGTGAGCAATCTAGATGAAGGCCGCAAACTCGCGGAAGAGATGATCTCCAGTGGCAAAGCGAAAGCAACGTTCCGCGAGATGATTGGGCTGCAGGGGGGGAAAGCACAAATAATCGATCAACCAGATTTGTTGCCGCGCGCCCGCCATAGAATAGACATTCCCAGCCCCTGTTGTGGCTTTGTCACCCGCATCATGTGTGAGCAGATTGGGACCGCATGTGTGCTATTGGGTGGCGGAAGATTAAGGAAAGACGAACAGGTCGATCCCGCGGTTGGGATTATTGTTCACAAAAAACCCGGCGATCAAGTGAGAGCGGGAGATGCATTGTGCACTATTCACTACAATGCAGCGGAGCGCCTGGAAATTGCTCACGCTTTGATCTTGGAGAGTTATTCGATCGAGTCGCAGCCACCCAAAGGTGAGAGGAAACTCGTGCATCGAGTGATTGGTGATTGCTAAAGTCTAATCCCCTGCGTCCTGGCAATCATGGACACCACTTCGCGCAGGAGAGCCTTGAATTCTGCGGCGACTCGTCTGCCTGTTTCCAGAACTTCTTCATGATTGATCTTCTGCTTTAGAATGCCAGCTGCCATGTTGGTAACACAGGAAATTGCCAGCACTTTAATACCGAGCTGGCGCGCAGCAATTACCTCGGCCACTGTAGACATTCCGACCAGATCAGCGCCGATCGCACGTAGATAGCGGATCTCTGCCGGCGTTTCGTAACTGGGACCAAGCAATCCTGCGTAGACGCCCTGTCCCAGGTCAATTCCAAGCTTCTTCCCGGCGGCCAGAGCCATTTGGCGATATTTCTCGCAATACGCGTCCGTCATATCGATGAAGCGCGGGCCAAGGCGCTCGTCCTCGAAGCCCACAAGCGGATTCTGTCCCTGAAGGTTAATGTGATCGGTAATCATGACCAGCTTTCCCTGGCCATATTCCAGATTGATGCCGCCGGCTGCGTTGGTCAGAATCAGCGAGCGCACGCCCATGCGCGCAAAGACGCGGATAGGAAACACGACTGTGGCAGGCGGATAACCCTCATACAGATGGAAACGCCCTTGCATGGTCACAACAGGAACATTCTCCACAGTCCCAATTACCAACTGTCCTGCGTGGCCTATGGCGGTGGAGCACGCAAAATGGGGGATTTCAGAATAGGGGATGCGCACGGCGTCGCTCATATCATCCGCAAAGCTTCCCAACCCGGACCCCAGAACAACAGCCAGTGCGGGGCGCAACTTGATCTTTGATTGAATGAAGTAAGCCGCTTCCTGAGCGCGACCGACGATATCCATGCTTGATTCCTGTGCTTGCATTGCCGGTGTAGTCATTTTCTTCGCACGCATAGCGGTGGTGATACCAAGTGGACAAGAGGTTCTCCGGTCCAAATCGGAATTGTAATGCTATATTGCCCCTTGTCTGAAAGCGAGGGTCTATAGAGAGATGGATGTGAAGCAAATCTGCCGTTGCTTTGTTCTGCTGGTTTTATCGTGGACCGCTGCCTGGCCGCAGGCCGCGCAACACAAGCCACGTGAGAGCGGCGCATCGTCCGCTGAGAAGAGAACCGCAGCCTATCTTGATTCAGTGCGCAACCAGCCCTCGTTGCTGTTGGATTTTCTTCACCGCATGCCCAAGGGCGCTGATCTGCACAACCATCTTTCTGGTGCGATCTACGCCGAGAGCATCATTCAATGGGCCGCGCAGGATGGACTGTGCGTGGATGTTGCTACTTCCACCTTTATTGCCTGCGATCACACTTCAGACAAGCCTCCGGCCAGCAGCGCTTTGACGAATCCCGATCTCTACACGCAGCTGCTTGAGGCTTTTTCGATGAGCGGCTGGGCTCCCGCGCGAGAATCGGGCCACGACCACTTCTTCCGCACCTTCGGCAAGTTTGGCGCTGCTACCAATGGCCACACAGCGGACATGCTGGTGGAAGTGAGGGAACGTGCGGCTCGCGAAAACCTGCAGTATATGGAACTGATGTTCAATCCAGATAGCGGGCACGCAGCCTCTCTGGGCAAACGCATTGGCTGGCAGAGCGACCTGGGGAAAATGCGTGACGCATTGCTTTCCGGCGGGTTGCCGGAAGTCGTAACTCAGGCGAGCCGAAGCCTTGACGAGGTTGAAGCGAAAGAAAAAGAAGAGATGCACTGTGGCCAACCGCAGGCCCATCCGGGCTGCAATGTTGAGGCTCGTTACCTGTACCAGGTTGCGCGCGGTTTGCCTAAGGAAATGGTGTTTGCGCAAATTCTTGCCGGGTTTGAGATGGCATCAAAAGATCCGCGCGTGGTCGGCCTTAATCTTGTGATGGCAGAGGACTGGTACGTGCCGGTCCACGATTTTCGGCTGCACATGCAGATGCTCGATTACCTCCACAAGCTTTATCCGAAGGTTCACATCACGCTGCACGCCGGCGAGCTGACACCGGAACTGGTTCCGCCGGAAGATCTTTTTCATATCCGGGCCTCGATTGACATCGGCCACGCAGAGCGCATCGGGCATGGAGTCGATGTCATGCAGGAGCACGATCCGATTGCTCTACTGAAGGAGATGGCAGCCAGGAGAATTCTTGTTGAGATCTGCCTGACCAGTAACGATGTGATTCTGGGAGTGAGCGGCGCACGCCATCCGCTGCCAATGTATCTGAAGTTCGGCATACCGGTCGCCTTGGCGACTGACGATGCAGGAGTCTCGCGTTCCAGCATCACTCAGGAATACGAGCGCGCGGCCGAGACTTATCATTTCAGCTATCCCGAGCTGAAGAAGATGGTGCGGGCCAGCCTGGAGTACAGCTTTCTGCCATCCGGCGAAAAATCGGCCGAAGAGAAGCAATTGGAAGATTCATTCGCCCGCTTTGAAGCAGAGTTCACTGTTCCGGCAAAGGCGCCGGGTCAAGGTCCATCCAGCAAGAAACATCCCTGATTTCAACAGGCCGCGAATTTGACAGCAGCAGCTACAATGTACGGGAATTTTTCGCGTCAAAATCTCCAAATTTGTAGCAAAGGACACGGATGTCACGATTCGCCGGCCTGCTGGGCATCATCGTCTTACTTGCGCTTGCCTATCTTTTTTCATCCAATCGCCGCGCCATCCGCTTCAAAACCGTGATATGGGGACTGAGCCTGCAGTTCGTCTTCGCGTTCATGGTGGTTTATGCGGACTGGGGCCAGCGCGCGATGAAGCACGCAGGAGATGCAGTCAACAAGCTGCTGTCTTACGCGTTTGCCGGATCGGCATTCGTTTTCGGCAATCTCGGCCTTCCGGCTGATCCCAACGTGAATCTGCCCTTTCTGCCGCCGGGCCATTCGACGGTTGGCTTCATCTTTGCCTTCCAGGTTCTTCCGACCATCATCTTCATATCAGTCTTTTTTGCCGTGCTGTATCACCTGGGGATCATGCAGCGCATTATTAAAGGGATGGCGTGGGCGATGAGCCGCTTCATGTCGGTGAGCGGCGCGGAGTCGCTGGACGTGGCAGCTTCCATTTTCATGGGGCAGACGGAGGCTCCGCTGAGCATCCGTCCTCTGTTGCCCGACTGCACGACCTCAGAACTAATGACCATCATGACCGCCGGGATGGCCCACGTTTCCGGAGGGATTATGGCCGCCTACATTCAATACGGAATTGAGGCGCGACACTTGCTTGCTGCGGTGATCATGACCGCGCCCGGAACTATTTTGATGGCAAAGATGCTGGTCCCGGAAACCGAGCAGCCAAAAACGGCGGGTACGGTTGAGATCGATCAGGCATCAATGCATAAAGACGCAAATCTTCTTGCCGCCATCGCCCGCGGGACGATTGACGGAGGACGGCTTGCCTTCAACGTGGGAATCATGTTGATTTCGTTTATCGCGCTGATTGCCCTGCTCAACGGAATCATGGGAGGGATTCACAATCACTTTGCCTTTTTTCCCAGGAGCATTGAGCAGGTCCTTGGCGTGATTTTCGCCCCGATTGCATGGCTTATTGGTGTACCGTCGAAGGACATCACCGCTGTGGGAAACTTGCTCGGCTCGCGCATGGTCATCAATGAACTTTATGCTTACACGCTGCTCGGCGCGCAAAAAGCCGCTCTTGATCCCCGATCATTCACCATTGCGACTTTCGCGCTGTGCGGCTTTGCAAATTTCAGTTCCATTGGAATCCAAATCGGCGGAATAGGAGCGCTGGCGCCCAACAAGCGCGACGAACTTGCCAAACTCGGGTTTCGCGCCATGCTGGCCGGAACCATGGCGAATTTAATGTCGGCGGCGATTGTCGGCCTGCTGATGCGGAGCTAGCTGTCATGAGTTCCACTGGTCCGTTTTGCATTGCCCTTGCGGGTCCGTCATGCGCGGGCAAGACATCGATTGCCCAGCGCCTTGCTTCGAAGTTGCCGGGCGAGGTCACAGTCTTTGGCACGGATGCTTACTACCTTGATCTTTCCCACCTCTCATACGCAGAGCGCTGCCAGGTCAACTTTGATCATCCTGACGTTCTGGAAAGCAGCCTGCTAGCCGAGCATCTCGCCTCACTGCGGCAGGGGAAAGAGATTCACCAGCCGGTGTATGACTTCAGCACGCACAGCCGCGTATCTTTGCGCCATGAAGTTGTGGTGCCGCGCGACTTTCTCATTGTGGAAGGACTTTTTACCCTGCACTGGCCGGAAGTGCGCAAGATGTTCGATATCTCCGTCTTTGTCAATGCTCCTGACCGCACCTGCCTGGAGCGACGCAAAGCTCGTGATGTTCTTGAGCGAGGGCGCACCGTCGAGTCGGTAATAACCCAATACAATGAAACAGTAAGGCCCGGTAACGAGCAGTACATACTCCCCTCAAGTGCGCACGCTCATCTGGTGTTGAACGGAGAACAGTCCGTTGAGGATTCTGCGCAACAGATTGCTACGCTGGTGTTCGACCGGATAGCGTTGCGCGGCACGGGATAACGCAAGTGCGGTTCACTCCGAGGAGCCGTTCAAAAAGGATCACCGATTTACACATGCCGGATCAGGCTGCATTTTGGCGAAGTATAGTTGCCAGGCCGTGCGGTAAGTGTTGGCGTGTGCTTCTGCGCTGAGCTCAATGGGACGAGAATAGCCGCCGCCTGATGTGACTACAAGCGGGATTCCTTCTGCCCGCGCTGTTTCCATGACCTTGCGATCACGCGCGATCAGACCCTGATGAGTCAGAGACAGGTGTCCCAAAACATCCGTCGCCAGCCCATCAACGCCTGACTGGTAGAAGATTATTTCTGGTTGAAAGGCAAGTACCTGCAGAAGAGCTGCATCGAGATGGGAGAGATATTCTTCGTCTTCAACTCCATCTGGTAACGCCACATCCAGAGTGCTTTGCTGTTTACGGAATGGAAAATTGCGCTGGCAATGGATGGAAAGAGTGAAGACGTCGTCATCGCCGCGAAAGATTTCTGCCGTTCCATCGCCCTGGTGAACATCAAGATCAATCACTGCGGCGCGGCGGACTCGACCTGAGGTCCTGAAAAACTGTATCGCGACGGCGATATCATTGAACACGCAGAAGCCGGCGCCCTCAGAGCGAAAAGCATGATGGGTGCCGCCGCCGAGGGTCCCTCCCCAGCCATTCTCTAAAGCATCGTGGGCCGCCGAGAGCGTACCGCCAACGGAGGCCATTGCGCGTTGAACCAGACTTTTAGACCAGGGCAAACCTATCCGCCGGGCCGCTGCTGGGGAGAGGGTTCCGTCAATAAAATTGCGGACGTAAGCGGGATCATGTGTCAGTTCGAGTATTTCCGGAGACGGCACAGAGGCGAGTTCAAAGGAAAATTCCCCATCTCGCAGGAGGAGCTGGCGAACTAATTCGTACTTGCGAGCAGGGAACTTATGTCCATCAGGCAACGTAAGAGTATATTGATCCGTGAAAAAGAGGCGGGGCATAGTTGAGCAAATCGTACCTAACGAAAAGACATCCTGCCGGTCTATATAGAATGTTACACAGAGTAGCGGCCGGAGTGCGAGGCGCAACTAAGATCCAAGCCTAAGGCCCTGACCTGAAGCTTTTCACTGTCCGATTTCGAACAGTAGCTTTCGGGAATGGACAAGAAACATCCTCAGGCTTGTTTGTCAGTAAGAGATTAACGCTTTAAATTCATCAGTTTGCCAGTGTTCCGGTTTGGCATGGATTGTGCTTAAGATATAACGCTATGGATATCGTACGCGATGAATCGGTGAAGAGGAAAAAGCGCCGCAAACAGGTAATTATCTCGGTGGTCGCGGTAATTGCGGTGCTGGGAATTACTCTGGGCGTTTCCCGGTTGAAGCCGGCCGCGCCCAGCGTGGAATATGGAACCATCTGGCCTGATACGGTCAAACGTGGATCAATGTTAAGGCAGGTGAGGGGCTTAGGAACGCTGGTGCCGATTCCTGAGGATGTGCGCTTGATTCCAGCGGAGACGGACGTAAGGATTGAAAAGATTCTGATTCTCCCGGGCACGCCTGTAACCCCTGATAGCGTGATCATGGAACTGTCAAATCCTCAGGTAACGCAGGAAGCCCTGAACGCTGATCTGGACCAGAAATCCGCCGAAGCCGAATACCACAACACCAAGGCCAAAGTTGACAGTGACCTGATGAACCTGAAGGCTGAAGCGGCCACGGTGGAAGCGGACTACGAGAATGCCAAGCGGGATGCTGCGGCCAACCGTGAGCTGGTGAAGATAGGTGTTCTTTCCGATTCGGCGTTAAAGACGTCACTGGCCAAGGAAAAAGAAATGGCCACCCGCCATCAGATTGAGGACGACAGGATCAGTGAAAATACCAAGGCGGTGGAAACGCAGTTGGAAGTGCAGAAGGCGACAATCGAGCAGAAGCGTGCGATGGCGGAACTCAAGCATCGCCAGCTTGAGGCTTTGAAGGTTCGCGCCGGCATCGCTGGCGTTCTGCAGGGAGCCGATACGCCGGTCCAGGTTGGCCAACGCGTGCCGCAGGGGACCATTCTGGCGAAAGTGGTGCAGCCGGACCATCTGAAAGCCGAATTGAAGATCCCTGAGACCCAGGCGAAAGATATTCTCATTGGCCAGGGTGCAGAGATTGATACGCACAACGGCATAGTCAAAGGCAGTGTCAGCCGCATTGATCCCGCTGTACAGAATGGCACTGTAACCGTGGACGTCAAATTTGATGAAGCGCTGCCGAAGTGGGCGCGCCCCGACCTGAGCGTGGATGGAACCATTACGCTGGAGCGCCTGACTGATGTGCTCTATGTGGGCAGGCCGGCGTTTGGACAGGAAAAGAGTACTGTCAGCATGTTCAAGATCGATCCCGATGGCAAAGCGGCAACCCGGGTGAAAGTAGAGTTGGGCCGCAGTTCAGTCAATACCATTGAAATTCTGGGTGGATTGAAGGAAGGCGACCAGGTGATCCTGAGCGACATGAGCCGCTGGGATGCCAATGACCATATCCGACTGGATCGGTAATTAACACAGTAAGAAATTAGTTTTGCATCACAAGGAGAGAAAAGCGTGGCGAGCGGACAAACTCTGATCAGACTGGAAACTGTAACCAAGGTTTTTTATACGGACGAAGTGGAGACACATGCGTTATCCGGAATTCATCTGGATATCAACAAGGGCGAATACGTTTCCATTGCTGGTCCGTCCGGCTGCGGAAAATCCACGCTGCTCTCTATCATCGGGCTGCTTGATTCGCCTACCGACGGGTCATACACGCTCAATGGACGGGCAGTCCAGGGTTTGGACTTTTCTGACCGCGCCCGGATTCGCAACCAGGAGATCGGGTTCATCTTCCAGAGCTTCAACCTGATTGGCGATCTCACGGTCTATGAGAATGTAGAGCTGCCACTGACCTATCGCTCCATGTCTTCCGCTGAGCGCAAGAAGCGCGTGCAGGAGTCGCTGGAGAAGGTGGGCATGGCGCACCGCATGCGGCACTACCCGTCACAGCTCTCCGGCGGTCAACAGCAGCGCGTTGCCGTGGCTCGCGCATTGGGCGGATCACCCTCAATCCTGCTGGCGGACGAGCCCACCGGAAACCTGGATTCGCGCAACGGCGAAGCAGTGATGGAATTGTTGCAGCAGCTGCACCGCGAAGGCGCGACCATTTGCATGGTGACGCACGATGCACGTTTTGCCAAGCACGCGGAGCGTACCGTCCACCTGTTCGACGGCAAAGTGGTGGAAGAGACTGAAGCCGCCCGCCAGGCGGAGATGGTGTAAGAAGGCACTTGGTAATCAGCAGTTAGCAATTATTTCAGCTATGCCGATTGCAAGTCGCCAGCCAGACTCAGGGCATGCGACTCGATGCGTGTCCATTTGCCCTCGAAAGTTCAGGTAAACAGTGTTCAGCAGCGGTAAGGTCGCGAGACCTTACCGCTGATTTGCAGAGAGGTGAAGTGTGACTGCAATCATCCAGGATTTCCGATTTGCTCTGCGCATGTTGCGCAAATCCCCAGGTTTTACGGCGATTGCCGTCATAACCCTAGCACTCGGAATCGGAGCCAACACAGCGATTTTCAGCATAGTCAACGCTGTACTGCTCAAGCCTCTGCCGTTTCCTGAACCAGATCGCCTTCTGTATGTGACGTCAGGCTTCTCCAATCAGAAGGACGTGGCGCGTCCGTTTGCGATCTCTTATCCCGATTTTCTCGACTGGCGGGCGAATGCGAAGTCTTTCAGCGGAATGGCCTCTTATCATGGTGACAGCTTTACTCTCACAGGCCTGGCGCAACCGCTGCATATCTTTGGTGTGACCGTTTCGGGCGATTTTTTCAACGTGGTGGGCCAGCAGCCGTTTCTTGGACGTGGTTTCACGCGTGACGAAGAAAAGCCAGGCACGCGCGTGGTGGTCTTGAGCCATCAGCTCTGGGAATCAGCTTTCCATGGAGACCGCGGCATAGTGGGCCGGGCAATCACGATGGATAAGCAAAGCTATACGGTGGTGGGCGTGATGCCGCCGGGTTATGTTTTTCCCATGGAGGGCGACGCGCCACAACTCTGGCGAACATATGCTCCTGAAGCAGAAACCACCAACCCGAAGGATCCCTCAATCACGGCAGAACGCGGCGCCCATTTTCTCCAGGCGGTGGCGCGCCTGAATCCTGGTGTCTCACTTGAAACGGCGCGGGAAGAAATGAACGTGATTACGCGCAACCTTTCGGTGCAATACCCGGATACAAACAAGAAATTTCCGGTTGCCATTGTTACTGAAGAACGCGAGCATCTTGTGGGCAAGAATCGCACGCTGCTCATTCTCCTGCTAATCTCAGTGGCCCTGGTGCTGGCGATTGCCTGTTTGAATGTGGCCAACCTTCTGCTGGCCCGCGCCAGCAAGCGTAATCGGGAAATCGCGGTACGTGCCGCCCTTGGCGCTCGACGCACCCGCGTGGTGCGGCAAATGCTTACCGAGAGCCTTGCCCTGGGAGTTGCCGGAGCTCTCCTGGGTATCCCCCTGGCAATGCTTGCGTTGAAGGTGTTTATCAGTCTCAATGCCCAGAATATGCGGCGCATTGAAAGCGCGAGTCTTGATGGTACCGTGCTCGCCTTCACCGCGGCCATTGCGGTGCTGACAAGCATTGCATTTGGCCTGGTTCCGGCCTTACGCGCGTCCAGTCCAAATCTGACTGAGTTTATGAAAGAAGGCCGTGGCACAACGGCCGGCAGTGCTCACCTGCGCTTGCGCGGTGCGCTGGTGATTACGGAGACCACGATTGGCTTGGCCTTATTAGTGATCGCCGGCTTGCTGCTGCGCAGCTTTCATCGCATTTTGTCGGTGGATCCGGGTATGGACACACATAATGTGCTCACCATCAACTTCGATCTCCCAGACAAGAAGTACAACGAGCAGCAGCAAATTGAGTTTTACACGCAGCTCCTGCCCCGGCTGCAAGCGCTGCCGGGGGTTAGTTCCGTGGCGGCAGTTACGCCACTTCCGCTCAGCGGAAACGGTTCCATCATTACTTTTACTATCGAAGGCCGGCCAGTGCCAAAATCAGATGAGCCTTCCGCTGACATAAAAATAGTGACTCCAAATTACTTTCACACGTTCGATATCCCGCTTATCGCTGGCCGCGACTTTACCCAAAGGGACGACGAAAAGGCTCCTGGTGTTGTGATCGTCAACCAGGCGTTCGCGCAGCGTTTCTTTCCTAACGAAAATGCGCTGGGAAAGCACATGACGCCCGGCGCCACCAATCATGGTGAACCGCAGCCACGGGAAATAGTGGGTGTGGTGGGGAACGTGAAGAGCCGTCGCCTTGACGTGGAAGACCGCGCTGAATACTACATTCCTGATACGCAACTGAACTTTGGATCCATGGCGGTATGCCTGCGCACCAGCGTTGATCCGCACAGCATGACGTCGGCTGTGCGCAACGTGGTTTCCTCGATGGACCCTGATTTGCCCCTTTACGATATCAAGACCATGGACGAATATCTGGCAGCCACGCTGACGACGCCGCGGTTTCAGGCAATGCTGCTTGAAGGGTTCGCGGGGCTGGCGCTGGTGCTGACTGCAATCGGACTGTATGGCGTTATCTCCTACGCGGTTGCCCAGCGCACACATGAGATTGGTGTACGCATCACACTGGGTGCAACCAGGAGCAATGTTGTGGGCATGGTGCTGAAATCAGGCTTGCAGCTTACCGCCATTGGATTGGCTGGCGGCGTGGCGCTTTCATTGCTTGCGGGCCGGTTTATAGCATCCTTGAACAGCATGCTGTTCGGCGTGAAAGCCACTGATGCTCTGACGTTTGCGGCAGTCATTCTGATTGTGGCGGCTGTCTCGCTCCTTGCCTGTTATATCCCGGCATGGCGCGCCTCAAGGGTGGATCCCATGGTGGCGTTGCG
>DATEJX010000094.1:0-8849 GCA_035277785.1 Candidatus Angelobacter sp. | reverse complement strand
ATCTGGCTGGACGGCAAAGATACGGGCAAGACCACGCCGGCACAGCTTACGGTGGAAAAAGGTCCGCACCGAGTGGTGGTCCGCAAGGCCGCCTTCAAAGACGCCATCGCGGATGAAGACGTTGCAGAAGGGCAGACAGCTAGCTTTTCACCGGTGCTGTTGAGCGTGGGCCAGCAAGTGGAAAACGGCAGCAACGGCAGCCTGCTCAAGCGAATGTTCGGAGCGGAAAACACCGTGCCGGAAGGAAAGGGTTTGGTTCATATCCGCACGGAGCCGGAGGGAGCAACCATTGTTGTGGACGGTAAGACAGCTCCCAAGAAAACCAATGCCCGCTGGCCAGCAGAACCCGGTGTGTACAGCATCGTGTTGCAGATGGACGGCTACAAGACCGTGCAGCGCAATATCCGTGTGCAAATGGGCAAGATTGTTAACCTGGATGAGATACTAGAGAAACAGTAAAGCTGTTCTGTTTCTATGCCCCGCCTAATCATTTCTTCTCCCGACGGCAGACGAGGTGTACTGGAGCTTACCAAGCCAGTCATCACTCTGGGTCGCGGCACCGCAAATGACCTGGTGCTCAATGATGCCAGCGTCAGCCGCTTTCATGCGGTCATCAAACTTCACGAAAACAAAGTCTCCATTGCTGATCGCGGCAGCACCAACGGCATTGTTCGCAACGGCGAAAAGATCAACGAAGAAAGCGAACTGCAGAACGGCGACGTAGTTCAGGTTGGGCAATATGCTCTGCGCCTGGAGCATGTTGACGAAAAAGGCATACAGGTACGCCGGGCCGAATGGCCATCCACGCTGGACCAGATCATGCGCGGACGCACCGGGCAGGTGGCATTGGCCCGCGGCACACAATTGCCCGATGCCTCAGGTGACCTGGCCAGCCGTGTGCGCAAACTGGAGCGAGAAAATTATCTGCTCACGGTTCTCTACGAAGCCGGCAAGGCGCTCAACTCAAAGCTCTCCCTCGATGACATCAGCCGGCAGGTGATTACGCTGGCCTCCATGATTGAAGGAGTGGAACGCGGTTTTGTCATGCTGTTTGACGAATCGGGGGAAGTGATGCAGCAGAGCGAGGTGGTTTATCGGGATCCCGCGCACTCGGGAAGCCAATCCCAGATCATGCTCAGCCAAAGCGTGCTCGACTTCATCAGAAGAGAGCGGCAGCCGATCCTCATTGACGATCTCAGCGCAGATGAGCGATTCAGCGGCAGTGAAAGCCTGAAGATTTCCGGCCTGCGCTCCGCCATGTGTGCCCCGCTTCTCGGCGCCAAGCGCCTCTTTGGCGTGGTTTATGTGGACAATATGGATAAGGCGGGCGCATTTACGCAGGAAGAATTGAATGTGTTCTCGTTGGTTGCGGCGCAGGCCGGAGCTGCCATTGACAATGCGGTGGCTCACAGGAAGATTGCGCAGCAGGCGGAACAGCGCCTGGCTCTGGAGCGCTTTCTTGCCCCTGAAGTAGCAGACATGGTGGCTGCAAACCCGCAAATTCGGCTGGGCGGGGTGAACCAGAAAGTAAGCGTCATGTTCGCGGACATCCGCGGCTTTACCCACTTCAGCGAACGCACTGAACCGGAGCGTGTGGTGGAGGTGCTGAATGAACACTTCACGCGCGTGACGGATGTGATCCTGGACCACGGGGGCATGATTGACAAATATATTGGAGACGCAGTGATGGCGGTTTTCGGTGTGCCGATCTCGAAGGAGAATGACGCAGTGAATGCGGTGCAATCCGCACTACAGATCCAGCGTCTAATGGCGGAGATAAACCGCGATGCAACAGCACGAGGCTGGCCCGAACTTGCCGTGGGCATTGGAATCAACACGGGAACCGCCACAGCTGGAAACATCGGCTCGCCGCGTCGTCTCGATTACACCGTGGTCGGCGATGCGGTCAATATTGCATCACGCCTGATGGACGATGCCGCCGGCGGGCAGGTTTTGATTTCGCAGTCTACAGCGGATGAACTTGGACCTGAATTCAAGCTGCGCAAGTTGCGGGCACGACGCGTACGCGGGCGTTCAGAGCCGGTCCAGGTCTTTGATGTTGAGTGGCAGGACGGATCAAAGGCAGCTCAAAAGAAAAGGCGCTCCGCACGGAGCGCCGAGGAAAAATCCTAAAGCAGCTACTTTGTTGTGTCTGTGTCTTTCTTGGCGCTCTTCTTGCTCTTCCCACCGTGAGCAATTATCTGGTCTTTGACCTTGTCATACTGGTCCTGGGTGAGAATGTTCTTGGTCACCAGGTCCTTCTTGGTTTTGTAGGGGCGGCCATCAATGATTTTCTGGGCCGCAGCCTCGTCAATGCCTGTGGCAGTCAGCTCCTCTTTTGTGGCGGAATTGATATCAACTTTCTTGCTGCTGGACTTCTTGCTCGATTTGGCTTTTTTCGTACTGCTGCTGGTTGTGCTCTGGTCTGTTCCACCCGCCTGGGCAAACGTGATTCCGCTGAATACACCCAACGCGCAAAGAACGGTAATTATGCGAACAATATTCCGCATCATATGCTGGTTCTCCTTCTTGCAAATCAAAATTGACTGCAACTCCTCGGTCGGGAAGGAGTCTAGGTGCTTGGCGGAGAAATGTCAAAATCGGCTGCCACTCAGATTCGGTCAGCACAGGAAAGCGACGTCGCTCAAAGAACTCTAAGCTCGCTTGGGACTGGTTTCCGGCTGCTTGCTTTGCCAGGCGCGCTTGGGCCGCTGGGCTTCCGGAAGGTCGCGGTCTTTTACGCGGTCATAGACGTAGCGATCACTGACAGTACCCAGGGATTCGTTGTACAGGCTCACATCGCCAACCGCTTCACGCAACTCCTCAGAAAATTCATGCAAAGCCTTGAGATGATCTGCCGTGGCTGGTACTTCGGTCTTGGTAGTTTTCAGGAATTTCTGATAACCCTTGTCGACCAGCCGGGAAATTTCGCTGCCGATCAAATAGCCGGGTTTCGCGAAGATACGCACGCCGTCTTCCGGAGTTTTTTCAATTGCGGCGGAGCAGTTCAGCTTCTTGAGAAAAATACGATTCTTAGTTCCAGGGGCTTCGAGAATATCAAAGCCATGATCACGAAGCCATGCTACTGCTTCATCGTACGTGCGCGCTTGAGTTTTCTTTGCCATGTATCACCTGTTGCCGTCGCGTATCCGTACGCGGCCGCGATTCTCACTTAAAGGTCTTGCGAATCGATACTCTCGCATATTCATGCATATCACGGCAACATTACCCTTGTGCAGAGAGTAACCCCCGACCGCGGGTTGCCTGCCACCATACCGGTCCGAGGGATGGTGCTGCCTAAAAACGGATTTCGGATCAGCCAAAAGTGTTTATGCCTCAACCTCACGATTTACCGTTGCCGATTCGGAACTCAGAGGGCTGCGTTCGCTCTCTGGGGGTTCGCGCGGGAGAGGAAAGGGGGAAAAAACCGGCGCCTTTTCTCCCCCGAGATTTCGGGCGCCGGCTTTTCAAGTCAGCCCTCATACACAGGGATGACCGGGCCGCTCATCTACTTTCGGCCAATTTGTAAATGGAGAGTAAGGAACTGCTACAACTAGAGCATACAAAGAAGATGCCGTGCAGAGACGCGAGCGGTCAACAGCAAAGGGCCTGTGAGCATTTTCGCGCTTAATAACCAGGAAGATGCCGCCACGCCGAAGCGTGAACTGATGTATACTGAGCCCGACCTTAGAGAACGGGGCTTTTTCTTTAATTATTGCTCCGGATAAGCTGTGGGGGCAGCTAGTTATCCAAGGTACTGCGAGTTGATTTATTTCATATCACCTTGACCAGCGGCGGCCCCGGTCGGGAGGGGTCCTTATGGACCTGTTACTCATTCGTCTTGCTTTCATTCTTGTTGTAACCGTCACTTGCTTGTTCCTGCATCCATTCGGACTCAGAGGCTGGCCGGCTGTTGGTGCGGGCATTGCCATGAGCGTGATCGTGGTAGGGTTTGAGATGCGCCTGCGCATCATGAGCCTGAAGCGTCTCATCGGCGCGGTGATAGGAAGCATCCTGGGCATTCTTGGCGCCTACCTTTTCAGTGTCGTTCTCAGAAACAGCATTACTCACCCGGAAACACAAAGATTCATGCAGCTCATGGTGATGCTGCTGATGTCGTATGTGGGACTGGTGGTTGGGGCCAACAAAGGCGACCTGCTGAACCTGGCCGCGCTTGGTGGAATCTTTGGCGCGGAAAAGCAGGGGCGCAAAAGCTTCAAAATCCTGGATACCAGCGTGATCATTGATGGTCGCATCGCGGATATTGCCGAGACGGGTTTTCTCGATGGCATTCTGGTGATCCCACAATTCGTATTGCGCGAGCTGCAATTGGTGGCAGACTCCGCTGACTCGCTGAAGCGGAATCGTGGACGGCGCGGCCTGGATATCCTGCAGCGGGTGCAAAAGATTGTTACGGTCAACGTGCAGATTGTGGAAGATGACTTTCCCACCATTCGGGAAGTGGATTTGAAGCTGATCGAGCTGGCCAAGGCTTACGAAGCCAAAATCATCACCAATGATTTCAACTTGAATAAAGTCGCCCAGCTGCAAGGCGTTGAAGTGTTGAATATCAATGAACTAGCCAATGCTCTAAAGCCAATTGTCCTGCCAGGCGAGACTATGCGCGTGTTCATCCTGAAAGAAGGCAAGGAGTACAACCAGGGCGTTGCATACCTTGACGACGGCACCATGGTGGTGGTGGACAACGCGCGCAAGCTCATTGGCAAAAATGTGGACATCGCAGTGACCTCTGTCCTGCAGACAACGGCCGGCAAGATGATCTTCGGGAAGTTCGATGAACGGGCGGCCCGCCCAAGCGAACCCAGAGGCGAGTCGGGCACCAAGCCGGAGTCCCGCAAGCCGCAGGCAATTGTGGTGGAGTCAGCGCCGGGAGCGACAGAGTAAGGCTCAGCGGATCAGCGGACGGGACCGAAGGTAGTTTAAGCGCCACTCTTCTTTTTTTCTAAACGCCCGAATTTCATCCACGTCAAAGGGTGCGAGGATAATCTCCTCGTTCTCCCCAGCGTTCGCAATCAGAGTATTCGCTGGTTGACCGTTTCTCCAGGCCACACAGGTGTGCGCTTGTGAATGTCCGTTGTTCTTTGGCGATGGGTAATTGACCATGGCGATTCCGACCAGATTTTCAAAAGCGCGCGTTTTGAGCCCGGCGCTTCGAATCTCGTCCCAGTTGCAGGCGTTCGGAACAACAATGATTTCGGCTCCGTTCAGCATCAATTGGTTGGCAGGGAGAGGGAATTCGCGATCAGCGCAAATCATGGCGCCGATTCGTGCTTGCGCTCTCGCGCCTTGGAGCGTGCAAATGTTGAATGAATCGCCCGGACTGCAATTGAAGTCACAGCCAATCTCCTCAGGTTGCGGGTTGGATTTCGAGACTTCATCCTGTCCAAAATTGCAGATAAACACCTTGGAGTATTGGAGCGCCACCTCACCGGTGCTATCAAAGATGCAGGTCGAATTTCTGGGAAGAGGCTGATGAGTTTCAAGGAAAGTGATGGCTATGTTGAGATTGATCTTGCGAGCAAGATCAGCGAACGCTTGAACAAAACTGCTCTGCTGAGAGATGGCAGAGGCGAGCCAGTCACGCCGGCCGTCGTCATGGAGCGGCGCACCAGAACAACCGATACTCCACAATTCAGGAAATACCGCCAGATCGGCTCCCAACGATTTGGCTTTCCGGCAGCTCGCAAGGCCGATTGACAGATTTTTGTCCTGATCACTTCCAGCGGGAGATATTTGCAGCAGAGCAACGTTAAAGTTCATTTGTGACGCGAGAACACGGCCAGGACCGACGCCCTCAGGTCATGACCCAGCGATGTGGTGACTCCTCTCTGAATCGGAATAGAATACTCTTATACTCTTCTAAAAGTAGGGAGCCCTGCGAAGCCTGTTCGCAGGTTATGAATTGTTTACAACAACCAACCGTCGTGGCCCGATCATTCTCCTACTCTGGTGCCTGGCTGTAACCAGCGTTGCTGCGGCCTTATGTCAGGCTACGCCTCCGGGAAAGCTGGACGTGACTGTCACTGACCAGAATGGTCAACCTTTGGCCTCTGCAGTGGTAACGCTGCAGCAGAATGGGAGAACACTTTCCGAGCACACCACGCCTACAGGTCATATCCTGCTAGACCGGCTTCCGGCCGGGACTTACAAGCTTTCAGTGCAGAGAGAAGGTTTCTACACGGCTTCTGTGAGCAAAGTGGAGGTCCCGTCGGGGGCTACTATGCCGGTTGAAGTTCGTCTGCAGCCGGTACGCGAATATCGGGAGGAAGTTGAGGTCACAGCCCAGACGTCTCCAGTGGATCCCGAACAGGTGACAAGCTCGCAATCGCTCACGGTGGAAGACATCGCCACAATTCCCTATCCCACCACGCGTGATTATCGCAATGTGTTGCGGTTTATTCCCGGAGTAGTGGCAGACAATGGCGGACAAATTCATGTTGCCGGTTCGAGCACGCAGCAGGTGCAGGATTATCTCGATGGATTTGAAGTAAGCCAGCCGGCTTCCGGCGCTCTGGGAGTGCGCATGAACCCGGATGTGCTGCGGAAAATCGATGTGCGCAGCAGCCGTTACTCGGCGGAGTTCGGCAAAGGTTCCGGCGGGCTGACTGACCTGGAACTCCAGGATGGAGACAACAAGTTCCGCTTCAATGCCACTGACTTCATTCCTACCTTCCAGAACGTGAAGGGTGTTCACCTGAACAACTGGACCCCGCGCGCTTATTTTTCCGGCCCGCTAATCAAGGACAAGCTGTGGTTTGATGTATCGCACGAAGGCGAGAACGACCTGACTATTGTGAAGGAACTTCCTGATGGAGCAGACAGCACCCATCAGTGGCGCACGGCTGATATGGCGCGCCTGCGTCTAAACCTGACGCCCGGAAATGTTGTAACCGCCAGTGCGCTTGTCAACGTGTTCAATGCAAGCGACGCCGGGCTGACCGCTTTTGATCCGGTGAGTGTTTCCACCGACCAGCATTCCAGGCTCGACCTTTTTACCTTGAAAGATCAGATCACCTTCGCGCGCAACACACTGCTGGAATTTGGTGTGGCGCAGCATGACACCAAGAGTCTTGTGCTGCCGCAGGGTTTCCAAAACTATTTGCTGACTCCGACGGGGCGGCAGGGCAACTACTATCTCCACAGCGATACCGGCTCAGCTCGTTCGCAGGCATTTGCAAACCTGTATCTACGGCCGTGGAGTTTTCTGGGCAAGCACCAATTCACGGTAGGTGGTCGCGTTGACCGTGTTCTGTACAACGGGCAGGCCACGCGCAATGAGATTCTGTTCCAGGACATCAACGGAGCGCCGCTACGAAACATCACTTTCTCCAACGTTCCCCATTTCAGCCTGAGCACAGAGGAATCAAGCGCATTCGTGCAGGACCGCTGGACCGGATTTGATCGCGTGACAGTGGAGAGCGGCGCGCGCTGGGACCACGACAGCTTTGTTGACCGCGACGTATTTTCGCCGCGCATAGCTGGTTCGGCGATGCTGGATGCTGCGAGCGAGACCAAGTTGTCAGCCGGAATTGGTATCTACTACGATCGCACAAACCTTTTTGAAGTGGGCCAGTCCGTGCAGGGGACGCGCGTTGACCAATTCCTGTGCAACCCCACTTCGGCGAATACATGCGGCGCGCCTGTGGTTACCACCTTTCCGGCAACGTTTATCGCTGATCCAAGATTGCTTACGCTGCCACGATTCGTGAACTGGAGTGTGGGGCTGGAGCGGCGATTGCCGGCCCGGGTTTATGTTCGTGTGGATTTTCTCAGTCGCCATGGGAACAACGTGTGGGCTTATGAGCCTCAGGCCAACGGCACGTTCCTGCTGGGTCATCAGAAAACCGACCGCTACGATGGAGCCCAAATCACGCTACGCAAAGAATTCAAGCGCGGCTATCCCATGCTGGTTTCTTACACGCGGTCCAATGCCCGTTCCAATGAGAGCATTGATTTCGGCATTGACAACTTTACGACCGGAACGCAGGCAGGAGGTCCGTTGCCGTGGGACGCGCCGAATCAGGTTACGGCATGGGGTTCCACGCCCCTGCCATCCTTCTGGAAGTTCAAGAAGTTTGATTTTGCCTACTCACTGCTTTATCACACAGGGTTCCCGTTTGCGACGGTCAACAACTTCGGCCAGATCGTAAATCCGCCCGGCGTTTTCCGCCTGCCTCACTTCTTTAGTCTGAATCCGGCCATTGAAAAGAAGTTCACGTTCCACGGCTATCGCTGGGCAGCACGCGTTGGAATTGAGAATGTAACAAACAGCCCCAATTTCCCGGCCGTCGACAATAACGTGGATTCACCTACGTTCGGGGCGTTGTTTGGACAGGACCACAGAACACTCAACGGACGGATCAGGTTGTTGGGTAAGCAATAGCAAGCATTCAGCACTCAGCAGTCAGCCCCGCAACACCACCGCCGACCCAAAACCAAAACCATGGTCAACTTAACTTGAACTCGGGTTCAGGCGTGGCTGCGATCAGCGTGCGGGTATATTC
The DNA here is from genome assembly GCA_035277785.1 of Candidatus Angelobacter sp. Lineage (GTDB taxonomy): Bacteria > Acidobacteriota > Terriglobia > Terriglobales > Acidobacteriaceae > Angelobacter. Next base: position 324 of record DATEJX010000094.1, on the reverse strand, counting down.
ATGAGCAGGGCGTGAAGTGATCTGCTCGGCGCCGCCGAGTTCCACGATTTCTCCCGCGCGCATCACGGCAATACGGTCACACAGGTAGCGCACCACCGGCATGGAGTGGGAGATGAACAGATACGTAAGCCCAAAGTTCCGCTGCAGTTGCTTGAGTAGATTCACAATTTGGGCGCCTACGCTGACGTCGAGGGCGGAAACCGGTTCATCGCAAACGATGAACTTAGGCCGGAGGATGAGCGCGCGAGCAATGCCGATTCGCTGCCTCTGCCCGCCGGAAAACTCATGCGGGTAGCGGCGTAAAGCTGACTCCTCCAGACCCAC
>DATEJX010000093.1:0-3344 GCA_035277785.1 Candidatus Angelobacter sp. | reverse complement strand
CATCTTTGTCATGCCCGGATTCGCTCTGCCAAAAACAACTCTGGAGGCTCAGCACTTTGCAGACCAGGTGTTCTGGCTTCTGGCCACTGCCGTTCCTGAATTTCTGGTGAACTTTGTCTCATCGCAGCTTTCGTGTGCTTCCCTGTTCGATACGATTTCAAACTTGCCGCACGGGCGTCCTGCCGCCCCGGTGGTTCTTATCTGTTAGATACCACTCGTAACTCTCCTTCTCACTGTTGTCCATAAAAGCAGCGAACCAAATCCAGGATTCAGTTGATTGGAGTAACAATGACGCCGTGGCTTAAACAAGCAAATGCAACCTCAGTAAGGCTTCAGATGCCGGACCAGCGTGAACTCATTCGCAGGGCGCAGGCCGGCGACCAGCAGGCATTCACCCTTCTTTATACATCTCATAAACGCCGCATTTATTCCCTCTGTCTGCGGATGGTACACAACGTTGAAGACGCGGAAGACCTGATGCAGGAAGCGTTTCTTCAGGTCTACCGCAAGCTGCACACCTTTCGCGGAGAATCCGCATTTTCCACCTGGCTGCACCGCGTTGCCGTGAACGTGGTACTGATGAGTCTGCGCAAGAAGCCCTGGCGAGAGACTTCCATTGAGGAAGTTGCCGGGCCGGCAGACACTGAGACGCCTCCTCCAGTGCTGGGCACGGAAGACGAATTGCTCACGCACTCGATTGATCGCATTGCGCTGGAGCGGGCGCTTGGGTCCCTGCCTCCCGGCTATCGACTCGTATTTTCCCTGCATGACATTCTGGGTTATGAACACCAGGAGATGGCAGAGATCCTGGGATGCAGCGCGGGAAACTGCAAATCACAACTTCACAAAGCGCGGCTGAAGTTGCGCAAGGTTTTACGGGAACAGGCCAAGCCGGAATACATGCGGGAAGCAGCATAAAGACCTGGCGCAGGAGAGCCTCGGCTATGCCAGCCTGCGTCCGCCGGACTTATTTCTTGCGATTGGTCAGGGCCTTATGCTGCCGCAACAGTCGCTGCAAAGCGGAGACCAGAATGGGCCCGATATTGCGGAGTTCCTCTCGAGAAGCGCTGGCCTGCTGGCGCAGAACTTTCTCTCCCTCCGGAGTGATGGCCAGGGTCACCTGGCGCCGGTCCGTATCTGATTCTCGCACGCGCTTAATGAGACCGCGCTTCTCGCAGCGATCAGCCAGTTCCACCATGCTGTTGTGATTCATCTGCATGCGTTCGGCAAGAAAAGTAACGCTGGGCACGCGTGGAGGCGGCAGGCCTTTGATGGCCAGCAGAAGCTGGTACTGCTGCGGATGATTCCCGCTGGCTCTGGCGTGTTCTTCCATCTGCCGGAGATAACGGCGAAGCTGATACCGGAATTCGGCCAGAGCAATATACTCTGGCGTGGAGAGCAATTTGGATTCCTGGGAGCCAACGGATCGTGTCTTCGGCATTCGTAATTTGTCCTGAGTCCGCGCGTAGCTGAAATCCTGGGCGCGAATACCCGTTCGAAGCAGCGACCGGGTTTCCGTGCATTGCCAGTTTCTTTCGGGAGCCCTTCATACGACTCTAAGGTATGAAGGGAGTTTTGCCAATAACGAAGACATTTTTTGTTCGTATCGTGAATCAAAAGATGAACACGATTTCCCATGTCTGCGCGGTTGCGTAATTTTTATCACAGATTAACCGCACCCTCCGCAAGTACAATACGAGCGACCCAGTATCTATGACGAGTGTCTGAAAGAAGCAAGAGGCCGGTCGATCAGGAACAATGACAACCAGCAGAAAACCGGGCGCAACCACAAAGATGAAGAAGCCGCAAGAAAAATGTGCGGAAACCAGCACTGTCCTGGTGGAAATCTTTGCTGCGAACGGCCGCATGAACCAGCTTCTGCTAGAGCACCTGGATCCGCGCGCGTGGCGCGCCAAACCTTTAGGGATGAAGACTCGTGAGGGGCGGACGATTGCTGCAATCTTCGCGCACATGCATAACTGTCGCCGGCCGTGGCTTGAACGCTCAGCTCCTCACCTTCCGTGTCCGCCCGCACTTGATCCCGCACGCTGCACTATGAAGCAGGCCGCGGTGGCGCACAAGAAAAGTGCTGTGCAATGCCTTCGCATGCTGAAAGAAGCGCTCTCAGTGAACTCAGAGCGGCGTGTGCAAAAATTTTCACGCGGAAGCTGGACGCGCGACTGGCCTGCGGGTGCAACCATGTTCGGCTATATGTTTGCGCATGACGCGCACCATCGCGGGCAGATCATAGCTCTGGCGCATCAACTTGGCTATCGCCTCTCCACGGAAGGCGCTTACGGTATATGGTGGTGGGAAAAGATCTGGAAGGAGCTGGGATTCAGTAAAGGACCGAGATGAACGGCGCATGTGAATCGCCACGACAACTGCGCATGCGAACTCAAATCTCCAGATACAAACGCAGCCAGATAGCCGCCGTCACAGGCATGCTCATCCTGCTGTACTTCATGCCTGCGTCGGGACAGGCAAACCCAGTGCCTAAGAGCGGCCAGATCTTATGGCTTACAGCGAATGGGCTGCGGATCAAGACCGTGATCTATCGTGGGGCGGGAGTGCAACCGAGGAGCCGCCCGGTCCTGATGGTGGTGCTGCACGGCGACCTGCCGTCTCCTTCTTATCACTATGAGTTCAGCCGCAGAGCGGCACTGCAGATGAACAATGTTGTGGTTGCCGCATTGTTGCGACCGGGCTACACGGACGGCGCGGGAGACCGCTCTGACGGCGAAATGGGTTTGACCACCGGCGACAATTACACGCCTGAAGTGGTTGACACGGTGGCAGAGATCGTAAGGCAGCTCAAGCAACAATTTCATCCCGCAAGCACGCTACTGGCCGGCCACTCAGGGGGAGCGGCGATCACTGCCGACCTGCTGGGACGTTGGCCGGCGTTGGCGAATGCTGCCTTGCTGGTCTCCTGTCCGTGCGATGTACCCGCCTGGCGCAAACACATGCTCGAAGTGCAAAAGAATCCTATCTGGCTGGCGCCCGTCAAGAGCCTCTCACCCATGGATCTGGTGGGCAAGATCCCGCACAGTGTTCGCGTGCGTATGCTGGTGGGCGGCGAAGATCCAGTTGCGCCTCCTGAACTCAGCCAACGCTATGCCGATGCGCTGAAGAATCAGGGCGACGATGTATCGCTAACGATTGTCCCGGGCCTTAAGCACAATATCCTGCTCGAACCTCCGGTGTTTGATGCCCTTAAAGCGTTGGTGGAGTCGGAGAGGCAGTAGGCGTGGGCATTGCTGTTGGAGTTGGCGTCTCGCTTGGAGTGGGTGTTTCCGTTGGACTTGGCGTCTCCATGGATGACGGCGTTTGGGTAGGACTGG
>DATEJX010000092.1:0-8040 GCA_035277785.1 Candidatus Angelobacter sp. | reverse complement strand
CGGCAGAGTCATGGAACCTTCAATCATGTAGTTGTTGCGGTGGTCCGAACCGCTCGGCATCAGCATGTAACCGGCATTTGCCGAGAAGTCCGGCGTATAGGCTTTCTTTGCCAGCTTCAGCTGATCCTGGGCTTGCGTGATGGCCGCGGAGCGGGCCGCAAGTTCGGGGCGATTTGTGAGAGCCAGTTGTTCAAGTTCGTTAATCGATGGAAGCTGTTTTGGCAGCGTGTATTGCCCCGCAACCTCAATTGGCGATTCCGGATTTCGTCCCAGCAGCGTGTTGAGCGTTGCCCGGCCCAGTTCCGCATCCTGCTCCAGCATCACAAGGTGTTCAATCAATTTGCTCAGGTCGACCTGTGCCTTCAGCACATCCTGTTGCGGAACCTTGCCTACTGTGTATTTGATCCGCGCTGCTTCCAGTCCTTGTCTCGCGATTGCGACCTGCTCGTCGTGGATCTTCAGTTCATCGCCATTGCGCAGCAGATCGTAAAAAGCCTTCCGCACCCCCGCGGAGATCTCGCGTCTCTTGGCCTCAAGTTCAGCCTTGGCAACAGCTACAGCATCATTGGCAACTTGTGAACGCAGTCCCCGTTTGCCCGGGCCGGGAAAATCCTGGCCCACCATGAACATGTTCATCGCCGCGTTATAGTTCCAGGGCTGTGAAAGAGGCACCTGCCAGCCACGATACATAAGAGACGGGTCCTCCAAGGCACCAGCTCCTGAAACGCGGGTCTCCGCGGTGACAACCCTCCGTACGGCAAGTTTGATTTCAGGATTCGCGCGAAGCGCGACCTGCTCAAGCTCTTCCAAAGTCAAAGCCGGAACAGCATGCGCGGCATGGGAATGTTCTTGTGGCAGTGCACGCGACGCAGCCGCAAACGGATCCTCTGCCCGGGAAGCCAGGACGAAAACAGAAAAGAAGAATGCACAAATAAAAATGACTTTCATCGTTCCTCCAAAAGAAATTGCAGGGAGGCAAGGCACACAAATGCGCCTGCCGGAACGAAAGAAAGCCGGACTAGATTCTCATGATGGATGAATAACTGGGCGGTGATTCAGGCGGAGGATGCCGTTCAGCACTTAAAGCGTGGAAAGCGTCCACGGGAGTGATTATAGGAACACTTACCGTCATCGCCACTGCAAGTTGCGGTACAAAATGTGCCGGTTCAACGTGCAGCATCGGGCTCGCTTGTCGAACTTCTGTCTGACAGCAGGAGTGCGACGATGGCATATTCATAGATCCGCAGTTCTGAGCCATATGCCTGCAGCATGCGCGCTCTGCTGCGCTCATTTCCGTGCCGGCAACCAGACAGGCCATGATCGGCAATCCGAATGTCAGGCCCAGTGTAAGAAGACCTGCGAGTTGGCGAAGACGTTTCACCTCGTCATAGTTTACCCCAACCTCCTCTCCCGTTCTCCGTCTGACGACAAATTCGTGCTTGCGGGTGCGCCGGCCTAAGGCTCGAACTTTCCGTCTGAAAGACCGTCGGGTGCCCTCGATAAGAGCGAAGGCCCTGTCAAGGACAAACTATTCCTAGCGATGCGCAAGCATCGCAATTCCCGCCAGAGACGTTGACGACGAAAACTCTGGTAAGCATCTTCGAATCTCTACTGGAATCATCCCTGAGTAGAACGGTTTTGGTTTTGGTTTTGGTTTTGGTTTTGGTTTTGGTTTTGGCGAAGGGTGGGGAATAAAAGCTGTCGATTGTGAACACTAAGAATTGGCGAGAGCCGGGCGGGCGTGCACTCGCCTTTTAGCAATTTCGAATATCTCAAACAGCAACAGCGAGAACGAGATGGGTTGCACGATGGGATTCAGCAAGGCAAACGCACCAAACCATCTGCTGAAAGAACGCCAGTCGCGGGCTTCGCTGGCTCGGGACGCGTAAAGCGCCAGAAGAAACGCGAAGAGAATGGAGGTAATGAGCCTCTGCGCTTCAATGATCAGTAGTTGCATTGGTGCTTGAACGACTTCAGCCAGAAGAACCCAATGAATGGCCCACAGCATCAGCGGCGCGACTATATAAAAGAGAACGGGGCCGTTTTGGTTTTGCAGTTTTGTCTGCTGATTGACAGCCGCGGTTGCCATGACGTGGTCAATTCTAAATCAGGTGCTCTTGAGAACCAGGTTCCGGCAGGGTTTCGTTTGCAGCACATCGAGCTGCAGCTTCCGCACACTTTTTCTCGAAGTAGCTTTCGATGGCCTCAGGCGTATCCACCAGGTCCTGCGGGAAGGCAATGCTGATGCGATAGATGAACCCGCAGGCTACTTGAGTCCCGTGCAGGACAATCTGCTCACCACGCAGCTCGAAGCGCGAGAATCGATAACCGGAGGCAGCGATCTCAGGTGTCCAGTGCTCCTTAAAAAGCTGGTCATGGCGGTCGACGAAGGCGACGTAGCGATAGCGCTCGAATATCCCGGCAAACCGAGCGTTCAGTTCCGTTTCCGCGGATTTCTGCACGCCGAGCAGCTTTGAGGTTTTTCCTGAAATACGCATTCGCCTGGACACAAACTCAACGAGCATCATAACCGAGATTCGGGCCGAATCTCCCTTCTGCTCAACAAGATTAGCGGGTTTAATGTCTGTCTGGCGGCGCGGCTTTTACGGATGGTGGCTCTGCTATCCTGAAATCAGTCCAGCTATGCCTCCCATCATTAACGCCCAGGACATCAGCAAACGCTTTGGAGCTGTGCCGCTCTTTGAGCGAATCCGGTTCACAGTTTCTGAAGGCGACCGCATTGGCGTGATTGGGCCGAATGGCTCCGGCAAGTCGACGCTCTTGCGTATCCTCGCCGGCGAGATGGAGCCGGATTCGGGCGAGGTGGCCACACGCAAACGCACGCGGCTGGCCTATGTGGAGCAGCAATCTGAGTTTGCGGCGGGAGACGCAGTCCGCTCGGTGATTGAACGCGCGCTGCTGCGAGCGGGAGTTGCACCTGAAGAACGCGAAGGCAGGCTGGTGGAGTCGCTGGGACGGGCGGGGTTTACAGATTTTGTCGCCTCTGCAGCTTCCCTTTCCGGCGGCTGGCGCAAGCGTCTGGCGATTGTCGAAGCCCTGGTGCTGCAACCTGATGTTTTACTCCTGGACGAGCCGACGAACCACCTTGACCTGGAAGGCATTGAGTGGCTGGAGGAGTTGCTTGCCTCTACCGGCTTTGCCTGCGTGGTGGTGAGCCATGACCGCTACTTCCTTGAAAACGTAGCTACTGAAATGGTGGAGCTGAGCCGCGCTTATCCGGATGGCTTGTTGATGGTTCCGGGAAACTACACGGCATTCCTCGAAAAGAAAGAAGAATTCCTGCGCGCACAGGAGCGCCACCAGGAGGCGCTGGAGAACCGTGTGCGTCGCGAGATCGAATGGCTGCGTCGCGGAGCCAAAGCCCGTACCAGGAAAGCCAAAGCGCGGATTGACAAAGCCAATGAGTTGATCACCGAGCTTGGCGACCTGAACGCGCGCACGCGCACAGCGACGGCCGATATTGATTTTTCAGCCACGGAGCGCAAGACCAAGCGGCTGATTGAACTCGACCGCCTGACCTACGAGATCGGCGGGAGAACATTGTTCACTGACCTGGACTTCCTGCTGACTGCAGGCAAACGCGTTGGGCTGGTTGGGCCGAACGGCAGCGGGAAAACTACGCTGCTGCGCCTGCTCAAAGGCGATCTTGAGTCGATTTCCGGCGAGATTCGCCGCGCCGATTTTCTGCGCATTGTGTACTTTGACCAGAACCGGCCTCTGCCGCAGGATGTCACGCTGCGGCGGGCGCTTGCGCCGGAAAGCGATTCCGTGGTCTATCAGGACCGGGTGATTCACGTGGCGGGATGGGCGTCTCGCTTTCTGTTTACCAGTGAGCAGCTCAACCAGCCGGTGAGCCGGCTCTCGGGGGGCGAACGCGCGCGGGTGCTCATCGCGCAGCTCATGCTGCAGCCGGCGGACGTTTTGTTGCTGGACGAGCCCACCAACGATCTCGATATCCCGACGCTGGAGATTCTGGAAGAAAGCCTGCTGGAGTTTGCCGGGGCGCTGGTGCTGGTGACCCATGACCGCTACATGCTGGATCGCGTTTCCAGCGTGGTATTGGGACTGGATGGAGAGGGCAGCTCGGGAGTGTTTGCGGATTACTCGCAGTGGGAAGCATGGATGGATAGTCGCCCCGACGGTACCTCAGGGGCTGAAGCCCCGGAGAAAGGTGCTGGCAATCGCAGGCCTAAAGGCCTGCTCCACCCCGGCAACCGAAATGACCTCGCTCAGGGACAGAGGCCTAAAGGCCTGCTCCACCCTGGCGATACAAACAGCCTCGCTAATCGAGGCAACCAGCCGGCTCCAGCGCAATCCGGTGAAGCTTCCAGAAAAAAGCTTTCCTACATGGATGCGCGCGAGTATTCGACGATTGAGCAGCGCATCGCCGACGCGGAAGAGAGTCTGCAGCAGAAAAAAGCTGCGGCGGAAGATCCGGCGATTGCCAGCGATGCGGCGCGCCTGGTGGAAGCGCACGCGGAATTGGAAGACGCGCAGAAAAAAGTGGACGAGCTGTACGCAAGGTGGGCGGAGTTGGAAGGAAAAATCAGCTGACGATTTTTACCGCGGATACACACGGATGGACGCGGATCAAAAGCAAAAACTTGTTACCACTGATAAACACTGATCAGGAAGGATTTGTTGTTGCCTAAGAGCTAAAAGCCAAGAGCTAAGAGCCAAGAGCTAAAGGCTAATTGCTAATGCCTAAGAACTAACGGCTAACTGCTGCAACCGCTTCAGGAAAACAAGATCTCAGGCATTCGAGATCGTTGCGCAGCAGTCCGGAAAATTCAAAGCCGTGGCGGAACCCGCGCGCGTAGCGGACCATGGCGGTCAGCTGCAGAGTGGGTTTGCCGGCTCCGGTGCTGAATTCGAGCGAAACAGTCGCGTCGCGCTCGAGCGTTCCGGAGATCACAGCACCCAGCCCGATCTCGCTCAGGTCAATGATGCGGCCGTAGAGAACGATATCTTCGCCGTCGCTCTGCGATTTGACTTTCAGGCGCTGGTCAAAGGGAAATCGTGGCGCCTGGCGCTGCTCACGCTGCCCTGCCTTCTCTTCCGCAGAAGCCGGCCGGAGCACTTCCAGTGCAGCCAGCATGCCAATTTGTCCGGAGAGCTGGCGGCGCATCCGCGAGATTCGAAGCTGCTGGTGAACCACGAAGATGTTGAAGACCAGTATGGTGGCAAACAGTCCGGGGATGGCGAGGTTCCAGTGATCGAGGGTGAAAAGGTCCTTGCGCGGACCCGGAAGTGAAAGCGAGAAGACGCCCAGGCTTAACAACAGCATGATGAAGAGGGCGGTGGCCCATCGCCACCACTCCTGGCGCTCCAGCCGTTCCAGTCCGGCCTGGATTTCTCGCATGCTTGTGCCGGAAACTTTCTCTTTCAGCTCCATGCTCACCCTGTGCACCCGGCGGATTCCTGCCGGTTAAATTCCAATTGCTCATTATTATGAGCAAGAAACTTAAGAAACGTAGATGACTTAAGACGCGGGACGTTACGGTGGTACCCGTGCGCAGGGTTTCTAAAAACCTTTCACCGCAAAGGACGCAAAGGGCGCGAAGGAATTGCCAAAATGACCAGAACCCACGGCAAGCTCTACGGGTACGCCGGGGGGTGGGAGGAACGCAGATGATCGCTGTGCGCAAGCACTCAGGTAGAAGACACATGATCTTTGCGACCGCTGTGCCCGTTGCGGTGAGTCGTCTTGGGTGCTCATGCACAACTCTGCATCGTCAAATCGCCACGATCGCTTACAGGTGACTCTTTCCGCGGCTCATGCGGCGCGGCGGACGGTCCTCCGGACAACTCTGGCCTTTGTCTCAGGCTTCACCACGGCAACTTCAGGTTCTGTGAGCGCCTGCGCCAGGGTTGCCGGTTTGCGGATCTCGACTTTGGGCTCGGTCGTGATTCGCCTGGTTTCCGTTACCAGCACTTCCCTCTTTGCAGTGCGCTTACGTTTGGATTGGCTCTTTTTTGCGCGCTTCATTGGAATTCCTCCGTCTGTTCCCGGCCTTTGCCTGGCTATAAGTTTTGACACCGCGCCGGAAGCCAGAGGTTGCACGGAGGTCAGGCAAACTGTTTTCTCACCCTCGTTCAGGACGAGACAGGTGATCACGTTACGGGCGATAAGGACTTCAGACATCGGAGCATTCTGAGTTGATACACCCATATCAAAATTAAATTCCTGAGGCTCCCAGCAAGCTTCTACGCTACACTTTTCCGCGCAAACTCATTGCAAGAGGAGTGGATCCGGTGAAGCCTCTCAGAGGTCCCATCCAGTGGGTCGTCGTGCTTGTGCTTATCGCCGTTGTTCTGGTGGGGATACCGGCCGTGTTCACGCCGTGGGGATTTTTCATGGGCGGCCGCTTCCACGTGCTCCCCTCATGGACGGGCTGGGGAAAAATGCATTCCAGCAAGGCCGGCGGCGACTACGTGATCATGATGACGTTTACTCCCAAGACCGGGCGACAACTGGGCAGGACGCACGTGGACGGCAATGCCTGGCTCTGCACCCCGCGCGGAGAAAAATTCACTCTCCACCTGGGCGGTGATTTCCAGAAAGACATTCGGCTTGACACCAACGGCAAGACGGCCAGCTTCTATATGAACAGCTACACGCTCAAGAGCCAGTTCACGGGAAATACTCGTCCTTATCTGGAGTTCCGTGGTAAGTGGAACAATCCTGACCTGGTGCTGGATGATCACGGATCGATTGCACGCAACTTTACTCCCGAGGCCACGCTATGGCCGACGGGAGGGAAAGAACGTCCGTATATTAGTGAGGTGGTTCCGGTAACGCTGCATGAAGGCGGTAAGGCGGAGTGGGAAGCCAGCTGTACAGCAGCGAAGAGCAAGTAGGAACAGAAGATTGCCAAGAATGCCAAAATTGCCAGAATCGCCGGAATTGAAAGGCAGAGGAGCCGCGAATTACGCGAAAACACGCGAATCAATTCTCATGGGTAGGATGGCGAAATCATGAACGACGTGATGAAGGCCGGATCCGGCCTGCGAGCGAATCACCCGCAAGTCCGAGTTCGATAAGCTTCCCAGAATTGTTTTATCCGACCCAGTTTGTTTTATCCTGAAAAGATGCAGGAAACCCGCATTGGCTTCTGGCATCTGGCTTCATTGGCGGCTTGTATTTTTTTGAGCACGGTAGCCGTCGCGCAAGTTCCTCTCGACACCGACACAGACAAAGATGGGCTGTCTGATCAGCAGGAGCAGGCACTGCTTGAGCAGTTCCGGCCGGCGTTCATGATCAGCGCAACCGACTGCGCGGTTCGCCCTTCCAGCTTTGAACCCGGCAAGGTTGTTCCCACCCCAGTCGCCCCCGATGGCACCATCTACGGCCAGGTATTTCCTGTGCACGGTTCCGACTATATAGAAATCCACTACTACACGCTCTGGGACCGTGATTGCGGACGCAGGCCGCATCCGCTGGATGTGGAACATGTATCCGCCATTGTTACCAATCCAACGGGATCAAATCCGCAGGCCTTGTACTGGTATGCGGGGGCGCATGAGAACACGGCATGCGATATCAGCAGCGGCGCTCGGGCCGGCGCAATTGCGGCGGAACAACACGGGCCGGTGGTGTGGAGTTCCTCAGGCAAGCACGCACTCTATCTTCGGAGGGGCATGTGTCATCACGGTTGCGGCGCGGACTCCTGCGATGATGACGTGGAACTCGCGCAAAACGGGCCGGTGATCAACATCGGTGAGATGGGTGCTCCGGTCAATGGAGCGGTCTGGGTTGCGTCGCCGCAGTGGTTCGCTGCCGACAAGATGGACGGCGATTTTTCCGCCGACACAATCGCAGCTTTGAGTGCAACCTCCGGCGATACCATCGTCACGCTCCGAGGCAGCAGTTCGGTGCGCGGGGCAATCCAGGGAAGCGGTACCGTGCTTGACAGCACAGAAAAAGGTACAGAAATCGGCACCCGGCACACCGGAGCGGCTTTGGATACGGCTGACAATCACACCTCAAAAAGCCTTGATAAGGCGACCAACGCAACC
>DATEJX010000091.1:0-18767 GCA_035277785.1 Candidatus Angelobacter sp. | reverse complement strand
TACCCACGAAGGACACGAAGGAACACAAAGAAGAGCAGTTAAACACCTGTTTTTCCACACAGTTACACAGAGATACACAGGATCGGGCAGCGAACGAAGCAAATATAATGAAAACAGGCCCTAAACATGTCTGAATTCGTTCACTTGCACCTGCATACCGATTATTCCCTGCTCGACGGCGCTTGCGACGTGGAGAAGCTGGTCTCGCGCGTGGCCGACATCGGACAGAAGGCTGTGGCCATGACCGACCACGGCAACATCTATGGCGCAGTGCATTTTGTGGACGCGGCGCAGAAGAAGGGTGTTAAGCCCATCGTGGGGTGCGAGCTGTACATCTGCAAGAAAGAAGATCACCACACGGAGAGGATGCCGCCCGAAGGCGATACCTACAACCATTTGCTTGTGCTGGCGGAGAATGAAGAAGGCTACCGCAACCTGATGAAGATCACCTCCGAGGCCAGCCTGCACGGCTTCTATTACAAGCCCAGGATCAGCAAGAAGTTTCTGGCGGAGCATTCCAAGGGACTGATTGGGCTGAGCGGGTGCCTGGCAGGCGAGGTGTGCGAGAACTTTCTGGCCGGCAAGTATGAGGCGGGCAAGGCCGCGGCGGCGCAGTACCAGGAGATCTTTGGCAAGGGCAACTTCTTTATTGAGATCCAGGACCAGGGGCTGAAGGAAGAGCACAGGATCCATCCGGACCTGTTCAGGCTGGAAAAAGATCTGGGCATACCCATGGTGGCCACCAATGACAGCCACTACCTCTGCGAAGACGACGCCCACGCGCAGGACGTGCTGGTATGCGTGCAGACGGGCAAGAGCATTCACGAGACCAACCGGCTGAAGTTTGAGACCGACCAGTTCTACGTGAAGAGCGCGGAGGAAATGGTGCGGCTGTTTGATGGCCGCGAGGACGTGGTGAAGCGCACGCTCGAAATTGCCGAGCGCTGCGCCTTTAATAAAGTGCGAAAGGTGGAGAATCCTTTCCCGGAATTCCAGGTTCCCGGTGGCTACACGCTGGACAGCTACTTTGAGCACGTGGCGCGGGAAGGTTTTGCGCGCAGGTGGGAGATGCTGGGGTCGCTGGCGGAGGCAGGCCGGTTGAAGAAGACGCGCGCGGAGTATGAAGAGCGGCTGGCGCGCGAGATTGCCATCATCCAGCAGATGAAGTTCTCCGGGTACTTCCTGATCGTGTGGGACTTCATCCGCTATGCCAAAGAAAATTCTATTCCTGTCGGACCTGGCCGTGGCTCGGCGGCAGGCGCGCTGGTGGCGTACGCGATGGGCATCACGGACATTGATCCGCTGCAGAATGAGTTGCTGTTTGAGCGCTTCCTGAATCCGGAGCGCGTGTCCATGCCTGATATTGATATTGACTTCTGCATGAACCGGCGCGGCGAGGTGATCAGTTACGTCACGCAGAAGTACGGGCGGGAGAACGTGGCGCAGATCATTACGTTCGGCACCATGGCAGCCAAGGCGGCCATCAAAGACGTGGGCCGGGCGATGGACATTCCGTACACCGACGTGGACCGCATTGCCAAGCTGGTGCCGAACACGATTGGCATCACGATTGAAGGCGCGCTCAAGGATTCGCCGCCGCTGCAGGAGGCCTACGACAAAGAAACCAACATCAAAGAGCTGATTGATACCGCGTTGAAGCTGGAAGGACTGGTGCGCAACAGCGGCGTGCACGCGGCGGGCGTGGTGATTTCTCCGCAGCCGTTGACCGAGCTGGTGCCGCTGCACAAAACCAAGAACGACGAAATAGTGACCGCCTATGACATGAAGGCGGTGGAGAAGATGGGCCTGCTGAAGATGGACTTTCTCGGGCTCACCACGCTCACGATCGTGGATGACGCTCTGAAGCTGATTGCGCAGCGCGGCCAGGCGATTGACATGCAGACTGTGCCGCTCGATGACAAAGTGACCTATGAAAAGGTCTTTCACACCGGATTGACGTCCGGCATCTTCCAGTTTGAATCCGGCGGCATGACGGACGTACTGCGTCGCTACAAGCCGACGACCGTCGAAGACCTGACGGCATTGAACGCGCTCTACCGTCCGGGGCCGATCCAGGGCGGGATGATTGATGACTTTATTGAGCGCAAGTGGGGCCGCCGCAAAGTTGAATACGAACTGCCGGAGCTGGAGCCGCTGCTCAAAGAGACGCTGGGCGTCATTGTGTACCAGGAACAGGTGATGCAGATTGCCAACGTGCTGGCCGGCTACAGCCTGGGTGAAGCCGACCTGCTGCGCCGCGCCATGGGCAAGAAGATTGCGGAAGAGATGGCCAAACAGCGCGAGCGCTTTGTGACGGGCGCGAAGGAAAAGGGCTTCCCGCAGAAGAAGATTGAAAAGATCTTTGACCTGATGGAGCAGTTTGCCGGGTACGGCTTCAACAAGTCACATTCGGCGGCCTATGCGCTCCTGGCGTATCACACGGCCTATCTGAAGACGCACTATCCGGTGGAATTTATGGCGGCGCTGCTGACGTCGCAGGCGGGGAACACGGACAACGTGGTGAAGTACATCAAAGAGTGCCGCGATATGGGCATTCCCGTGGAGCCTCCGAACATCAACGTGAGCGACGCCTACTTTACGCCGCATGAGAACGCCATCCGCTTTGGCCTGGCGGCGGTGAAGAACGTGGGCGGGAATGCAATTGAGTCCATCGTGGCAGCGCGCAAAGAGATTGGGCGGTTTGCCAGCATCTTTGAGTTCTGCGAGAAGGTGGATTTGCGGCTGCTCAATCGACGCGTGATGGAGTCGCTGATCAAGGCCGGCGCGATGGATGAGTTTGGCAATCGCGCGCAGCTCATGGCTGTCCTTGATAAAGCCATGGAGCGGGCGCAGAAGACGCAGCGCGACAACGAGCTGGGCCAGCATGGCCTGTTTGGCGTGTTTGCCGATGACGCCCAGATGAACGGCAACGCGGAGAAGCTGCCGAACGTCCCGGAATGGGATGAGCATCAGCGCCTGGCCAGCGAGAAAGAAGTATTGGGTTTCTTTATCACAGGGCACCCGCTGGAGAAGTACGCGGACAAGCTACAGGATTTTCATGCGCTCAGCGCTGCTCAGATTACTGAAATGACCAGCGGCACGGGCCGCGACGAAATCACCACGGCCGGCGTGATCAGCGCGGTGCGGGTGATGAAGTCTCGCAAGGGAGATTTGTACGCGAATGCCGTCATGGAAGACATGACTGGAACAGTCGAAGCCATCATCTTTCCCGAGGCGTACAAGCGGCTGCAAAACATTTTGAAACAGGAGATCCCGATGCTGGTGCGCGCGAGCGTCCGCGTGGAAGAAGGAGCCAACCCGAAGATCGCGATTGCGCAGCTCACGCCGCTGGAAGAGGCCAAGCCTGCCCTGCCGAGGTCAATCAGGATTCGGGTACCCCTGGATTCTGCATCTGAAGGAACAATCGATGCTTTGCACGGGATTTGCCGCGAACGTCGCGGCGAAGCCAAGGTATTGTTCGACCTGGAACGTACGGGCGACTTCATGGTGGTGATGGAAGCGGACGGATATAATGTGTGTCCAGACCGCTCGTTTATCACGCGGGTGGAAGAGTTGTGCGGACGAGGCAGTGTTCGCATTGTCGATTGATCTTGTGTCGCCCCTAACGGGGCTTTGCGGTTTTGTGATCGTTACCCACGGCTTCACGCCCCAGCTTGCGAAAGACGCGCAAGCCGGGGACCCCGTTTCGCCATGGGCTAACCTGGTGATCGCGCCTGATGGCGCTTGGAGTATGCAGAGTGTCGGCTGAGGCGTGCTCCTTGCTGCTGAGCGATACAGATCCCAGGAAGATCGAAAGAATTTTTGAGCTAGAGGCTAGCAGCTAAAGGCCAGGAGCTAATTTGGACCCAGCCGTAAAAGCGCAGCGCCAGTTGGCGACGATTGAAGAGCAGATTGCCGAGCTTGAGGCAAAGGCCGTCGGTGACCATGATGCTCATCTCCAGCTCAAGCACCTGCAGCATCAGATCAGTTTTCTGCGCGAGCAGATACGCAGCCACGTGAACGCGTGGAACAAGACGGAGCTGGCGCGGCATGCGCAGCGTCCGTTCACGCTGGACTATGTGGAGCGCATTTTCACCGAGTGGAGTGAGATCCACGGCGATCGCTCGTTTGGGGACGATCCTGCGATTATCTGCGGTATGGCGCGCTATCACGGTGAAGAAGTGATGGTGATCGGCCACCAGAAGGGCCGTGATACCAAGCAGCGCGTATACAGGAATTTTGGCCAGGCCAATCCTGAGGGATATCGCAAAGCGCTGCGCTGCATGAAGATGGCAGAGAAATTTGGACGGCCGATCTTCACCTTCATTGATACGCCCGGCGCGTATCCCGGACTGGGTGCTGAAGAGCGCGGACAAGCTGAAGCGATTGCCCGCAACCTGCGCGAGATGGCGCGCATTGAGGTGCCCATCATCACAACCGTCACAGGCGAAGGCGGCAGCGGAGGCGCGCTGGCGTTGGCCGTTTCAGATCGTGTGTTCATGATGGAAAATTCCATCTACTCGGTGATTTCGCCCGAGGGCTGCGCGTCCATTATGTGGCGCGATGCGTCGAAGAAGGAATCCGCGGCGCAGGCGTTGCGCATTACCGCGCCAGACTTGAAAGAGATGAAGATTATCGATGAAATTATTCCCGAACCTGACGGAGGCGCTCACACAGATCATGATGCCGCAGCGGCGCTGGTGGACCAGGTGCTGGTGCGCCATTACAACACTTTGAAGAGCCAGCCTCCGCAGCAACTGCTGGATGACCGCTACCAGAAATTCCGCCAGATGGCCCAGTTCTTTACGGAATAGACCTTGCCCAACTCCACTCGAGAAACCAGCAGCACTGGCCGCACGATCATTGCCCATGCGCCGTGTCGTGTGGACCTGGCCGGCGGCACCATGGACATCTGGCCGCTGTACCTGTTTCATCCCGGTGCGGTGACGGTGAACTTTGCCGTGAGTGTGCTCACGCGCTGCCGTATTCAGCGGTTGGAAGGAAAGCAGATTCGTTTTCGGTCGCTGGATACTGGGCGAGCGGAAGAATTCGCCAGCCTTGACCAGCTTTGTTCGGCAAAGCATTTCAAGCACGCCATTGCCGGCTATCTGGTGCGATTCTTCGCTCCTGAAGGTGGGTTTGAGCTGGAAACGAACTCGGAGTCACCGGCCGGAGCGGGCATTTCCGGCTCATCGGCTCTGATGATTGCCACCACGGCCGCGCTGGCAAAGCTCACCGGCAGGGAGTTGGCGCTCGAGAAAATTCGCGAGATCGCACAGAACGTGGAGGCACAAATCATTCGCGTTCCCACCGGATGCCAGGATTATTATCCCGCGCTCTACGGCGGCGTGAGCGCGATCCGTCTCGACCCGGACGGCATTCACCATGAGTCAGTTCGCGTGGCTCGGGAAGAGTTGGACCATCGGTTTGTGCTGGCCTACACGGGAGCGCCGCGGCAGTCGGGAATCAATAACTGGGAAGTCTTCAAGCGGCATATCAATGGAGAGCGCAGAATCTACGGCAACTTTCAGCGTATCGGCCAGATTGCGCGAGCCATGCACGATGCGGTATCGCACGCTGACTGGCCGGAAGTGGCAAAGCTTTTGCGTGAGGAATGGAAGCTGCGCAAGACCAACTCTCCTCGCATCAGCACCCCGCTGATTGAGAAGCTGGTCAAGGCAGCCAGCAAAGCTGGCGCCCAGGCGGCTAAGGTTTGCGGCGCGGGCGGAGGAGGTTGCGTGGTCTTTCTCACTGAACCAGAGAACAAGGACCGAGTGGCTGCTGCCATCAGAGAAAATGGTGGCCATGTGCTGGCGGCTTCAGTGGCCCGTGAAGGCTTGACGGTGCAGGGAGAGTAGCTGAATTGCGCTCTTTGGCCGACCCTTTGAGTGGCTGCCCGGCATCTAACTTCCTGGCTGCCAAAATGGTTGAAATGCCCGGATTTTGGGGGGACAATAAAAGGATACGCAGCCCGCAGGTATTCATCATGCTTCGCCGTGCACTCCTCCTTACCGCAGTGGCTTCCCTGGCGGCCAGTTTGTCCGCTCAACAGCAGCAGGCCCAAAAGCCAGATAATAGGCCTGCCGACCCCGATGTACTGGTGCTTAAACCACCTCCGCCGCCTCCCGGACAGCAGCAGCAAAAACCGGCGCTTCGCGCAGTTGATCTGCAAAGCCGGCCCAAGCTGGATGACGTAACCAAGATGAGGCTCATCCAGTTGCTGGATGCTGACCTTGTCCACACACGCAAATATCTTCCTTTGGGAGACAAGAACACCAAGATCACGCCGGAAGGCCTGGTCACACCCAATGACTCTGTATTGTTCCAGAGCATGCAGGCGCACGGTGCCGCCGCAAAAGTGGGAGACAAGGTGCAGATCACGAATATCGTCTTCCATGAAAAGTCAGTCTATGTAGAAATAAATGGCGGTCCCAAGAAGAAGAGCAAGTGGTATCAGCACATCAGCATCTCCGGCGCAGGCGGAGTTGCCGCTCCAGATGACCCCAATGCGGCCCAGCCCACGGGTGCGGCCGTCACACTGGAATTCAGCAAGTATGTTCCGGAGATGAACGGCGACGAGTTGCAGAAACTGCTGAGCCCGGTGCTCGATTTTAGCGTGAAGAGCGCGGCTGAAGTTTATATCGAGACCATGCCGCCGAAAATCCGCGAGGCCATGAAGAAACACGAAGTTCTGGTGGGCATGAATAAGGACATGGTCATCATGGCGATGGACCGGCCGCAGCAGAAGGTGCGCGAGAAAGACGAGGGCGGCAAGGAATACGAGGAGTGGATTTACGGCGCGCCGCCAAAGGATGTGACATTCGTTCGCTTCAAGGGAGAAGAGGTTACCCGCGTTGAAACGGCCAAGGTCGGCGGTGAGATGATCGTTAAAGATAAAAAAGAAGTGGACGTCAAAGATGGCGTGGTTGCGCTTGCAACATTGCAAGCCAGCAGTTCGCCGCAGGACGTGAAGACGGACCAGGGCGCGCAGCCGCAGACGCCGACGAAGCGTCCCACGTTGCGCCGCGAAGGTGAAGCGCCCGATCCATCCGTGCGACGTGCACCGGCGCAAACACCAACGCAAACGCCCTCAGACCATGGCGACGAGCCGCAGTGGGGCTCTGACAAGAAAGGCGGCGATTCGCAAAGTGGGCAGCAACCGCAACCGCCGTTGTGAGCGCAGGCAATCAGCCAAAACGGCCCTTTAGCTGACGAACCATGGCAATCGCGTTACACTGAAAAGGTGAAGATTGCTCTCGGGCAGATCAACCCCACCATTGGGGATTTCACCGGCAATTCCAGAAAGATCATAGAATTTGCCCGCAAGGCGCATGCTGCCGGCGCTCACATGATTGTTTTTTCCGAGCTGGCGGTTTGTGGTTATCCTCCGCGCGATCTTCTTGAGAAACCCGCATTCGTGGCGCGCAGCCAGCAGGTGGTAAAAGAGATTGCAGAGGCTGTTCCTGAGATCACCATCGTCACTGGCTTCGTCTCGCCTGCCGCTGTGGAGACAGGCAAGTCCGTGATGAACTCCGCTGCGGTGCTGCGTGACGGCAGATTGCAGTTTGTGCAATCCAAGATGTTGCTGCCTACCTACGATGTGTTTGATGAACTGCGCTACTTTGATCCCGCCTCGTCTCAGAAAGTACTGCCTTATTGCGGCAAGCAACTGGCCATAACCATCTGTGAAGACGCATGGAACGACAAACATTTTTGGCATCGCCGTTTATACAGCGTGGACCCTGTAGATGAACTGCTGCGCGCTGGCGCCAATCTTGTGGTGAACGCTTCCGCATCTCCTTTCCACGTGGGCAAGCGGGAGCTCAGGTACAACATGCTGCGGACTGTGGCTTGTGACAACAAGGTGCCGGTGGTATTCGTGAATCAGGTCGGTGGCAATGACAGCCTTGTTTTTGACGGCTCAAGCATGGTCATAGCGCCAGACGGATGCATCGTAGCTCAAGCTAAATCCTTTGAAGAAGACCTGGTTCTCTTTGATACGGAAACCCTCAAAGGTGATCTTCACTCTCAGACTGAAAGTGGAGAGCCCAGCGCATATGCCGCGCTTGTTCTGGGCACGCGTGACTACGTTCGTAAATGCGGTTTCAGGGAAGTAATTATCGGCCTGAGTGGTGGAATTGATTCGGCTCTTACCGCGGCAATCGCGGCGGATGCTCTCGGTAAAGAAAATGTCACTGGCATCGCTCTGCCCAGCCAGTATTCTTCTGAGCACAGCATCAAAGACGCGCGCGAGCTTGCCTGCAATCTGGGCATTCGCTTTGAGGTGGTGCCCATTGGACCGACCTTTGATTGTTATCGAGCCGCCCTGGCGCCCCTGTTTAAAGGTAAGCCGGAAGACGTAACGGAAGAAAACATTCAGTCTCGCATTCGCGGCAACATCCTCATGGCCATGTCCAACAAATTCGGCCATCTCGTTCTGACAACAGGCAACAAGTCTGAAGTGGCAGTGGGCTACTGCACGCTTTACGGAGACATGGTGGGCGGCCTTGGCGTAATTTCCGATGTTCCCAAAACCATGGTGTATCACTTGAGCCAGTACGTGAACTCCCGCAAGCCGGTCATTCCCGAATCCACCATGACCAAGCCTCCGTCGGCGGAGCTCCGGCCCGGGCAGAAGGACAGTGATACACTTCCGCCATACGAGATTCTGGACAACATACTGGAAGACTACGTAGAGGACTACCGCACGGCAGAGCAGATTGCCGCCGAGCGTGGGTATGACATCAAAGTGGTGCGCGATGTTATTCGCATGATTGAGCGCAGCGAATACAAGCGCCAGCAGGCCGCACCCGGCATTAAGATCACGCCCAAAGCATTTGGATTTGGACGGCGTTTTCCTATCGCGCAAAAATCGGAAGTCTAGATGAGCAGTGCCCTCGTGGCTGGCAATACTTTTGGTGTCTGTGAGTCTAAAATGCAGGGTTTTGGAAAAGAGTAGTTAGGGAAAAAATGATGATCCGTTCGACAACAAAATTATTTCTGCTCGTGCTTCTTCTGCCGGCGCTGACAATGGCGCAGAGCAGTGGGGCAAAAAAGAGCGTTTCAGCAAAACCGGCGAAAGCCTCGCCCCCCAACGCACCATCCAGCACGCCTCCGCCCGTGCTGCTGCCCAGCAAGGAAGAGATTGACACGGGTCTGAAGCGTACCTTCGGCTATGACCCGGCGATCACCTGGACGATTTATGACATTCGTCCTGCGGCCATTCCGGGCCTGGTGGATGTGCTGGTCTCCATGAACAAGCAGAATCCAGTTCACCTGTATGTTTCGCCAAATACGCCATACGCCGTTGCCGGTGAAATGATCCCCTTTGGTCCAAATCCCTACGCTCCTGAGCGGGAAAAACTGAAGGCCGCTGACGGGCCGACTCAGGGCGCGGCCAAGCCTGTGATTGAAATGGTGGAGTTCAGTGATCTCGAGTGTCCGCACTGCAAAAAAGCGGCGCCGATTCTCGACAAGCTGGTTACGGATTTCCCTCAGGTCCAGCTTACGTTCCAGCAGTTCCCGTTGCCGGCTACCATGCATCCGTGGGCACTCAAGGCCGCTGAATATGCGGACTGCGCCGCTCAACAGAAGAAAGAAGTCTTCTGGAAGTACATTGATTCAATCTTTGACAATCAGGGAAGCATTGCCGCTGCTACCGCGGACGACAAGCTGAAAGAGCTGGCCACTGCAACTGGTCTCGATGCCACAAAGCTCGCTGCCTGTGCCGCCGAACCGGATACGCAGGCGCGCGTGAACAAGTCACTGCAATTCGGCCAGTCGCTCGACGTGAATCAAACGCCGACCGTATTCATCAATGGCCGCAGGGTCCTTGGAATCGGCGACATTCCCTATGAGCAACTGAAAAACCTGGTGCAGTTTGAAATTGATCACGCCGGCAAGTGATCCCCGCGCTGCCTATTTAACGCTCCAAAGCGCGCTCGCGCCGCGGTCGTGAAATGGTTTGCGTATCACGTAAGGCGTAACCACAAAGAGAATCTCATTGTGCGAGCGCTCTCTGGAGTTGGTGTTCATGATACTGCTCAGCACCGGCAACTGGCTGATGCCGGGATAACCTCGCGTGGAATGCAGTTCCTGGTCGGTAATCGAGCCGCCTACCACGGAAGGCTCTCCCGCGCGCGCAGTAATGTTTCCCTTGTAGCTGCGGTTGGTGATCTCTGGAATGCCATTGAGGGTCTGCGCGCCCAGACCCTGAATTTCCAGTTCAATATCCAGTTTGATGTCTCCGGCGCTTTGCCAATGCGGCGTGACTTTGAGTGTCAATCCCAGGTCCACGTACTGAAATTGCGGGGTGACTGCTGCATTTGAAGCGCCGGTGACGCTCACCGCAATCGTACTAAAATTTGCGGTGACCACTGGAAATTTGGTCCCCACCCGTACGGTCGCCGGCTCGCCATCAATGGCGCGCAGGTTCACGTGCTCAAGACTCGATGCCGAGGAATTTGTGGCCGACAGTTGTGCGGTGATCGGGGATACAACAATGCCGGTCAATCCTAAACCTTTTCCAAAAAACACAAATGGCTGCAACAGGGGCGAGCCCTGCAGGTTGGCAAGGTCGCTGGTGGGGATCTTGCTGGGATCAATCGTCCCGTTATTGTTCAACTGGTCGATCACAGCCTGGGCATCGCCCCCCAGCACGCGCCTGATCTCTGAAGGGATATTGAAAACCGTAAAGTCGGTAGGCAGATTGATTCCGTAGTTCAGGAGTTTGTCGGCGTCGAACTCATATTCGTTCACCACCAGCATGATCTCCGGTTTCGCATCCATCACGTTATCAATGAAGCTGGCAACAGCCGCCACTTGCTCTTGCGGAGCGCGGACCGTGATTGTGCTGTGGCCGGCATCCACGCTGACAAACTTCATGTCAAAAATGACGCGCATCATGTTTGCCAAATCGGTCAAGTCCGTCTGGCCGCTCACGTTGGCAACGTAGAACGTCCGAACCGCCATGCGCTCGTATGCTGTACGCATCTCCTGCGAGTCATTGGCCACAATGGCTTCTTTGTTTGACACCGGAGCCCAGAATGTTTTCGTCATTTTGCCCAGCAGGTCCGTGACTGTGTAGAAATCCACATTGTCCAGATCAAGCCGGACCTGCCGGTTCGTGATGCCCTGGTCAAAATCAAACATCACGCCAAAGACCTCGCCGATCTTCGTATATACGCTGCGCATATCAGGGCCGGCATGGATGCTTTTCTTGCCCGGAAGTGGTTGCAGATCAATGCTGTTCACCCCGGCCAATAATTGCATCACGCGCTGCTGGTCAGGGTTGTCGTCGGTCACATCTCGTAGCCGCTGCTGCACATAACTGTTCTCCGGATCGCGGGCCAGAGCTTCCTTGAATTGCTCCGCCGCTGCTTTATTGTTGCCGATGGCCGCCAAAGCATTGCCCTTGTTCAGATAGCTGCTTACAATCTGCTGCCGCAGCATCTCCCGCGTCAGCATGTACTCGGTGTTGGAGGGCACCAAACGCGAGGCGTCCGTGGCCGCGAGCAGGGCATCCTCCACCTTGCCCGCCTTCTGCAGCTCCTGGGCGCTCTTAAAGCGCTCTGCTGCCATCTTCTGGTCCTGTTTGGAAACAGGCTGGGGTTTGTCCTCAGCGAACGCCGCCAGAGACAAAAAAAGCAACAGGATGGTGCAGGTCCACTTCATCAGGAATTCACATTTTACCTTTATTCAGAACGGTTTCCGGAGGTTTGTTTGCGTCCGTTACTTAAGTTTTTGCAGGTGAAACCCGCGATTTTCAAGTTTTTTGCTTTGTGTTGCTACCCTTAACCGCATTTTTGAGAAAAGTGCTTGCAATAGGCCCCAATCACGTTGATGTTGCGGCAATTATGCGCGATTACGGCGATCTTCGCGCCTCTCTTCCAACTCGTCCAGCGACTTCGGCCAGTCTTCCCGCAATAATCGGCTGAGGGATCGGTCCGCCAGCAGCTTGCCTTCCGTCTGGCAGCGAGGGCAGTAGTTCGTCTCGTTCGAGGCATACCGGATTCTCTGCACTTTTGTGCCGCAACGGGGACATGGCTGCCCGTAGCGGCCGTGGACCGCCATCTCAGGCCGGAACGCCGTCACTTTTTCCGGGAACTTGCTTTTGCCGCCTGACGTCAATCCTGACTCCGTTCGAAGCCTGTCAATCCACTCCAGCAAGGTCTTTTGCGTTGACTGATAAAGTCTCGCAATCTCCTCTGGCTTTAGCCGCTGTGTCAGCGCCACAGGTGAAAGCCGGGCTGCGTGCAGGATTTCGTCAGAATACGCATTCCCGATCCCGCTGAAATAATGCGGGTCTGTCAGCGAGCGCTTGAGAGTGTGATTGGATGACGTCAAGATCCTGCTGAAATCCTCCAGGGAACTTGCCATCACGTCGATCCCTCCGGGATCCAGGTTCTTGAGTGCCGCACTTCCTCGCACCAAATGGACCGATGCGCGCTTTCTTGTTCCGGCCTCAGTCAGGGTCAGGGAGCCATTATCAAAATCAAAAGCAGCCAGCACGCGCCGGCCATCTGGAACTTTGCGTTTATCGCTCCAGTGCAACCTTCCGGCAATCATGAGGTGAAGCACCAGCCACAGCCGTTCACCATCCCTCAAAGCAGGATCCGACGCAGCAGGATCCAACCCAAAGGCAATCCGCTTTCCCACCCTTCTCAACTCCGCCACCTTGCGGCCTTCCGCCAGTGAGATTGGAGGATCAGCCGTGCGCAATAGCGATGGCCCGGCGATGAGAATGCGCTCCAGCACATGTCCCAGCACTCGCTGCTCCAGCGCTTCAATGTAAACCGTGATGTCGGGAAGTTCTGGCACCAGCTTTTATCCAGAGCGTAGCGAGGGATCCCTTTGGCCCTCCATGCTATTGAACATTGACTAGCAAACTAGGGCACCCCAACTTTCCTCCGCTGCCCCTATTCCTCTGTGTTCAAAGGTTTTGGGTTTTTGTTTCCAGCAAATCTGTCGCACATGCAAAACACGCGTCTGGTTCGCACGCAAGCAATTCAGAAAATTTATAAACTCCCGTCGCCAGCGCAATCACGCCCATTCCTGTCTCGTGCGCTGCCTGAATATCAGACGGCGTATCGCCCACAATGAACACAGGAGCATTCCCGCCAGCTATCTTTCGTGCCTGCTCGATTCCGTGCCGAAAAATGTCCACCCGGTATTCTCGCGGATGGGAGAAGGACGCAAAAGAAAACAGAGGCTTGAGTCCTGCCTTCTCCAGTTTCAACCAGCCAATCGGTTCCAGATTGCCGGAGACTACTCCCAGGGCCTTGCCTCGCCTGCGAAGATGTTCAAGTAAATTTGGGATGGTGGGGCACAATTCGGGGTTCAATTGCTCGCGATTGCGTTCCACCTCAATGCACATCCGTTCCACAATTTCTGGCAGCGCAGCATTGATCGCGGCATCATTCAGGCCTTCCCGTCTCAGCACAGCCCGCAGAATGCCGGGATCCGTATTCCCATGCACATGCACTCCTTCGATGCTGGCTTCAACGCCCAGCACCTCGCGCATGGCGTTGCGGAAAGCAAAGTAATGGACAGCGTCGCGGCTGTTCAGCAGTGTTCCATCAATATCAAACAGGTAAGCTGCGGCAGATTCCCAATCAAAGCCCGGCCGCACGTAGGCCCGCTGCTGCGGCAAAGGTTCAGGCATGTTGTGATTTCCAGAAAGACGTGTACTGGCTCGTTCGGTCGGAACCGGACTCATTCCCGGTTGGATTCATCAGCAACGGCAAGAGCTGCCGCTGTTTATCGGACCACTTTCTTTTCCAGCGCCAACGGCTTTTCGCTGCGCACAGGACGTCGCCCGCCTTCACGAAACTGGCGCACATCCAACTTGAGTTCGGCAATGGTGCGGCTCAGCGTATTCCTGTGCATGCCCAGCTCGCGCGCAGCCTTACACTGGTTGCCCTTGTTCTGCTGCAGCACGTTCATGATAAAACGCTTTTTAAACTCACGGACAGCTTCTGAGTAGAGAATGCCGCTGGTGTGCATCTGCGCCACAAGTGCTTCGAGCTGGTCCTTCACGAGTTTCCTCTCTTTCCAGGGTGTCGCCCATGAGCCTGAATTGATATCTATTTTTTTACAGCCGGTTCGGCCTTGCCACGCAGTTTCTTCATTCCATCGCGGAACTTCTGCCGGATCTCTGACGGCGCCAGCCAGCTGAATCCGCTTCCGGCCACCTGAAAGTACGGCGCCAGTTGTGATCCAGCCAGCTCCTGCGAATCGGGCGCAAATGCTGTAATTGCCAGCAGCCCTGCCGTCACAATCAGCATGCCGCGCAGAAAACCAAAAGCTGCTCCCAGTGCCCGGTCCACCCAGCGCAATCCCACTTCCCGAATGATCCAGCGGGCCAGCCTGGCAATCACTCCCGCCAGAATGACCACCGACAAAAAGATGGTCAGAAAGCCTGCCAGATCCGCGAATGGCGCCGATTTCACGTAATCCAGAAACCACGGCGCCAGCCGCTTGTAACCCCACGCTGCCACCAGGTAGCCCAACACGGCTCCGGCCAGCGAAATTACTTCAAAGAAGAACCCCTGGGCCGCCGCCAGCAAAGCTGAACACATCATGATCAGCAAAATCAGCCAGTCCAGGGCGTTCATTCACGTCCCTTGCGGTTCAGCCTGCCGGCAGTTCGCGTCCTGCCACGGTCGTATAAGCCTGAATGTATTTCTCGCTTGTCTTCCGTGCCACTTCATCAGGTAACGAAGGAGCAGGAGGCTGCTTATTCCACTTGATCTCTTCCAGGTAGTCGCGTACAAACTGCTTGTCAAACGATTCCTGCGCCTTCCCCGGCTTATATTTGTCGGCTGGCCAGAAACGCGAGGAGTCCGGAGTCAAAACTTCGTCGGCCAGAATAAGTCCTTCCGCCGTACGCCCGAATTCAAATTTCGTATCGGCAATAATGATGCCTTTTTCCACTGCGTAGTCAGCCGCCGTTGAATAAATTTTCAGCGTCAGATCGCGAAGCTGCTCGGCCAGTTCGCGTCCCGTGTGCTTCACCATCTCCTCGAACGAGATATTTTCGTCATGGCCGGTCACCGCTTTGGTCGCAGGTGTGAAAATCGGCTCCGGCAGCTTGTCGGATTCTTTAAGCCCGGCAGGCAACTTGATGCCGCAAACTGCTCCAGTCTTCTGGTATTCCTTCCATCCCGAGCCGGAGAGATATCCGCGCGCCACGCACTCAATGTCGATCATCTCCGCCTTCTTGACCAGCATGGAACGACCTCGCAGCACGTCGGCGTGTTTCCTGAGAGGCGCCGGATATTCGTCCACGTTCGCGGTGATGAGATGGTTTTGAACAATGTTCTTGAGAAAATCAAACCAGAACAGTGAGAGCTGCGTCAGGACGCGGCCCTTTTCCGGGATTCCGGTTCCAAGCACGTAATCAAAAGCAGAAATTCTGTCTGTGGCAACAAACAAAAGCTGTCCGTCCCGCACGTACAGGTCGCGTACCTTGCCGCGGGCGTACAAATTTAGGTCGGGAAAATCAGTTTGGAGGAGAATTCGATTTAATGTCGTTGGGCTCATGACTTATTTAGATGGGCGAGGCGTTATTCTAGCCGCTCAACTTTTTTTGTCAACCACTTGAGCGGTCAGTCAACAGCCGGAAAACTCGGCAGCTCTCTTCAAAATCTCCTGGAAAAGTTGAATGCTGTGAAACCCGCATGGAGAGCGGATTCCACAGCATTGATTTTCGTCGCGAGTTGTAGTACTCGTGACTGAAAGATTAACCGGCCTTCGAAAAAAATATTTTTTAAGCCGTCGCCCGCGCCAGAGTTCCTTCCTGCCCGAACTTGACGGACACAATTTTTGAGACGCCGGGCTCCTGCATGGTCACACCGTACATCACCGGAGACACAGCCATGGTTTTCTTGCTGTGTGTGATGATGATGAACTGCGTCTGCGAGGACATCTCCTTTACAAGCTCGGTGAAACGGCCGACGTTAGCCTCATCCAGCGGCGCGTCAACTTCGTCCAGGATGCAGAACGGGCTTGGCTGGTACTGGAAGATGCCCACCAGCAGTGACAACGCCGTAAGCGCCTTCTCGCCGCCGGAAAGCAGCAATACGTTCTGCAACTTTTTGCCCGGAGGCGACGCCACAACGTCAATGCCGCTTTCTGATGTGTTCAGCTCGTCGGTGAGCCGCATGAAGGCCTGCCCGCCGCCGAACAGCTTGCGGAAGGTGAACTGGAAGTTCTCGTTGATCCGCTCGAATGCTTCTTGGAACTTCTGCCGCGAGAATTCGTCGATCTCTTTGATCGTCGCAGTGGTGTTCTCAATGGAATCCAGCAGGTCCTTGCGCTGCGTGGACAGGAATTCGTGGCGTTGCTCGGTCTCTTTGAACTCCTCAAGAGCCATCATGTTCACCGGGCCCATGTTTTCCAGCTTGGTCCGCATCTCACGATAGGTTGTCTCTTCCGCCAGCAGTTGCTCGCCTTCCACTCTGGGGATCTCGGCATTCGCGCGCAGATCTTCAGCCGTAATGCTCAGTTGGTTCAGGCAGGTCTCGCCCATGTGGGCCAGATCAGATTGCAGCTTGGCCAGCTGCGCTGCCAGTTCACTCTTGCGTTCGCGTGCCGCGTCCAGTTCCTGCCGCGCCGCCTTAAGCTCTGCTTCAATCTCGGCAATCCGCGCCCGCACCTGCTCTGATTCGTGCTGCAGTTGGACTCCCGTTGCTTCGGCTGCTGCCTTCTCTGCTGCCAGTGCCTCCAGCCGCGCGGCTATCTGAATGTTCTCGCTTTCGCGTTGCTGCTTTTCCGCCGCAGCCGACCGGATTTGCGACTCCAGCGACTGTACTTGGCGTGACGCTTCAGTCGAAAGGGTTTCAATTCTTTCCAGCGCTGCCGCAGCCGACCGGCGGCGTTCCTCCAGGCCGGCGAGCCGCGCTGCCGCTTCAGAGGCAGACTGTGCCGCGCCATCGCGGGCTGTCTTCATGGCCGCAAGCTGCTCCTGCGCCGACTTGATCTCGTCTTCCAGCGCCTGACGTTTCTGCTCCAGCGCTTCCGCTGCCTCCCGCTTTTCGGCGACGGCCACTTCCTTCTGGCCACGCTCCGAACGCGTGCGTTCAAATTCCAGCCGGTAAGTGTTCAGTCTCTGTTCGGTCCGCGCCAGTTCGGTTTCCAGTTGCTTGAGCGCGTGGCCGGAGGTGAGCGCCTGCTTTTCCGCTTCGCGCCGCTCGTCTTCCAGATTCCCCAGCAGTGCGGTCAATTCCTTGAGTTCCCGCGCCAGCGTCTGGATCTTTTGCTGCTCATTCTGGATGGCGGCTTCCAGGTCGCCGCACAGCTTCACCACATCGCGCAGTTCTCGCTTGAGTGAAAGCGGTCCTTCTTTGCGCTGCTTGCCTCCCGTGACCGTGACGTTGTGGAAGACCTCGCCATTGGAAGAAAGGAAATATGCATCTGGATTGCTCAAGGCCAGGCCGCGCGCGACATTAGAGTCGGGAGCAATGTAGCCGTCGCGCAGCTTGGGCAAAATCACTTCCAGGGAGCGTCCAAAGCCGTCCAGCACTCGAATGCAATCCTTCAACCGAACCACTGGGTCCGGATGATGTGCCGCCTGCGGATGATCATTCACGGCAAAGGAAAATTTCGCCTGTGCGTCTTCCGGGTGGACCAGGAACGTGGCACGGCCATCCACATCCGTTTGCAGCAGCCGCATGCCTTCATTGGCAGAGTCCCACGACTTGACCACCACGTAGTTCAACTCGTCGCGCAGGAATTCTTCCACCACACTCTCATAGCGCGTCTCTACTTCCAGGAAATCCGCCAGCACGCCGGCCGGAATAAAGCCCTGGCCTACCGAAGTTGCCTGGAACAACCGTTTGACTGATTCCGTCGAATAGCCGTGCTCATTGATCAACGCGTCCAGCGAATTCCTCTTGCCCAGCGCGGTCGCGTACTCGGCGCGCATGGTGTCGAGGTGCCGCTTGGCCTCTTCTTCTTCTTTCCGTTTGCTCTCAATCTGGTTGCGCGTGTCGTTGATGCGAACACCCAGCGCGTTTACGGTCTGGCTAATGGACTCAAATTCAAAGGTGATCTGGCCGCGCTTTCCGCCGAACCCTTCCATATCGAGTCGTGCCGCAGCCATCTCGCGCTCCAGGCGCGCGGTTTCGCGATCCATGGCCATCATGTGCTCTTCCGCCTGGATAATCTGGTTGCGCATCTGCGCCGCGGATGACATTACCTCCAGCACGTTCTGTCGCCGCGCTTCCTGCTGGCGCTCCACGTCGGCCAGGGAAGTGGAAGCTGCCTGCGCTTCCTGCTGCCGCGATTGCCATTCATGCTGCGCCGCCGCTACTTCAGCCGCCGCGGATTCAGCAAACTGCCGGTTCGTCTCCAGTTCTGCCACCAGCGCAATTAACTGCGTCTGTGCCCGCTCCAGTTCGGCCTCAGCCGCTGCCGCGCGAGCTTCCAACTCCGCACAGCGTTCTTCATTAGAAGCTCGCCGACCCGTTGCCCGTTCCGTCTCAAGAGCAAGGGCATTCAGTGACTGGCTGTTCCGGGCGATTTCGTTCTCAATGCCATAACCGCGCTGCGTGCGTTCCGAGTGCTCCGCTTCATGCGCGCTGACTGTCTCATTACGGCTTTGGATTTCCTCGGCGATGGCCGCGAGCCCGCCCTGCAGCGACTCTTCTTCGTGGCCCATCTGAGCGAACTTGCTGGCCAGTACCACGCGGAGTTTCTCCCGCATCTCATCGCGCAGGCGCGCATAGCGTTCCGCCTTGGCCGCCTGCCGCTTAAGCGAGTTCATC
>DATEJX010000090.1:0-8478 GCA_035277785.1 Candidatus Angelobacter sp. | reverse complement strand
TCACCGCGAAGCAGGTATTCTTCTCCGGATGTTAGATCTTTGACTGCAACGGCCAGAACGCCATCGAGCTGTTGATCCACTTGCCCGATATCGGCCTGAAGTTTCTGCCACAGCACCTCTCGTTTTTCGGTCGAAGGCTTTTCCGGGCAGCATTGCCCATATAGAGGAGCTACCATTCCGAGCGCCAGCACGATTGACATTATTTTGGTGAGCATGCCTGAGCAGTGTACATGCGCCTGTGTTTCGCGCGAAGGACTATCAACGCATCTCATTCTGAAACTGATGTCTCCGCCTTACAAAATCACCCACGATCAGCTTGTCCCTCGGCCTTTGGAGCAGGTTTTTGTGTTTTTCTCACGCGCCGAAAATCTGGAGGCCATCACTCCTGAATGGCTCAAATTTCAAGTGATGAGTGTTGTGCCTGAACCGATTCAGAAGGGATCTCTCATTGAATACAGACTTAAATTGCACGGTCTTTCATTGCGCTGGACCAGCCAGATTGTCGAATGGGAGCCACCGCACCAGTTCATTGACCTGCAACTTCAAGGGCCTTACGAATTGTGGCGGCACACTCATCGATTTATCGCTGAAGGTGCAAACACCCGGATCCGTGACGAGGTGGTCTACTCTCTTCCGTTGGGGCCGCTCGGACAAATTGCCCACAGATTGTTCGTGCGCCGCGACGTAGAGCGCATTTTTGCTTTTCGTGCTTCAGCTGTGCGAGCCCGCTTTGGTCAGGTATGAGTTTGCCATTGAACTTCCGTTTGAGACGCCCGGAACGTGAGCCAGTTACAATAGATCGAACGTCTCACCGAATGAGTTCCCACTCCACGAGCTTTTTAGTTCGCCATTTTGGCTTGCGCGGCGTCGCACTATTCGAGGCCTTAAAAGGCGTGTTGGCTGTGGCCGGGGCGTGGTGGATTCTGACCCTCCGGCACAAAGATCTGCTTCGAGTCGCCGAGCATATGTTGCGGCGCTTTCATATTGCTCCTGATCGGCATTTTGCCATTGCCTTCATGCGCTTTGCCGAGACAATCAATGGCCGTGATCTGCGCGTCGTGATTTTTCTCGTCCTGATTTACGCTGCCATTCGTTTCACGGAAGCAGCCGGACTGTGGCTGGAGAAAGAATGGGCAGAGTGGTTCGCCCTCATCTCTGGTGGAATCTATATTCCTTTCGAGGTTCTCGAACTGTTTCACCATCCGAACGGGCCCAAGTGGGCAATCCTGCTCATCAATGTCATCATCGTGCTGTACATGGCATGGCTTCTGATGGATTCCTATAAACGGCGAAGGCTTGCGCGCCAGCAAGTCGTGCCGACCGACTGATCCTTGCAGGATTTACTTCCCTTCGTAGACAGTCTTGCCGCCCACCACCGTTCGCAGCACCCTGGTCTTCAGGATTTCTGGTGGATCAACTTTCGTGAGGTCGCGATCGAGCACCACAAAGTCAGCCAGCATTCCGGGCGCAAGTGTTCCTTTGTTGAGTTCCGCAAACTGGGCGAAGGCCGCGCCTGTGGTGTAGGCAGCAATTGCCTGGTCAATGCTGATCTTCTGCTCAGGGAAATATTCTTTCGTGCCCGCTTCATTCTTTCGTGTAATGGCGCAGTAGATTCCGCGGAAAGGAGTGATCGGTTCAACCGGATAGTCGGTCCCGAAAGCCAGAACAACTCCATCGTCAAGGAACTCTTTCCAGGCGTATGAGTGCTTCGCACGCTCTGAGCCGATGTGCGCTTCAGCCCAGTTCATGTCTGTGAGCAGGTGATTGGGCTGCATGGACGCAATCACGCCCAGGTCTTTGAACTTCTGGAAATCGTCCGGCGCAACTACCTGCGCGTGCTCAATGCGAAAACGGAAATCACGTTTTGGGCTTTCTTTTTCCGCCAGGGCAAAAGCTTCCAGCGCCATGCGCGTGCCGCGATCACCAATGGCGTGGAACCCAAGCTGAAATCCGGCTTTCGCCCGTTCCACTGCCATTTCGTTCAGCTTCTGCTGCTCATACCGCGGAATACCCGCGTTCTTCGGGTCATCATCATAGGGCGCCAGCATGGCTGCTGTCCGCGAGCCCAGCGAGCCATCCATGAACCCTTTCAGCATCGCAGTGTGCAGCATAGGGTCGGAAGCGGAATGATGCGCGCGCATTTCTTTCAGCTTTTCCAGCGGCAGGTCAAACGGCAGCCACTCGGAGATGCGCAGCGTAAGCTTGCCTTCTTTTTCCAGTTGCTCGTAGACCAGGAAATCCTGCCAGTCAGAGAAATCCTGTGCTGAGGTAATGCCTGCCTTGGCCGCATCTTCAAGAGCCAGTTCCGCAGCCTTGCGTCGCTGGGCGGCAGTTGGAGGAGGAACTTTCTCCTGCACCAGCCCCATGGCTGTCTCGCGCAAAATGCCGGTGGGCTCGCCCTTATCGTCGTGGTCAATCTTTCCGCCCTGCGGGGCAGGAGTTTGTGCGGTGATGCCTGCAGCTTTGAGGGCGGCCGTGTTCGCCACGGCAATATGTCCATCTACGCGCGTAAAAATGCCGGGATGATCACCCGTGACCGCGTCGATGTCCTCCCGTGTCGGAGTTTTCTGCTCGGGCCACAGAGTGTGGTCCCAGCCTTCACCCTTAATCCACTCCCCCGGCGCGGCGGCCTTTACTCTGGCGGCGATGCGCTGCTTCATTTCCTCCAGCGACTTCGATCCCACCAGGTTCACGTTTAGCTTCTCAAATCCGCCGCTGGCCAGGTGCACGTGTGCGTCGTTCAGTCCGGGCATGACAAAGTGGCCGCCCAGATCGATTACATGCGTCTTCGGTCCTTTGAGCTTCTGAATTTCAGCATCAGAGCCCACTGCCATAATTTTGCCGTTCGAAACAGCCAGTGCGCGAACGCGCTGAGCCACCGCACGGGTGTATTTGCTTCCCTGCGGAACCGCAAAGACGAATATGTCACCATTCAAAAAAACCGTGTCCGCTACTGGTTTATTTTGTGCTTCTGAGAGAGTTGTCATTGTGAGTCCGAAGAACAGCACAAGGAGAATCTTCATTCATTTACTCCGGCAAGAGTCAATAAGATGAGAAGAATGCGCTTCAATCCTAAATCACGATTGGCGCAATCGTACCACTCTCGTAGCGTATGGGCCCCTCCGCCATCGCCACCGGCGCCGATGGTGGTGGCCTGTTTTCCGAGAGCAAGCGGAACATTGGCATCTGTGGACGCGAGCCTGGGAATGGACTGAATACGCAAATGTGCGTCCACCGCTTTCACCACTTTTAAAATCCTGGCATCACTGGGCAGTTCTGCGGCCGGACGGTCGCCAATGGATTCAATAGCAAAGCGTGCCTTTGGCTCACTCCCGCGATGGGTCAGCCCCTGCTCGCTCCAGGCTTCATGCACGCACTCCCGCAAACGCTCTTCCAGTCGTTGTAACTCCTGCCTCGAGGCCGATCGTAAATCTACTCGCGCGGCGGCTGACTCGGGAATCGAGTTGACGGAAGTGCCCCCCTGAATCACGCCGATGTTGTAGGTTGTTCTCGGCGATTCAGGCACCTGGCCTTCACTGAACCGCGCCAGAGCGCGGGACAACAGAGTGATTGGATTGGGCACGCCAAAGTCGCTCCAGGAATGTCCGCCAGGCCCGCGAAAAGAGATCTCAAAGCGCCGGCTGCCCAGCGCCTGCGTGACGTAGGTATCAGTTCCGGCCCCATCAATTACCAACAGGGAATGGATGGCATCCTTCCACGGTGGCGACGAGAAAATGTGGCGCATACCGCGAAGATTGCCTTCTCCTTCTTCGCCTACGTTGCCGATGAAGACAATGTTCGTTCCCAGTTGCAATTGCGATCGTTTCAAAGCAGAAGCAACTGCCAGCAAAGCAGTGATCCCGGCGGAGTTATCGCTGATGCCCGGTCCAAACAGCCGGTTTCCTTCCTCACGGGTTTCCAAACGTGTTCCGCTGGGAAAGACAGTATCAAGGTGCGCGCTTACGCCGAGGAATGCTGCCTGAGGCCCGCTCTCTATTACTCCAAATACATTGCCCAGTTCATCCCTGTGGACGTTATCCAATCCGAACGCAGTGAATCTCTCGCTCAGCCACTGGGTGCGCGCTTCTTCACCAAATGGCGGCGAAGGGATTTCCGTTACCTGGCGCTGCCAGCGGCGAAACTCCATCTCCTGGTTGTGCAGGTACAGGAACGCCGAATGGACCGCTCGCATCTCGGCCAGCCGCGCTATTTCCTGTTGAGGATGGCTGGCGGAATCGGTGGCGGGCGGGCGAATGGGCATGTAGACCAATATCAATACTACAACGCCCAAGGCAGGGCTATTCCCTCGAAGTGGTTACATCCGCTAAAACAAACGCGGCCTCTTGGGGAGGCCGCCTGGAATCCTGTATTGTCGCTCTCTTATTTCGGCGGCGGGGTGGTGTCAGTTGTACTCTTCTTGCTCTTCTTACCGCCCTTGTGTGCTTTGTGGGTTTTTGATTTCGCGGGCTTCTTGGTATCAGATTTTGTCGTGGTCTGGTCAGCGCTTGATCCGGTGCCAGTCTGGGCCACAGACAGAGCGCCGCCGAGAACCAGAACGCACACAAGTGTGAATAGCTTCTTCATGTAGTCTCCTTTGAAGTTGGGGTCTTACGGAAAGGAACGGATCTCCGCGCGAGATAGTGTCTCACAAAGCGGGTTCCAGGAAAAAAGGAAAGCGGCCCGCGAGAGGCCGCTTGAATGAAAACACTTTCGTAACCACTTTTACTTGAACCAGGTTTACTTGGGTGGCGGAGTGGTGCTGGTGGTGGAGCCCTTCTTGCTCTTCTTGGCGCCTTTGTGATGCTTCTTGCTGGACTTGGTGGTTTTCTTGGTGGTGGTTTGGGTTGTGGTTGTGGACTGGTCAGTGCTGCCCGACTGAGCGCCTGAGCTTGCCTGAGCGACGGCCATGGCGCCGCCAAGAACCAGCGTGCAAACGATTGCAAATAGCTTCTTCATGCTTTCTCCTTTAAAGAGGAAAGTTCAGAGTGTTGCTATTCCAAACCCTGTCAGCTGCAGATAGTTGCGCTGAAATCCGGTCGCCTTACTGCAAAGTCCCCGCGGAGCTCTTCGAGCAGCAAGCCAGGATTTCCTGTTCTGTCAGGCAACGGTCAGATGATTTTGCCCGCTGAAAAATCCGTTCCACCACATCTTCCGCGGCAGGAATCCCGCGGTTTTCCAGCCAGAAGATCACATTTGACTTCCCGCTCATCGGGCCAATGTCAATAATCTGCTCCAGACCAAAATAATGGGAGGGAACACCCGAGTAAACCGTGTTTGCCAGCTCCATATCGCCTTTTTTAAACGCCTTGATCACGGCTGCGGCGTGGACACCCGTAGCTGTCCGAAACGCGTCGTCTCCCAGCACGGGATAATTTCGTGGGATGGGCACTCCGGTGGCTCGCGAGACGGTGCTGCAATATTCTTTCAAACTGGTAAGGTCCTGCTCCGCCCAGGGAGAGACTCCCATAAGTTTAAGATTGACCAGCATCTGGTCCATCTGCGTGTTGCCCACCCGCTCACCGATTCCGAGGGCTGTGCCGTGAACGCAATCGGCTCCTGCGGCGATGGCGGCTAGCGAATTCGCTACCGCGAGCCCACGGTCAGAGTGCCCATGCCAATCCAGGCGCACCCTGGCCCCGGACGGTTTGACGACTTCGTCCAGAATGAAATGGATCAGCGCCTGGACTCCCTCAGGAGTGGCATGACCTACCGTGTCACAAACCACAATGGCAGTGGCGCCGCAGGCAATAGCAGTGCTATAGAGCCGCTTGACGGTCTCTGGATCGCAGCGGGAAGTGTCCTCAGTCACATACATTACTTCCAGGCCCAGAGAACGAGCGTATTTCACGGCCTTTTCTGTGGTTGTCACCAGGAAATCATCTGACCAGTTTTCCGTGTAGCGGCGAATGGGGCTGGAGCCAAGAAAGCAGGCAACTTCAATCCCAATGCCAACGCGCTGCGATATTTCGGCAATCGGGCGAATGTCATTTTCATGGGTGCGCGCCGCGCAATTCGGCCTGATTTTCATCCTGCAGCTTACGATTTCGCGCGCCAGCCTTTCCACGTCCGCAACCGCCCGCGGCCCGGCGCCCGGCAGACCGATATCAAGGCTATTGATCCCCAGTTGTTCCATCAGATGAAGGATCTTGAGCTTGTCTTCAATAGCAGGATCTTTGACGGAGGGGGATTGCAGCCCGTCACGCAACGTCTCGTCGTTGAGCAGGACCGGTTTAGTGGGCTTGAATTCAGAGTGGACAGAGTTCCAGTCGTAAATCAGATGTGAATGCTTCAGCACAGATTTATTAGCTCCAAGGCCTCACAAGCCCGATTTTACTCTATAGAGGCCTGCGTAACAGGAAGGATCGTGTGCTTTTTACCGCGCCACGGATGCGCTTTATTAAGTTTTTTGCAAACAGAAGCTCAATATATCCACTCATCTGCTGCTGGAACGCTGGTCCGTATCCGTACCACCAGAGTTTTTTCATTTGCGGCATTCGGTCAGAGTCCACATATTTGGGCCAGACCATTTCTTCCAGTCCGTAGCGTCCATGCGTCCGTCCTATTCCGCTCATCCTTACACCGCCGTGAGGCGCTTCGCTGATCCCGAAGCACGCGACTACGTCGTTTACCATCACTGTTCCGGCATGAATCCGGCGAGCAAGCGCCTCTCCGCGCCGTTTGTCTCGTGTCCAGATGCTGGCTGCCAGGCCAAACTCGGAATCGTTGGCCAGTGCCACCGCCTCATCCTCTGAGCTAAAACTGCATACCGGCAGAACGGGGCCAAACGTCTCTTCACGCATCAAGTCCATATCGTGTGTCACGTCAGCAAGGATTGTTGGCTGGAAGAAATTAGGACCAAGCTCCCGTGAGGGTTTTCCTCCCAGCAGCAGCCGCGCTCCACGTGCAATGGCATCATCCACGTGCCGTTGCACGGTTTCGAGTTGCCGTTCGTGAATCATGGGGCCGAGGTCTGCAGCCCCCGACTCACCAGATCCCTGACGCAGCCGCCCCGCCTTGGCCACGCATGCATCGAGAAACTTCTGGTAGATAGAGTTATGCACATAGCAGCGTTCCACGGACAGGCAGGTCTGTCCGGAATTCATAAAGGCGCCCCAAACCGCGGCGCTGGAGGCGACATTTACGTCCGCGTCCTCCAGCACAATCATTGGATCCTTGCCGCCAAGTTCCAGAACAATGGGAAGCAGTTTTGCCGCAGCGGATTGCGCTACCTTTCTTCCCGTTGCCACGCTGCCAGTGAATACCATCTTGCCAATATTCGCCTGCAGCAATGCGCCGCCGGCCGGGCCTTCTCCGGTTACAACCTGCATCAGGTCGTCATCAAGTCCGGCCTGCCGCAAAAGGCGTTGTAATTCCAGCGATGAGAATGGCGTGAACTCTGAAGGCTTCAGCACCACAGCATTTCCAGTGACCAGGGCTGTGAGCGTCTGGATAGATGGCAGGCTGAAGGGGTAGTTCCACGGGCTGATGATCCCGATGACTCCGTAAGGCTCGCGTAAGAGCACGCCCTTCTTGAGCTTCATCACCGGATTGCCATGAGGCACACGTTCGGGAAGCAGGAATTCCGCGGCATGGTTGAGCAGGTATTGCGCTGCGTCCAGTACTACCAGAATTTCCGTGGACAGGGCTTCCGCCAGCGGCTTGCCGGCTTCGCGTGTGATGACGGCTGCAACCGCTTCCTTCTGTTCGCAGAGCAGCGATTGAAATCGGCGAATTACTTTCAGCCGGTCGCCAATGGGCGTCCTGGCCCATTGTTCCTGAGCGGCGCCAGCACGCTCCACGGCAGCCGCAATTTCAGAGGCGGAGAAGATGGGCACTGTGCCCACCATTTCCTGCGTGGCGGGATTGCGAATTGTGATGGCAGCTTGCGCAAGATCGGCTTGAATCACATTCATAGCGGTTGGCTCTTAGTATTCTACGCTCACCAGAAACAGCCCGCTCGCGGGAGCGGTAGCTGCAGCTGCTGAACGGCTCCGTTCCCCCAGAATCCGTTTCAAGTCTTGCTTGATCAGGCTTCCTTTGCCGACCATGAGAAATGTCCCCACCAGGTTCCGCACCATGTGGTGCAGGAATCCGTTGCCCCGCACCGTGTACACCAGTTCGGGACCTTCGCGCCGCCATTGCGATGTGTAAATAGTGCGAATGTTGGAGGGAGCCACATTTTCACGGTTCCGCTCCGGGTCGACCGCGGCAAAAGACGTGAAGTCGTGCTCACCCAGCATTTCATCTGCGCTTTGGATCATCATCTCTTCTTCAAGCGGATAAGGATGGTGATAAACATAGCGGGCAAGAAAAGGCGGACAGATTTCATCGCGGTAAATGCGGTAACGATAAGTTTTTGCTCGCGCCGACTTGCGCGCGTGAAAATCCGGAGCTGCTTCTTCCACATTCAGAACGCGAATTGACTCCGGCAGCGTGTCATTCAGGGCTATGCGCAGATTACTGAGAGGAATAGGTGAC
>DATEJX010000089.1:0-11360 GCA_035277785.1 Candidatus Angelobacter sp. | reverse complement strand
AGTTCACGAAATTAGCAAGGAATTTAGCAGCGGACGAAGAGAGGAACCTAAAATGACTTCGAAACTTATGCGAGCCCCGGGCAAGGAATTGGCTCAGCCCCCAAAGGAGAGGTCCTTGCTGACTCGCGGCTTGTGGAAAGCGATAGCGACCCTGGCGGTGTTGGCTCTGACGTCAGTGCTTCAGGCCCAGACGATTAATAACAGCACACTGATCGGGAGATCGGGAATCAACCAGCCTCGCGGCATGATTCTGGCCCGGGTGCCCAATCCGGCAGCGCCAGGTACCTTTGTCACCGACTGGTGGGTGTCAGACTTTACTTCTGGCTTCTGTCGTCTCGATGCCAATGGCGCGCTGGAACGGGCCACCTGCGATATCAATGGCATCCTGGAACCTCATGATTACCAGGCCGAAACCTTTGGAGTCAATGGTTCCAATGGCTACGTCTTCGTGGGAGCCGTTGGCGGTGTGGAGCGCATCAGCTTCACTCTTGACGCCGCAGGCCGCACAACCATTGCTCCTGGCACGCAGTTTATGTTGAGCACCGACTCGCTGTTCACAAACAATACGTCGATCGGCTTAAGAGCTGCCCAACTCAGGATCAACAGCGCCTCGCTCGGCCCCGATGGCAAGTTGTACGTACTGTTTTACGGCAACACGGACCTCTGGCGCGTGCTCAATCCGCTTTCGCCCACCTTCACGCCGCAGGGCAACAAGGTTGAGCGTGTGGGCGTGACAGAAGGCACCGGTGGTCGAGGCACCAGCATGGCCTGGATCGGGCATGATTTGTGGATGGTCGATGTAGGCTTCATCAACCGCATCCAGGATGCTGACCAGTGCTTCTACACGTTCCCCAAGTGTTCTGCGGTGCTCCAGTTCCGCAACCTGTACTCTGAGGGCGGAATGGCCTCTGACCAGTTCATCTCTTCCATTCCCAATGGCCGTTATCTGTACTTCGGCAACGGCAGCCGTGTGGTGCGCTATGACACCACCACCCCGGGATTGATGGAGGTCTGGAACCAGCAGGGATTACTGCCGGATGGCACTCCCCAGCATTATTCGCTGATTACCGGCATCAACTTTATTCAGACCCTGACTCCGGCGCCGCTGAATCCAACCGCGACTGACCCGGGCCCGTCATTTATTGAAGATATGACGGTGGTAATGGATCCGTTCGTCAATGCGCTGTTTCCGCCGGCTACCCTGATCCCGCCGCTCAACAATGCCGGCAAGGCCTGGTTGCTGCCAGGTTCTGCAACACTTACCCCGGAATCATTGTGCGATGGACTGGCGACCACAGCGGTGATCCAGAATCCTCCGGGATGTGCGATTGCTTTGATTGGAGACAACGGTCAGGACGCTTCACCCAACCCCATTGCCTCCAAGCGCGCTGTTCTGCTCGCTTCGGGCGTAACACATCCCCGGGGCTTGTTGTGGCTCGACAGCAACTGGTGGGTTTCCGACGAAGCTCTCGGCTTCTGCCGCATCGACCAGAATCCCATTACCGGCGCAGGAACACTGACCAACTGCTTCCAGGCGGACCAGACGTTCTTTCCCGGACAACCCGCTGCCTCGGTGCCGGACCCGACCACCGGTCAGCAGTTTGTCTACGTTCCGGATGCATCGGGCTTCACGGCCAACGTTTACCGTTTCATCTTCACTCCGAACGGCGTTGGCGGCACCCTGGTGCTGAACGGTATCCTTGATGGTACCGGCAGCAGAAAGGGTACCCTGCTTGAGAGCGTGGCCCTGCCTACCGGCCCCTTCAATGATGGTGCGCTGTACCTGTTGTACGCTGACAGCGGGTTCATGGAGAAGATTACCAATCCCTCCACCGCTCCTGCCGCGCCGGTTCAGATTGCCCGTTTATTCAACGGACTCGGCGGCATCAGCATGGCATTCAATGGCAATGACCTTTACATCTCTGAACTCGGCCCGCCGCCCATTGACGGCCAGTTCATCAAGAAAGGTGTCGTCACCAACCTGCTGAAGGCTTCACCCAGCATGTCTCAGGGCATCGCTTCTCCGGTGAAACGAGCCATCGCCCGGCTGCAAACGCCGGAAATTATCGTGGAAAATCCTGGCGGGTTCGCAGTGGGTCCCACTACCACCCGGCCAACCTGTCTGCCGCCTCCGGGCGTAGCTCTCTCACCCAGCGTGCCGGACGATCCGGCAACCACTCCCGCTTTCTATATCGGAACGCTTGGACTGACCGCCGATGGCGTGTTCAATCCTGGTGTCACCAATGGACTGGGCGAGGCGCCGGAAGTTGATCAGTTTGACTTCATCTGCAACGTGCAGCAGGTGTGGGTGACTGAGGGAACCGTGGACCCGCTTCTGAGTTCCAATGTTCCGCTAGGCGCGGTCACGGCCATGGGATTCAGCGGCAACCAGGCGGATTCGATTCTCGCTATCGGCGATGATCCAGCGGTGCTCGTACCCACCCAGAGCCGGCAGCACGGAGTCATCCGCAAGAATGGACCTCCCGGAACCGGAGCTATCGGTCAGGGCCATGTCTATATTGTCCCGTAACAATTGATATTTCGGATTTCACGTGAATAACAAAGTGCTTGGCTTGTACGCGGAAAGGAGGACCACCACTTAAAACTCCACACAATACTCACAAACTTGCTCCACTTCTGGCGTGGACTTAGCTATGTCCACGCCGTCTTTTTTGCGAAGCTGCCGTCATCTTGAATTCGAAAAAGATTAAACGTGTGCACACCGCCCGGTGCGGCTGATTTCCGCTCGAAGCATCCACAATCAAAACAAACTTGTCCTCTCTGTCGTTCACAACTCTAATCCTGCCGCCTTGTTCTCCTCAGCGAACATTCGGTGAACGTGGAGCTGCCGCGCTGTGAAGCCAATGACGAACTCACCGGCTTGCTGCAAAGCTATGAACAACATAGCGGCATTCGAGGCAGAGACCGCCACTCTGCGATTCTGCAACCTGCGAGCACCGATTCTCTTGTAGGGAACTGCCGGGCTGTGGCCTCTTCTCGCAAAAAGGCCACAGCCACTGTTTTCAGCCACGCGAAATCCGCTCAGGGTTTACTTTCCACCAGCAAAAGCTCGCGCTGCCCAACCTAAACCGCAGCGCCTACTGCAGCCTGTCCGGCGCGCAGCAGGTGCAAAGAGCGTATTGAGGATTCGCGTTATCCGGAATGTTTCTCCACTCTCCGTTGAAACTGGAAAGCGGAGGCTTGCACGCAACCGGGCAGCCCCATTGTTTGGCGATTGCGTCGCTTGCAATCGGCGCGGTACGTACCTGCCGGCACGCCTTGTTGTCTAATTCACCAGCTGCCCCCACAAGAGTCATGTCAGGGCTCACATGGTTAGGCCCCTGTACCGGCCGTGCTGCGTGTGCTTCATAAACGTGGGGATCCAGTTGGTTCTGCCGGACTTCAAACTGGCAGCCTTGGCGGAAGCTCCATTGCGCCGGCAGCGGCTTGCATCCGGTATCGTCATCAGGACCTGTGTTCGACCCTGACCACTCCACCAGAAGCCCGGTATCTGGCTGCGGAATCGGCGGCGTAGAGGAGCCCGATGGCTGCGTTACTTTTGCGCTGTAGCCTCGAACCACGAACGGCGGTTTCTTGCAGCAGGTCAGGTTGTTGTCCAGTTTTTCGGCGCAGGCCGGAGAGTTGTCCACCTCCGCCGCGTAAACGCTGTGTATCTCAATCCACTGCCCCACAGGCGCCGGTGTCCCGTGAGGGGGAAGCGCTCCTTGCGTCTCGTTCTGGCAGCCCTGAATGTTTTCCACCGGCACGTGGTAATGCTGGTCACACAGGTGGAGCTCCCGCCCCTGGAAGTTGACCGTCTTTTGATCGGCTCCGAACGTGACCACAGGTTTTGTGCTTTTGTAGTTGTAATCCAATCCCGGCGCCGGCGCCGCACCCAAAGGGGGCTGGTACAGGACGTTTCGCGGTGATTGGTTAACACACGCAGACTGTGAATAGCCGCGTGCACTCAGGATGATGAATGGGAACAGACTGAGCAAAAGGTAGATGAAGGTGTTCTTTCTTGAGTTGATGAAACAGCGCATAGTGCAGAAGTCTCCTTTCTCAACTTACGAATCAGGAAAGCATTTCCAGTGCGCAATTCATCCGGGCTTCTCTTCAGCACGGCGCATAGTTCCGTCGCTAAGCGCCGGGTTCTCAAAAGGTCAACACAATCGTACCTGAAGCGGTGCTGCCGTTTCCATCAATTGGCTGGGATAAGTCGTACCTGCGCGTCAACGCGGATGGAAACAGATGCGTGGGGCGACGTGGCGGACATGTTGATGAGCGGCAGGTGCTCAGTTAACAAAAGTGCCTGCTGCGGATGAGGTCTAGGAGAAAATCTTTGCTCAATCCCCGCGGTTCCCTACTCTCAGCCTCTTGGCCGCTTCTGC
This sequence comes from Candidatus Angelobacter sp., assembly GCA_035277785.1. Taxonomy (GTDB): domain Bacteria; phylum Acidobacteriota; class Terriglobia; order Terriglobales; family Acidobacteriaceae; genus Angelobacter. The sequence continues at coordinate 6,969 of DATEJX010000089.1, read as the reverse complement.
CGCGCCTTCGGCGGCGCCGCGACGGCCGGGAGCATCGGCGTTGGCAGCATCGAATTCCTTGGCAGCCACGGTCCACTGCCCGTGCTGCAGCAGCAGGTTGCCAAGCTGTTCGCGCGCGGGAACAATTGGGCCGGGAGTTACCGGGAGCTTTTCCACCGAGTCCTCTTCGTCGGCGGCCTGGCGCATGAGCGCGAGGGCTTCTTCGGGCTTGTGTTCCGCCTCGGCGGCCCATGCCCTTACCTCGCGCTTCATCACGCGCACCTGCGTGGCCCAGTAGGCATTACCTGCAGTCTGCAGTTGATCTTCGAGTTTCTGTAACTCGTCACCCTGCTTGCGCGCGTCGGCCGCCTTGCCGCTGCGCGCCAGCCCAAGCCCTTTGGCCCACACTGCAATGGCAATCACATGCGGCGGTCCCTCAGCCGGAGGCACCACCGCTGCTGCGCTCGCCCAGTCATGCCGCTCCACCATGTAGCGGATGGGCATAACCGTGGCCGAGTAACCTACCTTGAAGTCGGCGGTGTTCAGGTTGGGCATGGACTTGAGCTGCTGGATCACCTTCGCGGCCTCGGCGTCGCGTCCGGCTTGCAGGTAGGCATAGACGAGGTAATCCATGGCGTGCAGTTCCTCGCCGGCATCGCCCGCGCGGCGTGCGGCATCTCGCGAGGCGATGTTGGATGCGATGGAATCTTCCCACATGCCCAGTCGCGTGAAGATGTGCGATGGCATATGCAAGGCATGCGGTGCGTCAGGCGCAATCTGCGAGTAAGCCCGCGCCATGGGCACGCCGCGTTGCGCGAGCTCCGCATTGTCATAAGCATGAATCAGGTAATGCGCCATGCCGGGATGCTGCGGGTGGCTGCGGTAGAGCGGCTCCAGAATGTCGGCGGCCTTTTTTTGTTTCGCGTGGGTCTTGTCTGCCGGCGACGCGTTGGCCAGCAGCGCCAGCGCGTAGAACACCTGGGCTTCAACATCCCTGGGATTGGCGGCCGCAACGGCGGACATTTCCTGCTCGTAGGTGGCGAGCCGCGCAGCATAAGGCGCAGTTGCGTCATCGGCAAAGATCACTGCAGCGGCATGGATGAAGCCCCGCTCGCGTTCCGTTGACGCGCCCATGCGTTGTGCCTCGGCGATCTCGTGCTGGGCGGCAGCGCGGGCCGGGCTGGACGCGGGCGGAATCGGCCCCTGCCAAAGCTGGTGAAAATTCGCCATCGCCATGCCCCAGTGCGCTATGGCGCAGGCAGGGTCTTTTTGGGCGACGTCGCGAAACGCATCATGTGCAGGCATGTAGCTGAACGAATGGAGCAACGCGACAGCGCGATTGAAATCCGCCTGCACCGCAGGTTTGCACGAGGTGGAGAAAGCAACTTCTCCCAGCTTTGCCGGCGCACTGTGCTCTTGGGCTTCCTGGGCAAGTGCGAGCTGACTAGAGACAAGCACAGGAATAAAAATTGTAAGGCTGAGAAATTTTCGCCAGTGACGAAGCATGGAAACCCCCGTTGGCGTTCAACAAGAGCGGTGAAGCGAATTATAGCACTCAATAATCGAGGTTTAACGGCAACCCAGATTGGCCGGGAGTTTGTGTCCCGCGAAGCATTCAGGATGCATGAGCACTAATTCTTCCTGATGGCCCGGCTTTCATTTTTTCCTTTCGGATTCGCAAGGCGGAGGCGCCTGCTGCGCCATGGCATTCATGGTATTCGCCGCGCACGGCGGCGCGTCATCAGACGAGCGCTGCGTGTGTGTGCTCCCCGTCCGTTCTGCCGTCTGTTTTCGGAACCATGAATCAAAATCCTTATCCACGTCCATCAGCTTTTTTCCCAGTTGGGCTTCCAGGATCTGCTGCGGAGAACGGTAGTGATCCAGATCTGCCGCAAGGTTCTGTTTGCGCACAGCCAGGTACACGTCATCCAGTTTGCCGTGATCAGCCAGGTAACGGATAAAAACAGAAGCCATTGCCTGGATAGCAGCCGCTTTCTCCGGGCCGCTCTTTTCAGAAGAAAAATCAGCCCAGCTGAGATTCAACAGCTCCGCCACCGGTGGCCGCAGATTTTCCTGACGATTCAGCACATCATCACGCCAGCCTTTATGGAAGGTGAGCTGCTGCCCTGCAGTCGCCAGCGCAACCGCGGACGCCAGCCCTTCCTCCAGCCACGCCGGCGCATCGGCAAAATTCCCTCGAATCATCAAGTGCGTAAGCTCATGGGCCAGCGATCCGCAACCCGTCGGCGCTCCTACACCCACCATGCTCAGGTCGTCATAAACGGAATATGCGATGGTTCCGCGACCCAGCCGCAACCCATGCAGGAGTCCTGCTTCGTTATAGACCTTCTGTTCAGAACTCATGTTGTACACCGTGATCAGGTGCGAGGGAAACTGCATGTCAAATTGGCTGCTTAGATCAGCGCCGTACTGGTCCAGGCATTTGGCCACGCCCGCGGCATCTGCCTGGCTGCCTTCCGTGACGACAATAAAATGATCGGTCACAGTTCCATGCGCGCCGGGGACAAAGCGTTTGAGTGTTGCGTTCAGCGCCGTGCCGGCGTTCTCAGTTTCCTTCAACCGCCGCTGTAGGTCTGAAGGTGCGATCCTGCTCACTGAGACAGGGGCCACAGGCGGCGCCATTAAATATCCTCCTTTGAAGGTGCCGGAGACTGTCGGCTCATCGCTCACAGAAGCTACTGCGGGAACAACAATGGTGGTGGAAGCAACATCCTCCTCATCCTGCGTTCGCGAACAGCTTGCCAGCAGTTTTTGCAGTTCACGCGCCTTGGCCGGATCGGCAGCCACTCCTTTGTTGGTTCGCAGCACTCGGTTCAGCGCCGCTTTCCCCTCAGCATCATGTCCCGGCAATCCACAGCCCAGTGCACCGATGATCACCAGAATGGTCGGATCCTGCTGCGCCTCGCTTGAAACTTTTATTTTGTCGAGCGCCTGGTTGAAAAATCTGGCTGCATCGGCCATCTGATGTTGAGAGTAGGCCTGCCGCGCCTTGTTGGTGAGGTCCTGGATCGGCTGCAGATCGTCAGCTAACGCGGATGACTGCCACATTAACAGGAAGGCTGCCAGCGCAAATATAGCACGCACATTTTTCATGGAAACCTCCTTCACTTCGAGGTTGAGGTTGGCGCAGGTGTGGGAGTGGTATCGCCAAGTATGCTGTCGAGAGCGCTGTTGACGTCACTGGAATCAACTTTGGCTTTACCGGTGGCATCAGTCTTCGGCTGCGTCTGAAGAATCACGGAACGCAGATATGCCGCGCTATCGTGCACATCCACCTTTCCCTGGATCACAATGGAGAGCGCAACCAGCACCGTACCGAAAAATGCCAGCAGGATCCCCGGCGAAGCGCTGTGAATGGAAACATTCCATTGTGAGCCCCCACCCGCCACCTCTGATTGCGATTCGCTGAGTTTGCCAAGGATGAAAATTGCACCCATGAATGACATGATCATCCCCGTCATGAACGCCAGGTGTTTGGCCCATATCTGCGACATCAGAAGAGCGCTCGCCTGATGGTAGCGCCGGTCCAGCGCGTCGGCTTCCAGAATCAGCAGCCCGCGGCGGATGGAGTCCTCGGATGTCTGCGCTGGTTTTGATTCCTTGATGGTTGCGTTGATCTGGTCGCGAAGTTCGCCGTGCTCCCCCTTCACGAATTCATCCACACCATTCAGCGTTCTGGTGCTCACTACAAAAAAAGCAAAAGCCAGCGATATGAGAAACAGGGTCATCACCGGCAGAAGCCTTTTCTGCCATTTGAGCAGTTCCTTGCTGCCCTGCCCGCCCGAATCCTGGCGATCAATGTTTTGCTTACCTGTTGCGGTCCCGGTAGACTCCATGGCTCCTCCGTGAACAGGTGATTGGAATGTGCGGCAATCTTAGCCCTGTTCTCTAGTGACTTACAACTGGAGAGCGTTTCATCGCGGGCACCCGCATGGCGCGGTTTGGCGAATGGGCGGGGCGCTCAGGTTCATTGAGTCGCGCCTTTGTTTCATCCGAATGACTTGCATTTGCTTTATGGGGCAAACGAGAGCACAAGGTCGCCAGGCTTATTCACGCTTCAAAAATCGTTTTCATACGCATGAAAACCAAAACCCGCTGGGCTCAACTTCGTCGATTCTCGTCCGCCCCTTGTGTGGGCCGGGATCCTATACTTACCCGAATAAGACTTAGTGCTCTCCCACGGTCATGCCTGCTTGTTTACTGTGAACTAAACAAACAGCCTGAGTTCTTAGAATTTCTAATTTAGCAATCATCTGTGGCACATCTACGAAACTATCTTAGTTTTTTAAGATATCTTGCGCACTTAATTTCATAAGCGCATTTAGAATTATATGTTTAAGTTAGTTTGGTGCCTCAAATTTACCTGCCTTAACAAAAGTTCACTTTGTCTTTTCTTGCTTTCGAAGCGAACCCAGCTGTACTCTCACCCCGGCTTATATCCGTAAGAAGCGCCATCTCCGGGATGGCGGGCAATCCTCTTACGCGACTTCCGGCTTTCAATCCCGCAAAAAGTAGCCAGCTGCGGAACGGACGTGTCTCTGCCTGCCAGCGGAGCGCTTCCGGGCAACAGAACGTCTATCCCCAAATCAATAAGGAGCGCAGCGAATGAGTTACATCTATCTTCCCAAAGACGCCTCCAAAGCGCGTGTGCGGGATGCCGAAAATGCTCGAAAAAACAGACAGGAAATCGTTAAAGCATATTCGCAAGGCAAAGTAACCCGTCGTGAACTGATCAAATGGGGCCTGATTACATCGGCCGGCTCCATCGCACCCATCGGGGGTTTGAGCCCGTTCGTGCGCAGTGTCCACGCACAAAGCACAGCGGTGGCATCGCCGCCTGGATTTGATATTCCAACCGGTGCTCCGCTCAGCCCGCTGTTTGGCGTTCAGGCCTTCAGCACGGCTATGCCTCGCTTTGATGTGATCCCGCGCGGCACCAATCCGCTGGGTGGTGATCTCACACCGGTTCCGCAGGCGCAATCGAACCAGACTCAGCAGCCAGTGGATCCCGCGTTGGGCGGGGGAACTGGTCCAATTGAAGGCCGTCCTCCGGGGCCAATCTGGGCGCACCAGCAGTTCAACACTTTCCCGCCGAGAGTTTCGGTGGAAATGTCCCAGGCTCAGGCACAAGCCAACACGGTTTATAACCCGGGCGTGGCTTCCTCTCTGAACTCCGGCATTGATCCCACACAGTCGATTCCGCTGAAATTCCATCCCGGATTCCCCACGCAGGATCCGAACTCGGTGTGGACTTTCAATGGAACCATTCCGCCGAAGCTGGTGCAGGGCCGGTACATGGAGCCCATCCTGTTCCGCCATCACAATACGCTGCCCGCTGATGTGACGCAGAACAACGGCTTCGGACGCCACACCATCTCCACCCACGAACACAACGGCCACCACGGCGCGGAGAATGACGGCTTCACCGGCGCGTTCTTCTTCCCCAGCCAGTTCTATGACTATCACTGGCCGATCGTTCTGGCGGGTCTGAACAGCATCAACGTCAACGCCACCGATCCCAAGGCTGCCACTCCGAACGATGCGGGTGGAAGTGACAAGATCCCTGGTGACTGGCACGAGACCATGTCCACGCACTGGTTCCACGATCACATGTTCACGTTCACTTCCCAGAACGTGTACAAAGGCAACGCTGCCATGTTCAACATTTACAGCGCGCTCGATCGTGGTGATGAGACCGTGAATGACGGCGTCAATCTGCGGCTGCCCAGCGGTTCGTCCAACGGCAAGGGCTGGGGCAACCTGGATTACGACGTCAACCTGATGCTGGCTGATAAAGCCTTCGATCCCAGCGGCCAGCTTTACTTCGATATCTTCAACTTCGACGGGTTCCTCGGCGATCTAATGACCGTAAACCTGACTTACAAGCCGTACTTCGAAGTGGAGCGTCGCAAGTATCGCTTCCGTATCCTGAACGCCGCAGTGTCACGCTTCTTCAAGGTGGCTCTCTGCGACGATCTGAACAATGCGGTACAGTTCCAGCAGATTGCCAATGATGGTAACCTTCTGCCTTCGCCGGTTCCTCTGACTCAGCTCGATGAGCAGGGCATCGCCGAGCGGTATGACATCGTCATTGACTTCTCGCAGTTTGCGATCGGCCGCAAGCTCTATTTTGTCAACCTTTGTCAGCACCAGAACGGCAGAAAGCCCAACAAGGACCTCAGCCTTTCCAACGCGCTGCAGCCCAATCAACCGGATCCGTGCGTCGGCAAGTTCCTGGAGTTCCGCATTGTGCGTGATCCCGCACAGCCGGATCAGAGCCAGGTGCCTGCTGTTATGATCCCGAATCCGGATCTTTCTAACATTCCGGTTTCGCGTACTCGTACCTTCACCTTCGGCAGCGGCGCTAATCAGCCTCTTCCGCCAAGCGAAGAAACCTACACCACTGGTTCCAACAACCAGGACGGCCCGTGGGGCGTCGCGACTGATAACGGCCCAATGCTCAATGCAAGTTGGGGACGCATCTCAGCCGCGCCGAGCTACGGCACCCGTGAAATCTGGACGCTGCAGAACGGTGGCGGTGGCTGGGATCACCCAATCCACATCCACTTTGAAGAAGGCCAGATCCTGGCCCGCAACGGCAGCGCCAGCAACGTTCCCGCATGGGAAAAAGGCCGCAAGGACGTGTATCGCCTGCGCCCTGGTGGAAGTGTAACCCTGACCATGCAGTTCCGTGATTGGGGCGGGATGTTTATGGAGCACTGCCACAACACCGTGCATGAAGATAACGCCATGCTGGTTCGTTGGGAAATCGACAACGGAGGCGCGCCGTTCCTGCGTCCGCTTCCCACGCCGGTTCCAACGCCGCAGGGTGTCACCTTCGTGCCGCCGGACGACATTGCACCAACTGCTTTCTAAAGTAAAGGGACGCTAATTGGCTGCGCTACCCTTTCGGGACCGATGATCTGGTTGTGAGAACAATCAGCTTGTCGGTCCTCTCTTTATTGAATA
>DATEJX010000088.1:0-8336 GCA_035277785.1 Candidatus Angelobacter sp. | reverse complement strand
CCGATCTGGTACGGCGCCGCGAGATGGTCAAAGCATGGATGGATTGGACCGGCGGGATGATGGGCCGCAGTCCGGATTTCATGAACGTGCACATGACCGGCTTCGGCTCTGCATTTGAGTATTTCGGTCGAGGTGGAGAGCGGTTCGGCAAAAACATCCGCAATTACTACGAATATCTGCGCAAAAACGATCTGGCGCTGACGCACACTCTGATCAACCCGCAGACAGACCGTTCCAAGCCGGTGCATCAACAGAACACGGCGGCTGCCATCATCAAGGAAACCGATGCCGGTATCATTGTCCATGGCGCGCGCATGATTGCGACCCTGGCGCCATTCTCGAACGACATTGCGGTCTTCCCTTCCACGTTTCTGCAACTCTCAGATGAGGCGCGACCCTATGCGTTCGCCTTTTCCATCCCGATGGCCACCGAAGGACTGCGCTTCATCTGCCGGCCAGCGATCACGCCGCGAGATGGTCGTGTGCAGGATTACCCCTTTTCCTCACGACTGGATGAGATGGATTGTGTAGCAATCTTTGAAAATGTTCTGGTTCCCTGGGAGCGCGTCTTTATTTATCAGGAGCCAAAACTGGGCAATGGGATGTTCGCTGAAACCGGCACCATGAACCAGATCATGCACCAGTTCGCCACCAAGAACCTGGCCAAGGCTGAGTTCATGCTGGGGGTGGCTCTCAACATGGCAGACGCGGTTGGAATCGGCGGGTTTCAGCACGTGCAGAACTACATCCACGAGATGATCAACACCGTGGAGCTGGTGCGGAGCTGCATTCGCGCTTCAGAAGTCGATTGCGTTCCCGGGCCGAACGGCACCGTGCTTCCCAACGACCAGCCGCTCCTGACGGTGCGCACGCTCTTCCCGCAGCTCTACCCGCGGCTGGTGGAGATTATCCAGATTCTGGGCGCCAGCGGCCTGGTGATGGTCCCCAGCCATGAAGAGCTGATCGGTGAACGCTCTGCAGACGTGGAGCGCTATTACCAGGGCGCAACGATTCCCGCAGACAAGCGCATTGAACTCTTCCGCATTGCTTGGGACGTTTCCTGTTCATCTTTTGCCGGACGGCAGACGCTCTACGAACGGTATTTTTCCGGCGACCCATGGAGGCTGGCCATGCTGCGATACCAGAACTATCCACGCCAGCAGGAACTCAAGACCCGCGTGTGGGATTTTGCCAACCGCACAGCCGAGTGGGACAAACGGGAGCAGGAGAAGAACTCAGCCGCCCGGGAGAAGAGCCATGTCATCGCATGAAGACCCGAAGAGCTCAGCGCGGCAGACGTCTGCAGATGCAGCAAGCTTTCGGGACGTCATTCGTCATCTCGCTTCCGGCGTGACCATTATCACCAGTACCCTCGGCGGTGAAGCTGTGGGGTTAACGGCCACTGCCGTTTGTTCGGTTTCGGCAACACCGCCGCTGCTTTTGATTTCTCTTACCGCCACTTCGCGTACAGCGCAGGGAGTGGCTGAAACAGGCTGGTTCGCGGTGCATTTGTTGCCACATCGTGGACGAAGACACGCTGAGCAGTTCGCTTCGCGAGGAGCGCACTTTGAAGGGGTACAGTACGCGAAGCATTCGGGAGGAGCAATCCCGGTCTTGGCTGACGTTCTCGGCTGGTTTGTATGCGAGGTGGAGCAGACGATTCCCGCGGCTGATCACGTGATCTTTGTCGGTCGCGTAGTGCAATGCGAACTCAGAGACAAGAAGCCCGACCCACTGCTGTATTTCGATCGGGGATATCGCAAGCTGGCTGCAGGGGTTGAGCCCGGAGCGGAAAATTTGGAGCCCTGGGGATCAACGCAGGATGCAGGCTTGCCAGGATTTGGCTGGTAATTTCAGGAGGGCCCATGGACGCGGTAACCCGGCTGTTGCAGGGATCAATTGATCTTCATATTCATCCATCGCCATCGTTATTTCCTCGCCGCCTTGACGCCGTTGAAGCAGCACAACAGGCTGCTCAGGCCGGCATGCGCGCCATCGTCATCAAGAGTCACCATCACACCACGGCCCCTGAGCTGGTTCCGCTAAAGAACCACGATCTCAAGAACGTCCCCGTGCACGTCTTTGGCGGAGTAGCCCTCAATAGTTATGTTGGTGGTCTCAATCCTTACATCGTCGACATGACTTTGCGGCTTGGCGGAAAGATTGTCTGGTTCCCCACTATCTCGTCCGTTAATCACATCAAGCACCATGAAGCTCAGCCACACATGAAATTTCCTTCTCAGGTTGGCCGTGAGCTGCCGGATATTCCGGTGAGGGTGCTGGACGAAAAGGGAGAGCTTCTTCCCGAGGCGCGAACCATTCTCGAGTTGATTGCTGAGGCCGATGCCATCCTGTCTTCAGGACATGTCTCTGTTCCTGAAGCACTGGCTTTGCTTCGCGCCGCCAAAGAAGTTGGTGTGCGCAAGATGCTTATCAATCATCCTGATTTCGTCATAGACGCCAGCGAGCAGGATGTACAGGAATTCGTCCGACTGGGCGCTTATATTGAACATTCCATGTGCATGTATCATCCTGAATCCACGTTCCACTTCTGGGACTTTGACCGGCTTAAGCGCTGGATTGAACTGGTTGGCCCGGAACACACACTGCTTGGCTCGGACCTGGGGCAGAAAAATAATCCCCTGCCCGTCGAAGGTCTCCGTTACACAGTTGAAAAGCTGCTCGACATCGGGATCAAAGAGCAGGAAATTGAATTCATGATCAAGAAAAATGCGGAAGCATTGCTCGGCCTTGAAGAATCGGCTGAGCGCCGTTTGCCGGCGAAGAAAGGCGCATAACCTATGACCACCAAGGCAGAACAGAAATCGAGCGGAAGGGCTTACAACTGGGACCACATCCCCTCAGAAGTTGTGCGCGCAGGAATCAGCCGCAAGGGCTTCAAGTGGAAAGATATGATGATGGTCATGAACGAATGCCATCCGGGGATGAAGCTGAACCCGCATAGCCATACCTTTGAGCAACTGGCATACATCGTGAGCGGGCGAGCCATTTACCACGTAGGCGATACGGGGCATGAGGTTGGTCCCGGCTCCTTTCTGGTGATTCCGGCCGGTGTAACGCATTACATTGAGCCGCTCGGAAGTGAGCCGGTCATGAACCTGGACTTTTTCCTGCCAGCGCGTGAAGATTACATGCATCTGGTGAAATATCTCGACGAAGAAACCAGGTAAGTCACAGGAACGAAACAGTAGCGGGGAGGACGATATGGATGTGAACGGTTTGAAATTTGATCTGTGCTGCGCCGCGCGCTTGCTTTATCGCTTTGGGCTGAGCGTTGGCAATGCGGGACACTTGAGCATCACCGTTGGCGAAAATCGGATGCTGGTAAACCGCTTTGGTCCATCCTTCGCTACCATGACACCTGCGGATGTTTTGACGATGGATTTCAGTGGCGCCGTCCTGGAGCATGACCCATCGGTGAAGCCCTACGTAAATGAAACCATCCATCTGCACGGCATTATTCACCGCTACAACCCGCATATCGCGGCGGTGGCGCACACTCATCCTCCAAACGTTGTCACCTGGACTACGTTCCGAAAACTCCCCGAAACCTACGATCAGGAAAGCTGCCTGCTTGCCGACGACATCGCAATCGTCGACGAAGAGTTCACGGGCCTGGCTCAATCAGAGGACCGCGTGCGCCCCTTTGCCCAGGCGCTCGGCAAAAAGCCTGTGGTGCTGTTACCCAATCACGGCGCCATCACCAGCGGCCCCAGCATACAATCAGCCCTGTTTCGCATGATCTTGCTGGAAGGCATGTGCCAGCGCAATATCAGTGTCTCTTCCGCCGCACAAGCCACCGGCCTTGTGCCCCATCCCATCAAGCCCGAGCACGCCCTCACAACCAAGAACGAGCTGGCAAAAATACCTATTCTCGGCGCGTTGTGGGAAGACCTGCTGAAGCGTCTGCGTCAAACGGACGCAGGACTTTTCCAGTTTGAAGCCAAAAGCCCCGGAGTTCACTCTCGCTCTGAGGCCTTATCTGCGTGATCCTTGCCGAAGGCGCAACCTGCCAGGCAAACCAGCAGAGTCATTAAGAGCTTTGTTCCTCCGGCGGCTTAACGTGGCGAAAGGCCCGCCAGAGAAGAATGTCATAAACAATCTTCATTCCTCCTCCCAGAAATAGTGGCATGGAGAACGCAACCTCCTGCATCAGCACGCCCGCAACAGATGAAGCTGCCGCCCAGGAAACATTCCTTGTGAGGTTCGTTACTCCGCTCGCGAATGTCCGCTCCTCCGCTGCAACAACGGCCGCCACATACGACTGTCGCGTGGGAACATCCATTTCCACCAGTGACTCGCGCAGCAAAAACAGCACTACAGCCCAGACCGGCGAAGGAGCAAGAGGCACCGCAATGAGGAAGATGCTCGAAGGCAAATGAGTGAACACCATGGTCTTGATCAATCCGATGCGTTTAGCCAGAGCAGCCGCACCCAGGTGTGACAGCGCATTCAGGACATGCACGGCAAAGAACAGGAATCCCAATTGAGTCTCCGCAATTCCGAATCTTTTGAAGAACCAATAGGCCACCAGCGCGTCGATGAGAAAGCCTCCTCCAAATGCGTCGAGAGCAAAAAGGCTGGAAAGCCGGCGGATTGTCTTTCGCGTTTGAGGGGAAATTCGGGTTTGGGAACCGGGCGCATTGGCCAGCCTGACTACCTCCACTCGATCAGACAGAAACATATAAAAGATGGCGCTCAGCAAATTGATGGCAGCAAAGACCCCGAATAGCAGCTGGTACGCCTTCCCCAAGTCCATGTCGAGATATTTCTGCGCCAGAAAAGGCAGGCCTGCAGCCAGCGCACCGAGGGCTCCGCTTGCATCGAGTACAAGGCTGTACCATGCCAGTGTCCAGGTCCTTTTCTCATTTGTTACCAACCCCGGGAGCATAGCCTGTTCCAGCGCATAGGCTGCGCTTCGGTCGGTTCCCATACCGTTCAGCATCGAGACAAATGCGATTACGACCAGCGCGGGTACAGAGAAGTTCCAGATCAATGGCATTGCCCCAAGCGCGGTAAGAACGGAAAGCACAAAGAGTATTCTGCGACGGCCAAGCTGGTCGCCTTTGAACGTAATCACGATGGTTCCTGCCGCTGATCCCGCCAATCCTGCTGCCAAGACGGCGCCAATGGCTGGCGCCGAGATACCGCGGCGCGACAAGAAAACGCCCAGTACCACCCCCATCAATCCAATGCCGAACGAGCGCAACCAGGCGGAGATGTAAATGAGCGCCAGATTGCGGTTGTCGCTACCGAATTCTGCTGCTCCTCTGTTCATCCTTCCTTTCTTTTCTCTTCTTTTCTCTGGTCCTGGAAGAACTTTACCCATAGAACCGTCCAAACTGCACCAGAATCAAGGCAATTCCGCCTGCAGGGTGTACTCAAAGTTGGTTCTAAGTAAATTTAATTAGTAAGAGACGACCGGGAAATGAGTTATGCTTGGCGGCATCTAAGTTTTTCACCTTAGGATTATCAGGTTTTAGCGCCACAACAGGGTTGCGACTGCCGCATACGGCTGTCGTGGCAAGGGCTGCCGGTCTACCCGCAAGACGGCAGCCCTTTTTTCATCTTCTCAGAGCGCAGGCTTCCGGGCTTGAAGTTGATCTCTTCGCCATGGCAAACCGGCCGGCGGTCCTCCCCAGAATCAGAATCTTAAAATGTCGGCAATCCGGTAAAGGAACGGAAGAGTATTTACAATACTTCTCCGGGCGGCTCGCGGAATCAACTTCTGACGCGAACGTCTAAACCAAACAAATGATCAGCTTTCTTTCCATTATCGCCATGGGCTTTTTTCTGGGCATGCGACATGCCACCGATCCTGATCATGTGATCGCCGTAAGCACAATCGTGAGCCACCAACGCAGGATCGGCCGCGCGGCCTGGACAGGAATCTTCTGGGGGATTGGCCATACACTCACAATTTTCTTTGTCGGCGCCCTGATTATCTTTTTTGGCATAGTCATCCCAGCGCGCGTGGGGCTGAGCATGGAATTCTCCGTTGGGCTGATGCTGGTGATTCTGGGGCTGATGAACATTTCCAGCTTTTTCCGTGCGCTTCCTAAAGCCCAAGAAGAAAGCATCCAGCGCGGATCTGAAGTCATCCATTCACACGCACACAGCCACGGCGACTATGTTCATACTCATCCGCATGGCCATTCGCCGGACACGCATCCCCACAATCCTGAACGAACGCCGTTAAGCTTGCTGGATCGGATGTTTGGAGGAATCGGCCTTTACCAACAACTCCGACCACTGATTATCGGCGTCGTGCATGGGCTTGCTGGTTCGGCTGCAGTGGCTCTGCTGGTGCTCACGACCATTCGAAATCCGCGCTGGGCTGTTGCTTACCTGCTGATATTTGGTGCTGGCACCGTCGCAGGAATGATGTTGATCACCATGAGTATTGCATCCGCCCTTCACTTTGTGGGCCACGGCAATAAGATATTTGCGCGACGCCTTGGACTGGCGTCAGGAGTGCTGAGCCTGCTGTTCGGCCTTGTTGTTGCTTACCAGATTGGATTTGGAGCCGGCCTTTTCTCTGCTCATCCTCACTGGACACCTCGTTAGTGCGTCTTATTGAGGCCTTGAGGAATCAAGCCCCAAGGCCAGAGACGCTGGGTCAAAGATCCGCTTCTGCTTCAATTTCACCGGCAATTTCAGGCAAGTTGACTGCACTCCGTTCCCCTGCAATGATGTTGGCATGGCTGAGAGAAATATGCAGATCGTGCGATTTATGGGGACCACCCCCAGCGTCGCATACTGTGATGTGTGCAGATTAACTTTCAGAACGCGGCAGGAATTTATCTCCGATCCGGATAAAGCCAAAGAACAACTGCTGGCCGATTTTGCCAGGCACGAGTGCAAGCCGGAGCCCGACATTGTGAACAGTACTTTGGCGCAGATCAAATAGTTGCCGAGCCCGCTGCAGAGGAGCATTGACGAACTTCAGCCGAGGTAAAAGCTGTTCAGCGGTGTGGAGCGAAGCGACAAAAGCCCAACCCACCGGTTTCCCTGCCAAAGGCGCTTTCGCGCCAGAACCGGTGGGTTCAGCTTGTTCTGGTCGCTACCCGTGATTCGAAAATCACAAAGCAGACACTTACATTAGTGTGGGCAAATCGAGAAAAGGTTGCCGCCGATCTTCATTTCTGTCGCTACGCTCCAAACCGCTGGAGAGCTTGTTCTCTACTTGAATCCTTTTATGCTCTTAGGCACGCCCACGCAAGTCGGGGGCTGGGCCTTCGCTAAATTGCAATCTTCGGCAGAGGTTTAGTTTGAGTCAGCAGAAGGCGGCTTGAGCGACCGCACAAATTCCACGAACGCAGGATCCTTGCGCAGGCCGGCAAAGATGCCATCATGAAGAGCATCGCGGATGGGATAGCCATGCTCATTGGCTTTGGCCAGGTAGTAGCGGCATCTTTCAGCATTGCTGTGCTCGCCGTACATTTGTGCCATAACGTAGTAAAAATGGCCAATATCGTTGGATGAAATCAGGTTGATAGAAATGCCGCCGGAAGTCTGGCGTTCAAAAACGGAAGGATCAAGCTCCATGGCGCGCTGGTACTCGCGCGAGGCGTTGTCAAAATCTTTCTGAGAGAAATATGCCGTGCCGAGATTCTTGTGGAAGCTGGCGCTCAGATCGTTCAGTTTGATGGCTTTCTTGTATTCCTTGATGGCGGCACCGTATTTGTGCAGCTCATAGTAAAGCGCGCCCAGATTGTTGTGTGCTTCCGGGTAAGACTTGTCAAGCTTGATGGCGTGCTGATATTCCTTTTTAGCGTCGCGTTCGCGCTGCAGCAAAAAATAGCTGATGCCAGCCTTGTTGTGCAGGGCGGCGGTATCATCCTTCTTCATGGCCGCATAATAGTAATCAACGGAATCAAGAAAGGCCTTTTCCGCGCGCAGTTCATCTCCCTTCTTCTCGAGCTCCTGCGCGGATGCATTTTCAGAAGGCGGTGGAATTCGCAGAGGCGCTGTTTCCGTCTGGGATGTGGAGGCTGGAACGGTTGCAGACTGCTTTGCACAGAGTGGTAAGGCGATGGCGAGCAGGATAATACTGCCGAACGAGCTGAAGCGACCCATGGGGGCTCTCCTTACTGCGGCGGCCGGTTGCCTGGACCGGGGGCCGCAGGCTTATTCTCCTTATTATCGTCCTTCTTGTCGTTTCCGCCACCAAATATTCGGCCCCAGAACCCCTTCTTCTTTTCCGGTTCAGGAGTGGGCGCCGCAGCCCTATTGGCGGTCGGGGATTGACCCTGAGGCTGAACAGAACTCCCATTGGTATTAGACGGCGGAGAAGCCGGTTTAGGTTCCATGCC
>DATEJX010000087.1:0-33545 GCA_035277785.1 Candidatus Angelobacter sp. | reverse complement strand
GGTGGGCACAGTTGCCGGCGGGAGCTACGAACTGGAGTCGCGCTATGTGATGAGCAAGCGTTTGCAGATTCGTGGAACGGTGTTGCGCGCCCGTAGTCTGGAAGAAAAGATCCGTGCGACTCAGGCGTTTGCGTCAGAAGTTGTCCCGCTGCTGGCTAGTGGAATCCTGCGACCGGTGATCGACAGCAGATTCCACCTGGACGAAATCGCCGATGCGCATCGCCGGCTTGAAAGCAATGAATCTGCTGGCAAGGTGGTGATTGAAATCTGAGATTCGGCACAAGAAATGGAAATCACGGAGCCGCAGAAACTGATTGTGATTGCGGCGAGCGGTCACTGACGAATTGAGGCTGGTCCGGCAGGTTTTTCGGTTTATATGGAAATGTCGCTCCCTGCAGTCTCTGCTGCACTGAATCATGCACCAGTGAATTAGGGGCAAACCGGCGCCGTCGTCCCAGGTTGATGCGGAAGCGCTCTTTCCAGCGGCCAGAAGAATCCTGCACGCTGACCTTCTTGGGCCACAGTTCAGCAATCCACCAGAATCCATGAAGGGATTCATGCTTCCATTTGGACAACGGATCGGGCGATACGTAAGGCGCCTTTCCGCCGAGGATGTCAGCCTTGCGCTGCGGGTTAATTCTGAGTCCGGCAATCTCCGCCTCGCACAGCATCCAGCGCAGAGCTACCTTAGATAGCTGGCTTTGGTCTTCCGGATAACTACCCCCCACATCAGAGTGCACGCCGGCGAAGAGTACTTCTTTTATGTCCTGCTGCGCGTTGTTTGGATTGCCGAATGCGTTGGAAGGAAAGAACGCGCGCCTTTCATCAATAGAAATTGCGTGCCGCACAATGTTGAGGTCAGGATTCTTTGTGGCTCGGGTGAAGGGGAAACGCACGGCATTATAGACCCAGCCAACTGAACTCACCGTGTCCCAGACGCCGACAAACCACGGCTTACACTCGCGTGAAAAAGTTTTCTTGAAATCGAAAGCCACGCCAAAATCAATCTTTTTGCTTTTGATCATGCGAATGGCGTAAGGGATGAGGCCTTCATTACCGGCAGTCAGCAGGCCAACTGCATGGAGCATGCCGCAAAGTGCGCGAGCGGTGTAAGCGCCGCGACTGAATCCAAGAACGTAAACCTTGTCGCCAGGCTGGTAATTGCGCATCAGAAACTGGTAGGCATCCGCGACGTTGTCAGAAATGCCGTAGCCGAACGCAAGTCCGATGACCCGCGTCCACCATTTGCCAATCCGGCTGAGCGCATTTCGTGAACCCATAGTTCCCACACCCGGATGGTAATAAGCAATCTGTTCGGAATCGCAGATCAGCATTTTGTAGAGCTTCACTACGTTTGAGTTGCTCTTTCCAAACTCGTTGCCGGTTCCGTCGCAGCAGACAACGATATTTTTTGCCATATTCGCACCCAGGCCTCTCTTGGGAAAAATGTAACTCAATTACAACGCGGCAGCAGCAATGACTTTGCCTTAGTTCCAGATTGGAAGAACTGCGCGCACGAATAAGAGAGGCGCTAGCCAGCAGGACACTAAAGGTACTTTTGACCCAGGCAGATCTCTTGTTAAGAATCTTTTAATCGGCGGCGGCGGCGGTGATGCGGCGGCAATAAAACAGGCGAGCTGGCAGGATGTTCAGAGGCTCAAAGTCCTGGTCAATGTGATCAAAATGGCTCTTCAGGTAAGGAAGGACAGCGCGCGTGAACTGATATACCAGAACAGAGCCGCCGGGGTTGAGAGCGCGGCGTGATTCGCGCATGATGGTCTCCCGCAGCGCCACGGGCATGGTGGTAAACGGGATGCCTGAAATGATGTAGTCAGCACCGTCAATCCTGAGCCGCGCAAGTTCCCTCTGCACACGTTCCGCTGATCCGTGCACCACGTGCAACCGCCTATCCGGAAACGAGCGCTTCAGATAAGCAACGAAGTCCTCGTTCATCTCAAACACAATCAGACGGGTGTGTGCGGACATCCGTTGCAGAATACGGCCGGTAATGGTGCCAACTCCGGGACCATATTCCACAATGGTGCGGGCGCGCTTCCAATCGATTTTGCTGAGCAGGCGGTCCACCAGAAAGCGGGAACTCGGAATCAGCGAACCCAGCATTTTGGGGTGCTGGAGAAAGTTCTTGGCGAACAACAGCGTCTCTTCGCCGCGTGATGGCCTGCCATTCGTGTGGTTGCTCACAAGAGGATCAGTCGTCTAGTGCAGAGATCAGGAGCCACGTTAACCATACTCGTCTTATCTTTGAGATGTAAAGAGAAAGAAAATAGATCACTGGCCAGAGGTGTTCAGCTCTTTTTTCCTGAGCTCCGGCTGGAATTTGAAGCTTGTTTTCCGCAGGATTTGCTCGTTGCCCATGAGCGAGTTCCAGCATAGAATCAGCAGTGAGTCAGCCCTCACCAGGAATTCCATTTGAACTTAGTCCGCGCCATTTACCCGGGCTCGTTTGACCCGCTCACCAACGGTCATCTGGACCTGATCGAGCGCGGCAGCAAGATCTTTGATGAACTGATTGTAGGCATTCTGCGCAACTCTGAAAAAGATCCGCTCTTCACGCTGGCTGAGCGGCTTGACATGCTGAACCAGATGGTCAAGCGCTTTGAAAATGTGCGTGTCGAAAGCTTTGAAGGGCTGCTGGTGGATTACGCCATGCGGAAAAACGCCAAAGCGGTGCTGCGTGGCATTCGCGCCATCAGCGACTACGAATACGAGCTGCAGATGGCGCTAATGAATCGCAAGCTTCAGCCGCAGCTTGAAACCGTTTTTATGATGCCCGCTGAGGCTTATTCCTACCTGAGTTCACGCTTGGTAAAGGAAGTGTTCCGGCTGGGCGGCTCCGTGCGCGGCCTGGTCCCCGAACTGGTGGAAGAGCGTCTGCGCGAAAAGTTCCATCACACCACCGCAACCATGAAGTGAGGATTTAATGGCTACCTTCCCTGCAGTAAAGCAATTCACTGATCGTGTTAACCGTATTGAGATTTCCGCCACCATGGCGGTAGTGGCGGAAGCCAGCAAGTTAAAGGCTGCCGGTGCTGACCTGGTGGAGTTTGGCGCTGGAGAACCGCACTTTCCCACGCCTCAGCACATCAAGGATGCCGCCATTGCTGCCATTCAGCAGGACTTCACACGCTACACAGCAGTACCCGGCATGCCGGAGTTGCGTTCCGCGATCGTGCAGCGACATGCGGCTGATTTTGGTTCTGATTACAAGCCGGAAGAGACCATTGCATCCACAGGCGGGAAACTCGCGCTCTTTAATGCCGTCCAGGTCCTGGTGGATCACGGAGATGAGGTCATCCTGCCGGTTCCCTACTGGGTTTCATTTAAAGACATCATTGAGTATGGCGGCGGCAAATGCGTCTATGTGGAGACTGATGAGAGCGAGGGATTCCGGTTAACAGCCGATATGATTGAGCGCAGTGTAACGCCGCGCACTCGCGCCATCATCATCAACAGCCCCAACAATCCCAGCGGCGCCGTCATTGATCCAGAAGACTTCACCGCGATTTTGCGGATGGCGCATAGGCGCGGCATCTACGTGATTGCGGACGAATGCTATGTATACCTGAATTACACGGGGCGTACGTTCTCCGCCGGCTCCGTTCGCGATGTGAAAGAGCACCTGGTGATCGCGGGTTCGCTCTCAAAGACGTATGCCATGACAGGCTGGCGATTGGGTTATGCACTGGCTCCTGCCCCCATTGTGGCCGCAATGACCAAGCTGCAGAGCCAGAGCACTTCCAGTTCAGCGCAAATGATCCAGAAAGCGGCTGTAGCCGCTCTCACAAGCTCACAGCAATGCGTAGCAGATATGAAAGCCGAATACATTCAGCTCCGGGACCTGACTTTGGATCTGCTGGGCAAGATTCCTGGAATTACCTGCGTTAAGCCCCAAGGCGCGTTTTATGTTTATCCCAATGTCTCAGCTTACTTCGGCCGGAACGGAGTTAACTCCGGCGCCGATGTGGCAAAACGCCTGTTGCATGAAGCTCACGTTGTTACGGTTCCAGGAGAAGCATTCGGGACCGGGGACCATATCCGTCTTTCTTATGCAACTTCAGCGCAGGAGATCAAACGCGGTTTGGAGCGGATGAAAGAATGGTTTGCCAAGCTGTAACCGTCAAAGGCAAGTCATAGACGGAATTTATGAGGTGTTGTCTCAGCTGCTCTGGACAACACCTCTGCCTTTCTCAGATTCTAAATTTTCGGAGCTGTTGGCATATTCGTTCGTTGAGCCGCAAGCTACTTGCTTCAGAATGCTTGATCTGTATCCATTACTCTTAAGGCCGCAGTTTCATGAGCGCATATGGGGCGCGCGCAGCCTTGCCCCCATCTATCCCGATCTGGCAACGTCATCGCCTATAGGCGAAGCATGGCTGACGGGAGAAGAATGCCGTGTAGCCAATGGCCCTCTTTCCGGCCGCACTCTTGGTGAACTAAGCCGGGAGCTTGGCGAGCGGCTCACAGGTGAAGCTGCCACCCTTGCCTCGCGCTTTCCTTTGTTGATCAAGTTTCTCTTCCCGCGTGACAAGCTCTCAGTCCAGGTACACCCGGATGACGATCATGCACGCGAACTGGGTGAGCCCTGCGGCAAGAGCGAATGCTGGTATGTTCTGCATGCCGATCCCGGCGCGCAGATTGGTCTGGGACTCAAGCCGGGGACGACCAAGCAGGAAGTGGAACTGGCCATTCGCCAGACACGAATGGAGCAACTACTCAACTGGATTGATATCCGCCAGGGCGACATGATCTACGTGGATGCCGGTACCGTACATGCCATCGGGCCCGGTGCCGTGATTGTGGAGACGCAGCAAAACTCTGACACAACGTTTCGGCTGTATGACTACGGCCGTCCACGCGAGCTGCATCTTGAACAGGGTCTCCGCGCCACCCGGGAGCGCACGCGCGCCGGCAAGGTGATTGCAGGAGAAGCAGTGAGCCAGAACGGCAAAACGCAGTTGAACCTGATCAGTTCGCCCTGCTTTATCGTGGACAAATTTGTTTTAAAGGACGCCTGGCAATTCAAGCGGCCACAGCATGCGCGTCGGAGCGTGTGGTGTCTGGTGGCAACGCAGGGTTGCGGGGTGGTTGACTATGAAGGCAGCGCGCCGGTTACGATTGCCGCCGGCGAAGCTATTGTTGTACCTGCCGCCGTGGATAGGTTTATCCTAAGGCCGCAATGGGAGCTGGAATTTCTCTGCTCTTCATTGCCAACAGAAGAAGTGGAACACCCGAAGACAGTACTTTTTGAAGCGACGGCCAGTTCGACATAGGCGATGCTGGTTTAAGGCCGAGCGCGATGAACGCCGGCCATCAATTGCTGAAAATGCCTCATTTTTATCCAGTCATACTCGCGGGCGGCAGCGGCACCCGTTTTTGGCCTCGCAGCCGGCGCAAGCTGGCCAAGCAAGTGCTGGCTCTGGACGGAAAGCAAACTATGATCCAGAAGACAGTGGAGAGACTTCTGCCTTTAGGCGCGGAAGAAGACTTCTGGATCATCACCAACAATTTTGTGAACAAAGAAATTGTCCGGCAACTTCCGAGTGTTCCGACGCTACAGATCGTAGTGGAACCGGAACCGAGAAACACTGCACCGGCCATCGGCCTGGCGGCATTTCTGCTGGCGCGTCATGATCCCGAAGCGATCATCGGCATGTTTCCCGCCGACCACGTCATCACTAACGAGCAGCGCTTTTGCGTGATTCTGCAACGGGCCATTCGGATTGCTTCCGAAGGCGACAACATTGTCGTCATGGGCATTCAGCCGACGAGAGCCGAAAGCGGCTACGGCTACATAGAGACCGGAGATCAGCTTGATCCCGAGTTGTTTCGTGTACGTCGCTTTACAGAAAAGCCAAACCAGGCCAAGGCGGACGAATTTTTTTCCGCCGGCAATTATTACTGGAACAGCGGCATGTTTATCTGGAGCGCACGCACTCTCACTCACGCACTGCGCGAACATTTCTCTGAGACTACGCCTTATCTTGAAAAGATCGCGGCTGCCTGGGGGAGCAAGGATTTTGAATCAACCTTTGCCGAACTTTATCCCAAATGCGAGAACATAAGCATTGATTATGCCGTGCTTGAACCTCGTTCCGCCAAGGGCGAGCATTCCTCCAACCTGCTGTGCCTGCGGGCTGATTTCGGCTGGAACGATCTGGGGTCCTGGGCCGCATTGTATGAGCACCACGCTCTTCATGTGCCGACGGAAGACCACAACGTTGTCGAAAGCAAAGATCTTTACGCCGTGAATGCCACAGGAAACTATATCTACGCCCCGGACAAATTCGTGGCTGCTGTAGGGGTAGATAACCTGGTTGTGGTGGAAACTGAGGATGCAATCCTGGTAACCACGCGTGAACACTCTCAGGACGTGGGCAAGATTGTGAAATATCTCAACGAAAGAAAAATGACCGAACTGGTCTGAGCTTTGCTTTCATTTCTGCCGCCCCCGACGGTACCATCCGCCTGAAGTACTCTCACTGAAGGCACTGCGCCAACGCTTTTCTTTAGTGACAATCGGCAACTCTGTTTGCTTAAATGTGCGCTATGCGCCCAGTGTTTTTCACTTTGTTACTCATGTGCTTTGCTTTGCCGGCATGCGCGCAACAGGCCGTATTGCCGCCACCCGACATTCTGCAGATTTATGTGGACACGGTGAAACCAGGCAAGATGCCCGAGTATACCCGTGTTGAAAACGAACTGGCAGGAGCCAGTGCCCGCGCCAGCTTATGGCCGTATCTGGCGATTGAGGCGCGAACCGGACAACCGGAGGTATGGTTTGTTTCCGGATTTGATTCTTATGCCTCCATGGAGCGCAGTGACGAGCCGTTTTTGCGCAATGCAACACTCGATGCTGACCTGGGTCGCCTGATGGAAACCAAGACCAATCTGGTTTCTGATCCAAACACAGTTTTACTGCGATATCGCGATGATCTCTCCCGCAATCGGGGCCTGATGCCGCCAAGAACACGGTTCTTCACCATCTCCGTGGTCACAGTTCTTGCCGGACATGAGCGCGAATATGAAGACAGCCAGCACCTGCTCCGCAACGCTCGTGAACGCGCAGGGACAGCGGACGGCCGCGCTGTTTATCAGGTACTTTCTGGAATGCCGGAGCGCACCTTTATCACACTATCGCCCTATCCCACCTTCAGCGCTTCTGCTGAAGCGCTGGATGGGCTGCTGGACTATGACGATCTGGACGACAATGTGCGCGGCCGCCTGCGTGAGCTGCTGGCGCAATCTGTTTTGACCACACGAACTCTTGTCTTTTCCGTGAGTCCGGGAATGAGCAATCCCGCGGGAGAGTGGCTGGCAGATGACCCGGAATTCTGGAGATCATCGCCTCTGGTCCAGAGACAGCAGCCAAAGAAGTAAGCTGCCGATTTTCGGCTTAATCATGGATTAGGTCCGCCATCACGCAGGCCGAAGATTTTGCAACCCGTCAGCTCTGTTTATCACCCAATCTAGGGATGCTTTTTTCCGGGCTGTCTGCCAAAGCTGCACGTGTGCTTGCGATCGTCTTTATGGCGACGACGTTGGTTCTCGCGGGAACGCTTGCCTGGGGATATTTTTTTGTACGCAGGCTGGCGCTAACACCCATACCCGAACCGGGTTTGCCGGCCAAGATGAAGCCCACAAGTTCGCCAGCGTCACCGCTCCAGGTACATTACGAGCTGAATCTTCCCGGACGCGGCGAGATTTTTCCCGCGCTGGCCGGAGCCAGGGCGGTGGATTACTGGCCCGTGGCAGTGTTGAACATTGCCAATACTGCCTCCAAGCCTGTTCTTCAGATTATTACCGCGCGAGTAGAGGGCTGGAGCGCAGAGCTGCGGCAAACTGCCGTGATTGGCCCCAACGAGGTGCGCACATTCAACCTTGATCCTGAACTGCTGAGCAACGCGTACCAGAACGGTGAAATTCGCCAGGCCATGCTGGACGTTGAGGTGAAAGATCCGGGGAGCGGCCACACCTTTGCCCAGCAGCGCCCTGTGTTCATCCACGGTGCGTCAGACCTTTACTGGGGGGCGAAGTTTTCCAACGCACAACTCGTGGCACGCTGGGTCACACCGCATGATGATGCGGTGCTGCAACTGGTCTCACGCGCGGAGAAGATCATACCGGGTGGCCGCCTGCGCGGATATAACCAGGTCCCCGGCCGCAATGTTGAGAAAGATGTCCGAGCGCAAGCCCGAGCGGTGTTCACCGCCCTCAAGCAATCTCACCTGAGTTATGTGAGCAGCATTTACACCTTCGGAAACTATCCGGGCGAGACACAGCGCATTCGCCTGCCCCATGAGACACTCAGTCTCAGCAACGCCAACTGCATCGATGTCAGCGTTGTCTTTGCCTCCGCCATGGAAAACCTGGGTATGCAGCCGCTGATCGTGATTGTGCCGGGCCACGCCTTTGTGGGCGTGAAGCTGGCTCCCGAATCACAGCATGTTTTATATCTGGACCTGACCGTCCTGCCCGAGGGAACTTTTCTGAATTCGGTCAGGCGGGCCCAGGGCTGGTTCAAGAACACTCCCGCGAACGAGGTCCTCACGGTTGATATCGGTGCTGCTCGATCACTGGGTGTCTATCCCATGCCCAGTATCTCTTCCTCAACCAACCAGGTGAGCGCATCCTTGCGGAATGACCAATAACGCAGACGTTATTGTGATTGGCGCCGGGGCGGCCGGACTTGTGGCCGCGCGGGAACTATCAGCCGCTGGACTCAAAGTGCTTGTGCTGGAAGCGCGCGACCGCATGGGTGGACGCATCTACACGGACCATAGCCTCGGGTTCCCCGTGGAACTGGGGGCTGAATTTGTTCATGGCCGATCACCGGATACTTTCGAGTTCATCACCCGGGCGCGATTGGAAATTGCAGAGGTTGCGGGCGAGATGCGCCGCAAAAGGAATGGGGTTTGGGGCGATTCCGGCCATGTGATGGCAGAAGTCAATCACCTGTTTGACAACATGCCCGCAAACGAACCGGACCAGTCATTCAAACACTACATCGAGCGAACGCAATACAGTCCTGAGACCAAACAGTTGGCGCTGGATTTTGTGGAAGGATTTCACGCCGCACAACCGGATCGCGTGAGTGTGCAGTGGCTCATCCACACAACCCGAGCGGAAGAAACCATTGATGGTGAGACCTCCTTTCGTGTGCGTCACGGATATGACCTGCTGATCAACTCAGTGGTTGAGACGCTTGACGACCAGCGCTGCAAGATCCTTTTGAAGACGCCCGTTTCCGAAATCTTTTGGGAACGTGGGAGAGTGACGATCAGCGCTGCCGGAAGCGAGTTCAGCGCACCTTGCGCGGTCATCACGTTGCCGCTGGGTGTACTCAAATCAGACAAGATCCGCTTTTTCCCGGAGCTGCCGGAGACGAAGAATATGGCTATGGCATCGCTGGCGATGGGGCCAGTGATACGCGTGAGTCTTTCTTTTCGAAGCAAATTCTGGGAGGCAGCCCCGGAGATGCGTGATCTGAGCTTCCTGTTTACAGATGATCCCCACTTCCCTACCTGGTGGACCAGCAATCCTTTGCCTTATCCAATCCTCACCGGCTGGGCTGCGGGAAGACATACGCAAGGGCTGGCGGGGAAAAACAATGGAGAGCTTGTTGACGCTGCATTAGATTCTCTCGCCGGAATTCTGGAGCTCGAGCAGACAGAACTGCGCGCTCATCTGAAGTGCGGCTGTGTGCATGACTGGCAGGCAGATTCCTGTTCGCAAGGTGCTTATAGCTATGTCGTGAAGGGCGGGATGGGGGCACCGCAGGCGTTGGCAGAACCTGTTGATGGCACGCTGTTCTTCGCAGGCGAAGCAACTAATATAGAAGGGCACAATGGCACAGTCCACGGCGCGCTGGGTTCGGGCAAGAGAGCAGCACACGAGATATTAGCCTCGTTGAAAACCCCGTCCTCAACTGAAAAGTAAAAAGATCGGCCCTCGGGTGCAGTGAGTAAATTCGCGCGAGAAAAGAGGTCACTCACTTCGAAAGGAAGCGTCAGTTTTCGGTTTTGGATGAAAGCTCTTACGCCGCTCGTGGGTCTTTGATTTTTTCTTTCAGGGCGGCGCTGATTCGCTCGATGAAGGAAATTGGCTGTTCATTGGGAACATGGCCAAGACGGTCACGCAGCAATTGCAGAAACTCCGTCACGCGACGGAGCCGCTGTGTTTCCAACCCTTCCTGCATGATCTGAGGGTCCAGAACGGAGGCAGTTTCAATGTACTTCCATAACAGGAGGCGCATGTTATCCACTGCACCTTTAAGCTCGGCCAGGAGATTGACATTCAGGTCTGCGGGCGTGTCTTTTCCTTTGGCATCCTGGGTCTGCATCGCGAGCCAATAAAGTTCATTGTGTACCTGAGTAAGTTCAGCAGTAAGCTCTTTCAATTGGTTTACTAACTGGCCAATATCGCGATGAGTGCCGTCCTGGTTCTGGGTTTCCATTAAGGGGTCAAACCTCTTTCACATCTATATGGTGATTAGGATGCGCCATCCGTTGCAGTTTTGCTGGTTACTGAAGATCATGGCCCCCAAAAATTAGGAATTTTTTATACCAAAGTGGGACAAACCGGCCATTTTGCGTCCGATTGATGGGTTGTGCTGGGCGGGCGCAAACTCTTCCGAAACTCAGATGCAATCTCAGCTTTTTCGGATTTCCAGGACATAAAATCCTTGCGCTGGTAACCATCTGTTGTAAACAACTTGAGTGCCGGATTAGTTAATATCGGACAAGAGTACCAGACGCCCTGGCAGGCGGCGCGACGGTTAAGGATAATGTCTTTACCATGTATGCCCGAAAAGTCAGCGTGAGCTATGGGAATGAAAGCAGTCATCAACCTTGCCCATTGAAGTGGTTGGACAATTTTTCCATGCGTAACTTTACAAACGACCAGATATTTGACGACACGCTGCCGATCGCTGACGGCACGATGGAAATTGGGACCAGAGTGCCGCTGGATAGGCTACAGACTGCCATGGAGGAATGGTTTCGAAAGAAAAGCTATCTGGGGAAGCAGGAAAAACTCCGGATCGAAGAGCGATCCTGAGTCTAGTTATAGTCCAACATCGGGCAGGCTCAGTTATGAAAAAGCTCACCGCTCGAGCCGAAACCGGCCTATTTGCCCTTGCTGTTATGCAGGGCAGCGTCTTAATCGTTATCTCTAAAGTGAAATCCGGCTTGCCTTTGTAGCTGCCCAATGATAAAAAGCCCAACCAGTCCACCCATCTGCACAATTTAGCCGCCAGAACCACAAAAGGGTGAGGAGCTTACATTCAATGAAGATTATTCAGCGCTTGCCATTTCTGCTGTCGATCGTGATGATCGCTGCCGCTGCCTGGGGGCAATCAGCAGCGACCGCCGAATTGCACGGCGTGGTGAAGGATCCGAATGGTGCAGTCATCCACGGAGCCACCGTCAGCCTGCATGATGAAGCAAAAAACATTACCCGTTCGGCAGAAACCAACGACGCGGGCGAGTACAACCTGCTTTCCGTTCCGCCAGGCCAGTACACGTTGACAGTAACTGCCAAGGGGTTTGCTACAGTGCTGGCCAAACAGGTCACCCTGACGGTGGGACAGGCGGCACAATATCCCGTAACCATGCAACTGGCAACCGCGGAAACAGAGATCACCGTCACCGGTGAACCGGAGCTCATTGAGACATCAAAAACCTCCACCAGCACCACGATTGGTGAACGCCGAATTGAGAACCTGCCCATCAACGGCCGCAACTACGTCAACTTCTCATTGACGAATTCCCAGTTGCAGCGTGACGTGGCGCCCAGCATCGGCGCGGCTCCCACTTCCGGTCTGAATTTTGGAGGCCAACGCGCGCGTTCGAACGCTGTGAATGTCGACGGCATGGACGCGGTGGACAATTCAGTGAACGGCATCCGCTCGACAATCTCGCAAGAGGGCGTACAGGAATTTCAGATCCTCACCAATGGTTATGAAGCCGAATATGGGCGGGCTTCCGGCGGCGTGATCAACATCATCACCAAATCCGGAACGAACGACTTTCATGGGTCTGCATTTGGTTACCTGCGCAATCGCAACATTCAGGCGGTAAATCCTTTCAGCAACACGTCTGATCCGGCATACACGCGCGTTCAGGCCGGCATTGATTTCGGCGGAGCGCTGAAAAAGGATCGTACGTATTACTTCTTCTCTTTTGAAACCACCCGCCGGCAGGAGACAGGGTTTTCAACCATCGGGCAAAACAATTTTGGATTGGTGCCGCTGGCCAACGCAGCCAGCTTTGGCATCCCGAGCTTGCCGGGCTTTACGCCGTTGGTCACGCCGGACCAGGCGGCATTTCTGGCTGCGGCCGGTTCGAATGCAGCCACGCAGCAGTATGCCCAGCTTGCAGTTTTCGGATCTGGTATCGCTCTTGCCGGAACACAAGGTAGTCCGTTTCTTGGCGCTTTCCCGTTTACGAATGCTCCTTTGCCGGCCTCATTCCACAACCTCCTGAGTCAGGTGGGGAACTATCCGGTTTCTGAAGGAACAGACGTTTATTCACTGCGACTTGACCACAAGTTCAGCGCGAACAACCAACTGATGGTCCGCGCCGGCCTGAGTCCAAGTGACGTGACTGGCATCCAGGTGAATGCTCAGAACCAGGACTTCGGCCAGAACGCCTTCTCACGCACCTCAACCCAGAACTATCACGATGGCAGCATCGGAGCGCAGGACACCTGGATGCTTGGCGACAGCAGGATTAATGAACTTCGTTACCAGTATTCGCGGCGTGGACTGCTCTACAACTTCTCTCGTGGCGCGGGCGGCGGAGACGTGGCAGTGAATATTCCCGGCTTTGCCTTCTTTGGCCGTGAGCCCTTCTCGTTTGTTGACAGGGTGGAGCAGCGTCATCAGCTGAGTGACAACTTCTCCTGGGTAAAGGGGCACCACAATATCAAATTCGGTGGGGACTACAACCACTTGCCCGTTACGGCTGATTTCACCGTCAACTTTGGAGGCATTTACAACTTCGGCGAACTCACTTCCTCAACCTTCGGCTTCCCGTCGGTCTTCCCGAATTTCTCCGCCGTGCAGGCGTACGGCATTGGTATTCCGCAAGTGTTCATCCAGGGCATCGGCAATCCGCACGATTCCTTCACCATCAACACCATGGGATTTTTTATCCAGGATTCGTGGCGGATGAATTCCAAACTGACGCTGAATTACGGCGTTCGTTACGACTACGAACTGACCCCTGAATTTCCGGCAGTCAACAACCTGTCACAAACTGCCCAGGATGCGTTGGGCATTACCCAAGGCATTCCGCGCGATTCCAATAACATCGCGCCGCGCGTAGGTTTTGCATATGATCCGAACGGCGATGCAAAGACGGTGATCCGCGGGTCCTACGGCCTTTTCTACGATCATCCGCTGCTGGCGCTTGCGTTTGACTCTGACGTCGCCGATGGCAGCCAGGCGCCACAATTCATC
The DNA here is from genome assembly GCA_035277785.1 of Candidatus Angelobacter sp. GTDB lineage: Bacteria > Acidobacteriota > Terriglobia > Terriglobales > Acidobacteriaceae > Angelobacter. Next base: position 20,065 of record DATEJX010000087.1, on the reverse strand, counting down.
CTGTTTGGTGGATCGCCCTGCAATCCTGCCGCAGCGCCTTCTCCCGCAGCAGCACTCAATCTGAACGCCACCAATGCCTTCCAGGGGCTGCTGGGAGTGGGCAACTGCCTGCCTCCGGGACTGTCGCAGGCGTTCAACTTTATTGATTCGCAACAGCGGTTTGATCCCACGCCGAATGCGTCTTCCATCCTGAACAATCAGGCTTACCTGACCGCCGGACCGGGTGGAACACCGGTGCCGCTGATCTCGCAACCTTTCGGCTTCCCTACGGGTAAAAACTTCCAGTACGGCTATGCCGAGCAGGGCAGCTTCTCCATTGAGCGCGATCTGGGACACGATCTTGCGATCAGCGCCGCCTACAACTACACCGGTGGCCATCACCTTAACCGGCCCATCAACGCGAACCCCACTAATCCTAAAGCGCTCATTGAGAACTGGGAGCGCGCGGTGGCTGCAGGCGCGGTGGATCCGAATTCCAGCCCGCTTGCAGTTGCTACTTGCGGTGCAGGACCTGCGGGAGTTTTTGTTCCTGCGGCGCTGATGAGCTTTTTCCGTCCATCCGGAATCAACCCATCGCTGACGCAGGTATTTGCTCCCTGCCTGGGTGCGGCGGCCCTAGTGGCTGCGCAGTATCACCTTGGACTGAACGGAGCGACGGTTCCATTCAGTGACATGGTCGCCAACTTCTCCAACGGAAGCTCTGTGTATCACGGGCTCACGGTCAACCTGCGCAAGAGGATGAAGAACCATTTTGAATTCCTGGGTTCTTACACCTGGTCGCACGCGATTGATGACTCTACAGACCTGCAAACGCTGCTCTCACCCCAGAACGACCTCCGTCCTGATCTGGAGAGGGCGAACTCAACCTTCGACCAGCGGCATCGTTTCGTGTTCAGCGGGGTTTATCAGACTGGCAAACTGGGCGGCGATAGCTTTATGCACAAGCTGCTCAGCAACTGGACCGCGGCTCCCATCATTGAATTCAGCTCCGGGCGTCCGTTCAACATCGTGACGGCCACGGACCAGAATTTCAATTTCAGCACTTCAACGGATCGTCCCAACGCTGTGGCCCCGGGAACACCGACGAACGCATGCGGCTTCCAGACGGTCGCTTCCACGGCCTCGCCAACAGGCGCTTTCCAGATTCCCTGTTTTGTGGATGGCAGCTTTGACGGCGTCTTCAATGGATCACTGGATGGGAACCTGGGACGCAATGCCGGAACGCGACCCATGACCATCTTCACCGACATGCGGCTTGCGAAGACCATCAGCTTCAATGAGCGCCTGAAGCTGGAAGGCTCAATGGACGTGTTCAACTTCGTTAACCGCTTCAATGTGGCGGACGTGAACTCACTGTACACGGAAGCAGGCCAGGCAACGGCCGCATTCGATCCCCGGCAATTCCAATTTGGCATGAAGCTGAGCTGGTAGTAACCTGAAAGTAACCAGGCCCCGGATTCCAGATTCGGGGCCTTTGTTTTTGTATGTTGTTATAGAGCAACAACTTGCATAGTCTTGCGACGCGAATTTCCAAGCTGCCATTCGGGAGCAATTCTCGTCAAAGAAAAGGTATGATGAAGGCAATGCAGCTTTTAATCACCTCCAACTGCAAACGCTTATCCGCATTGAGCTTGAGCGCCATTATGCTGCTGGTTGCCGGCTGCGGAGGCAAAGAAACAAAAAAGGTCAGCCAGCCCGCTCCGCAGGCACTAGCTCCGGCTCCAAAGCCGCCGGAAACGCCAGCAGAAGCTAAAACTGCAGACGCCTCCCAGCCTGCTCCGGCACAGCAAGCGGAAACCAAGTCTCAGGCTCCTGACGCCGTGGCTGCCACGATTGCCGAGGCAGAGAAGGCGTACACGGTGGGCCTTGAGGACTACAAGGCGGGACATCTGGACGCGGCCAAACAGGATTTCAATCACGCGGTGGATCTGCTGATGCAGGGGCCGGTGGATATAAAGTCCGATGACCGTTTGCAGGCTGAGTTTGACAAGATCACAGATGAAATCAACAAACTGGAAATGGCTGCCTTCAAGGAAGGAGACGGCTTTACGGAGCAAAATCCTGAGCCAGCTCCCATTGATGAAGCCAATTCAGTCACGTTCCCGGTTGATCCAAATGTAAAGGCCAAAGCCGAAGCTGACCTGCCTACTCTGCAATCGGATTTGCCGTTGATGATCAACGACTACGTGGCCAGCTACATCAATTACTTTTCCAGCCGTGGACGAGCCACATTTGAAAGTTCTCTGGCGCGCTCAGGTCGCTATAAGGACATGATCACGCGCATTTTCAAGGAAGAGGGTATTCCCCAGGATTTGATCTACCTCGCCCAGGCGGAATCCGGATTCAAGCCTCTGGCCTTATCCCGAGCACGCGCGCGTGGCATGTGGCAGTTTATGTCCAGTCGCGGAGTCGGATACGGGCTGCATCGCAGCTGGTGGGTGGATGATCGCCAGGATCCCGAAAAAGCCACCCGCGCGGCTGCACGGCATTTGAAAGACCTGTATAACGAGTTTGGCGACTGGTACCTGGCGATGGCGGCCTACAACTCGGGCCCCGGAAATGTGCAGCAGGCGGTGAAGCGCACGGGATACGCCGATTTCTGGGAGTTGTACAAGCGCAACGTTCTCCCTGCTGAGACCAAGAATTATGTGCCGATCATTCTGGCGATGACGATTATTTCGAAAAACCCAGCCCGCTACGGCCTGGGAGACCTCCAGCTGGAAGCGCCGGTCAAATACGATGTGGAGCGGGTGAACTATCCAGTGGATCTCCGACTGGTGGCGGAGTGCGTGGACGCACCTGTGGACGAACTGGTTGATTTGAATCCCAGCCTTCTGCGACGCACTACGCCCAAAGACCAGGCATTTGATTTGCATTTGCCGCCGGGAAGTAAAGAAAAGTACGAGACCGCAATCGCTTCCATTCCTGAAGGCAAACGTGTGGCATGGCGGTATCACAAGGTCCAGAGCGGCGAGACTCTCGCCGGAGTAGCACGGAAATATCGCACCACTGAGCGCGCCATTGTTCAGGTGAATAATCTGAAAGGGACGGAGTTGCTGGCAGATACCAAGCTGGTGATTCCGGTGAGCGCTGCGTCGGGTGAAAGGATCACCTATTCACGCCACCCGAGCCGTTACAAGGTCCACACGGGCGATACAGTGCTCTCTGTGGCCGAGGATTTTGGCGTTCCGGCGGACCGGCTGAGACGCTGGAACCGACTGAAAGGAAACGCTTTACGTCCGGGGCGGGTTCTGGTGGTTTATAAGCCTCTGGCGCCCGGGGAGGCGGACCAAGCACCGCGTTCGCGGCGGAAGAAGTCAGTCCATCAGACCACCAAAAGCACAAACAAGCGAGCCTCGGACACCAAATCCGGCGCAACCGTCGCCGCCAATACTCGCTAAACTTGATTATTCCGCGAGCGCGTTGCACACTGTGATGCGCGGTAGTTGACATACGATTCGTGCGGCTTGTTATAATCCGCGCCTGCAGCGGAATACGAGACGAAGTGAAGAAGTCGCGGCCCTAATTTCTGGAGGAACTATGAGCTTTTATGATGAGACCCTCAAGGCAAGACATGAGGACGATATGGACGATGATTACGGCGACGCAGGCGGTTTCGGCGGCGGTTCCATAGAAGAGGACTACGAGGAAGAGGAAGAAGAATCCATCGGAGTGGAAGGTGGTGGAGGCGGCGCTGACGAGGGTGCGGCAGAAGACGCATCCGAAGGTGCTGAAGAGCCGGCACCTGCTCGCAGAGCCCCAGCCCGGCTGCGTCCCCGGCCTCGTCCAGCAAAGAAAGCGGCGAAGAAGAAATCCGCCAACAAGAAATCAGCCGGCAAAAAGAAGAGCGCCAAGAAAGCAAGCAAAAAACCAGCCAAGAAGGCTGCCAAGAAAAAGAGCAGCAGCAAAAAGAAGGGCGGCAGCAAGAAGAAGAGCCGTCGCCGTTAGTTTTTCAAGTTGAAAGGAAGGGCCGCCCGATGAGGCGGCCTTTTTGCTTGCAGAACAACTGCCTCCAAGGCTCAGGAAGGATTATCGGTGGATGTTCAACCTGGGGAAGCCCGCGAAGTAATCCGATCCAGCCAAAATGAAAATAAAAAGGGGCAGCCATGCTGCCCCATTTATTTGCTCTGCCCAGCTTATGCGTAGATTCCGCGCAGGCGGATGGTGTGCGCAACACGGCTGATGGCGAGCATGTACGCCGCAATGCGGTTGTTGACCTGATGCGTGTCAGAGAAATGGACTACGCTCTCAAAAGCTTCCTTCAGAATAAATTCAAGCTGTTCGTTCACAGCCGACTCTTTCCAGAAGTAACCCTGGCGGTCCTGCACCCACTCAAAATAGGAGGCGGTCACGCCGCCAGCATTGGCGAGGATGTCCGGAATTACAAAGACTCTTTTGTCGGCCAGGATCTCGTCCGCAGCGGCTGTGGTAGGACCATTGGCGCCTTCGCAGATGATCTTCGCTTTAACGCTTGCAGCATTCTGGCTGGTAATTACGTTCTCTGTAGCTGCGGGAATGAGTATGTCGCAATTCGTAACCAGGAGTTCCTTTGAGTCGGCAGCTTCAGCACCATTGAAGCCAACGATACCCTTGTTACGGTCACGGAACTCAAGCAGAGCATCGATGTTAATGCCGTTTGAGTTATAGAGCCCGCCGTTGTATTCAGCTATCCCGATGACCTTGTAACCTGCATCAGACATGAGTTTGGCCGCGTTCGAACCCACGTTGCCAAACCCCTGGACAATAACGCGGCAGTTTTCACGCGACATATTGAACTTGCGGATCGCCTCATCACAGTTGATCATGACGCCGCGTCCGGTGGCCTCACGACGGCCGCGAGATCCGCCAACGTTGATTGGCTTGCCTGTGACCACGGCTGTGACGGTCTGGCGCATATGCATGGAGAAGGTGTCCATCATCCAGGCCATGGTCTGTTCATTGGTATTCATGTCCGGGGCAGGCACATCTTTTTCCGGACCAAGAAATTCAATCAGTTCAGCCGTATACCGGCGTGTGAGCCTTTCCAGTTCAGTAATGGTAAGTTTCTTGGGATCAACAATAATGCCGCCTTTCGCGCCACCGAAAGGAATATTAACCACTGCGCATTTCCATGTCATCCAACTGGCCAGAGCGCGAACCTCGTCGAGAGTGACGTCAGGCGAGTAACGCACGCCGCCTTTGGCGGGACCACGAGCGATGGAGTGCTGTACACGAAAGCCGGTGTAGACTTCCAGGCGGCCATCGTCCATTGCGACCGGGATGTGAACGATAATTTCGCGGTTAGGATAACGAAGGATTTTCCAGAGGCCCTCATCAAGGTTGAGCTTCTGGGCGGCATAATCAAAACGAGCTGCCTGGGCCTCCCAGGGGTTCAGCTCGTGTTCCAGCGATACGGTTTTCATTTGTGCTCCACGGAATCAGACAAACCGACAAGTATAAAGTTGCTTACGGTGAACAGGCAACAATGCGGAAGTGAATTTCTATAGTAATATAGTGTCGCTGTGCGACAGTTTCTTGTTAAAACAATCATCATCTTCCTGGCCCTTCTCATTGCATCGATTCTGGTCGCGCCGAGCGTTAATCTGGATCCAATAGCGCCGCGGCTGGAATGGGCAGCTTGTCTTCTGGTCATTCTTGTAAGCTGGCTCGCCGTGATGTGTGGGCGCAAGATGTGGTTGCAGGTTTGGGGAACGGTCCCGTGGCTCAATGGGCCCGCTCCCGGCTGTTCGCAGGCGGCAGGCTTTCTTCAATGCAGTTGCTCATCTTGTTTTCCCACCCGGTGCTGATTTCCTCCCCGTACTTTGTCTCATCACTTGGGGGAGGATGCGGTGGCGCAAATCTTGTTGGTTGAATACGTACATGAGTCGCTGGAGCGCAGGCAGCGCGGGTTGAGCAGGGCCGGGCATAGCGTTACGTCGGCAGAGAATTTCGCGGATGGCCTGCGTGCGATTGAATCCGGGAGATATGATGTGGTTGTGTTGGGCCACGCCATCCCGCAGCAGCAAAGGAACCGCCTGGCAGCGACTGCAAAGAATGCCAACCGCCTGACCCGAGTACTGCTGTTGTACAGTGCACCGGTAGAGCATGCCGAACTGGCCGACGCGCTTATCAACAATACGGCCAGCGCCGATGATCTGCGCCGTACGGTTGAATATCTGGTCCGCAGAACCCCCTAGAGCAATCCGCGCGCAGGCTCGGCTTCAAGCCAGCACTAATGAGTGAAGGGGTGAGGCGGTTTCTGGCGAATCTGCGCGCTCGCTCTCTGGATGTCCCACCCGCGCGGCAGGACTTCTTCCAGGGTCCATTCAATTCGTTCGATGGACTTCTGCAGCAAACTGCCGGCTTCAGGGTCGTTGATTTGGTGCCGGTAGAACACCATGACCTGGAGAGCGTTACGGATATGATGGTTCATCTCCGCGACTTTTTGCAGGCGTTCTTCCAGAAGCTTCTGTTTTTCATGGGCCTGGATTTTGTTTTGCAGGAAGAGAAAACCTGCCACGAGTCCAGTAAGAATGTTGCTGAGGAGAAGAACGCCGATCCTGGGTACCCCTTCCTGCAGCAGCAGACTGTCAAATCCAAGGCCCACTGCCGAGATAACGCCGGCAAAGAGAATAAATGCGAGCACAAGCTTGTACTTGGGATTCATGGTCACAGGCAGCCCGGGCCAAATGCTACATTCGGGACGCGACATCAATCATCATCGCTTAATTCACAGGTTACGGGCAAGGAACCGAAGAGCACGCATGGGATTCTGTCCATGCTTCGCAGGGCCGTCCTTTCGCAATGAACGTCTGCCTAAACCCCTGGATTTTCTGCACATCGCTGAATGCTGATAGGGAAGGGAGAACAGTTTTTCAACCTGGCTCGCTGCCAAGCGACCTCAACCTTGCTCACATGCCACACGTTGGCGCACCCAGCAGCAAACAAATTCGACACGAACTAACTGCAAAAGAGTTTGCCGCAGCTTCCTTATCGCTGGTGTGTGAAAGAATACGAGTAATTGGCGGTTGTTTTATGGCTCAGCTGACCCGCAAAAATTCGGGGCCAGGACTTGTGTAGTCTTCCAGGTAGGTGTTGGAACGAAATGGAAGAACTTGGGAATGTCTTACGGTCCGAACCAAAAAGAAACGCACGGACCGGGAACAACGCCTGCACAGAGGGAAACGGGTATTGGCCATCAGGGTAGCCACGTGCATGAGGCGATGGGGGCCGTGCTCAACCCGATAAATTCCACTTGCCGGTACGCGGTCGCCAGGTTTATAAGTTCGACTCTCCATTTTGACTGTTCTACCCACGGCTCTTCCCGGCTGGCACGCCGCCTCTCTTCACTGAATTTCCCGGCCTTCGATGTGTCTCTCGTTCGGCATTTGTATATTTCAGGCCGGATACACCACTAGCCGAGTTGCCAGTTACCAGATTCGATTCCTGGCAGCTGATGAGGGTTGCTCCTAGTCCATTTTGAAATCGGGATCCTCCGAAATGTGCTGAACCTCCTCTTCCAACATGAACAACGCTTTTTCCCCACAGACTGGACAGCGAGGCAGGATCTCACCTTTGCCTATCCAGATGATCTTTTCAGAGCAGCCGGTGTGCTCACAGCGATACACGCCGGAGATGGGACTGATGGTGTCGCTCTCCAGCAGTGGTACCAACGGCTTAGTTGTGTTCTCCTGATTCAATACTTCTCCTCCTGAGGCAGGGCGGCGCATGTGGGAACGTTAAAAGCACTCTCTATGCCACCGTAAGTTACTGAGATTACGAGGCAACCCTCACGAATGGGCAATTTCCTCACAGCAATTTTTTCTCAGGTGCTGTGCTGCTCACGATTCAGGGCGACTCTTTCCTGTCGGGCAACGTCCAACGATTTAGCCGGTACGGCAAAAGATCCACTGTCATGATTTCCAAGTGCGCCAATCCCAAGTGTTCCAAGATGCTGATGCGGTTGGATGGTGGAAGATTTTTTGGCTTTCCGGTGCGCGATAAAGGCAGCATTGAGCATTTCTGGTTGTGCGCCGGATGCTCAAAGAGCTTCACCCTGACGCTCAATGAAGGCAAGGTGGAACTGACAGAGCGGCAACACACGAAGATTGCCTGAGGTGTTCTTCAAGACCATTCCTGGTCCTGCGTAATCACTGCCAAGTTCCACAATCCACGTACAATAGAGTTATGTCTGCGCGGCCACTAAGGGAAACTACCCGGGAAACCATGGTCTTCAGCGAGATCGTGGTCATTGCGCTGGACTCTTTTCAAACCAGCAAGGTCAGATTCATTCTGACGGCAATCGGCATGGTGATTGGGACCGCGTCTCTCATCCTGGTAGTCACGATCGGACTCACAGGCAAGCAATATGTGATGAACCAGATCCAGTCGATCGGCGCGAATTTGATTTACGCCTATTACGAAGGCGGCAGCAATGCCTCTGTGAGCCTGGGCGCTGGCGGCGATTATCTTACTGTGGAAGATATGAAAGCGGTGCAGCAACAGGTGCCGGGAATTCAAGCCGCTTCGCCGATGCTGGAGCTGCACGACCGAATCAGCGTGGGCAACGGAAAGCAGCGCGACATCCTGGTTCTGGGAGTCTCACCACAGTATGAAACTGTCCGCAATCTGCAGGTGCTGGCGGGCCGTTTTTTTGACGACGACGACGCCATGTCGCGCGCCAAAGTGGCCGTGGTGACGCAACAGTTCGCGCAGACGGTGTACGGCAACGTGAGTTCCGCAGTAGGTAAAGAGATCAAGATCAGCGGCCTGCCTTTTGTGATTGTCGGGACTTTTCGCGAGCGCATCGATACCCTGGGCCAGTCAGAGATTGCCGGAGATACCATTCTCATCCCGTACAGTGTAGGCCGGTATTTCACTGGTAATGACGCGGTAAAACAACTCTTCTTCTCCACTGCGGATGCAGGCGATGTCCCGCGGGCCACTCAGCTCATCCAACAGGTAATCCAGTCACGTCATCGGCCGCAGTCAGTTTATAGAGTAGAAAACCTGACCGGCTTTCTGGTGGTTGCGGCAAGAACAGCCAACGCTCTTACCCTGGTGCTGCTGGCGGTTGCGCTGATGGTTCTGCTGGTGAGCGGCGTGGGCATCATGAACATCATGCTGGCCAACGTACGTACGCGGATCCGTGAGATCGGCATTCGCAAAGCGATTGGCGCTACTCGCCGGGAAATCCTGCTGCAGTTTCTCACAGAGGCGGTTCTTATCTCTCTGGCTGGGGGGATAGTAGGAACCATTCTTGGACTGGCTATTCCGTTTTCCGTGCGCTTCCTCACTGAATACCGCATCCCAATTTCAGGACTTTCTGCAATCATCGCTCTCGTCGTTGCCATGCTGGTGGGGGTCATCTTTGGAACGGTGCCGGCCACTCGGGCAGCGCAACTGGATCCCGTAGAGGCGTTGCACTACGAATAGTCTGCCTGAAGTGGGAGTGTTGGCGGTGTTATCGAAAACAGCAAAAGCTTTGCTCTTGACAGTTCTTGGCTGCGGATTGCTGTGGGCACTTTCTGCGCAGGCGCAGCAAACAACAGCAATCGAGAGCGACGATCATAACCAAGTAACATTCATGCAACCGGTCCAGGCTGGAACTCTGATGTTGCAGCCGGGCACTTATGTGCTGCAGCATCACACTTCAAAGGGCCAGGATTTCATCCGCTTCATGCGTGTGAAGCAATCAGAGAAACTGCGGCTGACTCGAGCTTATACAGGATGGTATACCGATACCGACTTGATCAAGGTGGGCGAAGCCAAATGCCAGGTGGAGCGACTGATGCCAAAGGCTGAGACCACCAAAGCAATGGTCGCAAGTGAAGATGGGAAAACACGCATCACTCAGGTAAGAATCAAAGGCAAACGGGGGATGTACACGTTCTAGAGCTACCGGTGCTTCGCTCGTGATTGCAGACAAAAGCAAAGCCGGGCAGGTTTGCCCGGCTGTTGTTTCTGATCTTGAGATGCGGTTACATCACCAAGGCCAAAGTCTCAAGCTCTTTATGAAGAGCCTCCACGTCACAATTTGCGCCTTCAAATCGCGTCGCCGCGTCCAGGGCTGATTGGGGTGAGATGCCATAGCCCAGACGAGTGAGGAACACCTTGATCAACTCTGCTGTCTGGAATGAATCCAGCCCACCCTGCAGGAGTTCGCTGCGAAGCGCTGCCACTTCAGCTACTGAAAATTTCTCTCCCATAGGTCACCTCCGACCCTTACTACCCAGTTAGTCAATTAGACACAATCTCTGTCAAGTTTGTTGCAAAAAAATGAAACATCGGCGAACCGAGGTAACGGAACGAAAGTAATTTTCATGATTGCTTTAAGGCAACCACCCGCGTCACCGGCCTTTCTGTCCCGCCCGCGATTCATACCAGTTCTGACTCATTCCTGCAGGAAAAGTTACGGCCTGCAATAAATCTTAACTTTGGGCTGCGTTACTTTATTCCGCCATTTTGCTGAGATGAACATCAAAGTTGGCCTGGGCAAGCAGTGACGTGAGCTCAAACGCCCTGAAACCATCACCTACGAACTCTCTCTGGCGATACAAACCGGGCTCACTATCCGCCGTCTCGTGCCGCGCCTGCCAGTCATCCAGAAAGCGCTCCGCATCTTTCATGCTGGCCTGACTACTGGCGCCCGGCGCAGTCAACGACTCTGCAGCGTAGGACTCCAGCAGCTTGGGCCAATACTTGTTCAACAAAGCATTGCTGGCGAAGATGTCTGCCCAGACGATCCTGCCTTTAACAGCTACTACGACTCCTACGGCATTCTGGTTCCGCAGCTGTTTGATTACGCTTTCATACGACTTCTGCATGGCAGTGGTGATTGATTCCATCTGCTGTTTCACGGCAGAGTTCTCAATCGTTTTGGCATACGATGTTGTGCTGTTCAATTCTCTTGCGGCACCTCCGATAACGATTTGTGGGTTGCCGTTCGGCGGAGGCGCGACTCGCATAGCAAATCCGGCCCGAGCTGTGGCAACTTCATCCCACACTTTTTGCTGATCAGCATCCACCATGGCCCTCTTACGTACGCTGGGCTGGGCCATCACGGATGCGTGGGTATCAAATTTTGTTGAGCTGGCCACCCATCGACCAGGTTCCACGCAAAAGACGGACAGATCCACGGGGTCGCTTTCCGCAGGGACGATGCGATCTTTACCCACCACCCGATCTTGCTTGCCTCCGGTTACGACTTCACCTGCAAGAAGTATCAGAGGGCGCTTGGAGTTATTCACCAGCACCAGGCGATTGACTTCAGCCTGGGAATAGTTCTGGGGCAGGGGTCGACGGCGACGAATCATTCCCGGAATGGAACCGACTTCAGTCACCACAACTTCACCCGAGCGGACGCCTTCGTCGAGGGTTAGAAAACTATTGGTGTCGTGGGACTTGGCAGAAACCACGGGAAAGATGGTGAGGTCACCATGGGAGATTGGCGTCAGAAGCTTATAGTCGTTCGAAGCCGGGATGGATTCCAGACCGCCAGGACCGGAAACGGCAGCCAGCAGGAACACCGGAATGGCCAGAAAAGTTCCCCACAAGACGAGGTTTTTCATAAAAATCCCTTCCCAACGGCAGCCCCCAGAATTCAGTAATCAGAATGGAAAAAGGCAGCCTTCTTGCAGGTAAAATTGGTACTATCCGCATCATGAGTTCCAGGCCCAGCCCGGTAGAAGCGATAAGCGAAGCGTTGCGCGAGCTTTTCAGCAGCTGCAGCGCGCGCAAGTACGGGCTGGGGTTGGACGAATTCCAGCACATTCTGGAACAGGTTGCGACCAAGTACATTCCTTCTTCTCCGCCCGCGCAGAAAATCCGGTTCTGGAAAGAATTAAAGCTTGAAGAGCTGGTGCTGGCCCGCGGCTGCGCCAACGGTCATGAGCTGGCGTGGCAGGACTTTCTCATCCGCTACCGGGAGAAGCTCTACGATATTGCCCGCGGAATCACCAAGGATGATGCCGGCGGACGCGAGCTGGCGGATTCCATCTATGGCGATCTTTTCGGTACATCAGAACGCGAGGGCGTTCGAGTATCCCGATTGGACTTCTACATGGGCAGGGGGTCACTGGAAGGGTGGCTCCGGACGGTGGTGGCGCAGGAGTTTGTCAACCGATATCGCAAACAAAAACGACTGGTAAGTCTTGATGAGCAGGAGGAAGACGGGGTACAGTTTTCCGCAGCCGATCCGAATCCGATTGCACCGGCTGACTCACGGCTTTCCGCCGCTGTGGATGAAGCGCTGGGACAATTGGCGGCGGAAGACCGATTGGTTCTTGCATCTTATTTCCTGGACGATCGTACCCTTACGGAAATTGGTAGAGTTTTGCGGGTGCACGAATCCACCATCAGCCGGCGGTTGGAGAAGCTGCTAAAAAACCTTAGAAAACAAGTAGTTGCGAGCCTGATGTCGCGCGGGATGAAGCGTGCGCAGGCGGAAGAGGCACTGGAAACTGACGTGCGATATTTACAACTGGATGTGGCCAAAAAGCTGCAAGAAAACCGGCCGGCCGCGTTCCAACAAGATAAGGGTTCTGACTAGCCATGCCAGAGTTGTCTACATTACTGCGCCAGCGGCTGCGCGCGACTGAGGATCGCTCGCTGCAGCACCCTGATCCTGATACTTTGAATGCCTACGTGGAGGAAGTGCTCCCAGCGCAGGAGCGCGAGCGGGTTTTGGAGCATATCTCCCGTTGCAGCCCATGCCGCGAAATTGTGGCCTTAGCAACACCCGACGCAGTGCTTGCTGCTGAAGAACAAACGACGCCGCCTGTGGCAGCTGCAGTTGCAACTCTGCGTAAACGCTGGTTCCTGTCTCCGGCTTTCGGCCTTGCAGGTTCCATGGCTGCCATGATCCTGGGAGTAGCATTGCTCTTAAGACTTTCCCCTCCACAAAAGAATCAGATCCATCCCGCAACGCAGCAGGTACAAGAAGCTCAGGGAATGCCGATTGGCAGCGGCAATACTGTTAACGCCAACAAACCGGCTGAGACATCACAGATCCCGGAACAAGTGAACACTCAAACGGCACCGGCAGATGTTACGGACAAGACTCCAGCAGCGCCGCAACTGACGGCCACGATGAATCGTGTGCCATCGTCAGAACCCGCCGTTCAACCTGGGCGAAAAGTGGCAAACCAGCCCAGCCGTACTCCTGTGGTGGTGGCGGATTTGCGCGGTCAGGATTTTGTAAACAAGACTTTCCTTGCCAATACTTACGATACGCAGACGGCATCGGCGGTGTATCGCGACCTGCCGCAGGCGCCACTGCCTTCTCAGTCCAATCCGGCATTTGCACCTCCGGCGGTAGTAGCGGGGAATCAGTTCCAGGGCACCAACAATTTTGTGATACCGTCCAATTCTGCGGGCTCAAATCGCGGAGTGTTGACGTTTTATTCCTTTGAAACTCATACCGGCGGAAGCACAAGTTTGATCGGCAAGATAGTGGACTTTGGCAAACGCCCCCTGACTAAGCATCTTGGACCGCCGATTCCCTCCAGCAGCCTTGGCGAAAGCGCCATGTTCAAACCAGGCGCCAGCACGGTCCAGCCTTCAGAAGCCATTACTGCGACGAAAGCAGAAGTGAATAAGAATTCTGAGGGACTGGCTGGGTCACCGGCGTTTACGCGGCGCGCGCTGTCATCTGACGCAAGGGCGGAAATTGCGGGAGTATCCCAGTATCAATGGAAGGTCGTGCAAGGGAAGCTGCTCCGTTCTAGTGACCTGAGCCACTGGGTGGAAGAAAATCCCGGCGGAGAGAACCTGCAATTTTCAATTGTGAGCCCGAACGGCCAGGAAATCTGGGCCGGCGGAAACGACGCTGCGCTGATGCACTCACACGATGGCGGCGCGACGTGGGAGAGAATCACTCTGGGAGCAGCGGCTACCGGCACAATCAATAGCATTGAGGCTGCAGGTCAAAATGTGCTGGTCAAAAGTTCGTCAGGTCAGAGCTGGCTGAGCCAGGACGCCGGCAAAAGCTGGGCAGTTCAGGACTAGCCTGAGCGCAAAGCAGCAAGGCCTGAAGTTCCTCTTTTATGTCTCTTTGGTCCCAGACATTGTCTTAGCTCTCTAATCTCGAGGGCTGTTTCTCAGAGGCTTCCCCTTTTCAAAGTCGCTGTATAATCCCCGGCAATGATCCTGAAAATTGCACTGCTTCTCTGGTTCATTGCGTTCTTCCTGTCTCTGGTGGCGAAAAAAGAAGGACGCACCTGGATGGGAAGACTGTTTGTCGCTGGTTTCTGCCTTCTGTTGCTCGGTTTGTTTTTGAAGCTGATCGGCAGAGTGATCTAGGGGCACTTCTGGAGCTGGAAGCCGCATCGAAAGCGGCCACAAACCATACCGCTGATCAACGCTGATCCCACTGATCCGGAAAGATTTCAGTGGCAGATCGTCAGGCATAAATGTAACTGTAATAAGGCGAAGAACCAGGACAGCAGGCTTCACGCCGAAACGAGCGACCCAACCTTTTCGCCCTGCACCACGCGCTTGATGTTGCCGTGCACCGTGAGGTTGAAGATCACGATAGGCAAATTATTTTCCTGGCACAGGGAGATGGCAGTGGCGTCCATGAAGCGCAGGCCGCGCTTGAGCACGTCAAGATAGGTGATGGTATCGAACTTGGTAACGTCCGAGACCAGCTTGGGATCGGCGGTGTAGATGCCATCAACCTTGGTGGCTTTCATGATCACATCCGCCTTGATTTCCATGGCGCGCAGTGAAGCTGCGGTATCAGTCGAGAAATACGGGTTGCCGGTGCCGCCGGCGAAGATTACCACCCGGCCTTTCTCCAGATGCCGCAGGGCGCGACGGCGAATGAAGGGCTCGGCCACCTGATTCATTTCCAGGGCGGACATCACTCGGGTGAAGACGCCCTGTTTTTCCAGCGCGTCCTGCAAGGCCAGGGAGTTGATGACCGTGGCAAGCATTCCCATGTGATCGGCTGAAACGCGGTCCATATCGCGGGCCTGCTCGGCCACGCCGCGAAAAAAGTTCCCTCCACCAACAACGAGCGCTATCTCCACACCGAGATCGTGAACTTCCCGGATTTCGCCAGCGATGGAGTGGATTCGGGCGGTATCAACGCCAAATCCTTTGTCGCCGGCCAGGGCTTCGCCGGAGAGCTTGAGGAGGATACGCTTGAACGCAAGCATCTTGCATTCAGTATACCTTGAAGACCCGTGACTCCAATCAGCCTACTCGCACCGGAGTGCCACCATGGGATCCACTTTGAGAGCACGGCGGGCAGGCAGGAGCGAGGCCAATGCGCCAACGGCTGCCATGGTCAGGGCAGCTGCCAGGTAGCTGAAAGGATCAAGATGATTTACGCCGTACAGTTCATTGCGCAAAATAAAGGACAGCGCTGCAGCCAGCAGAAGCCCGACGGACAGCGCCACTGAAAGCGGCAGGACAAAGCTTGTAACCATGCTGCGAACCACGCTCGAAGAAGTGGCACCCAGAGCCATCCTGATCCCGATTTCGCGCGTTCGATTGGCGACATTATAGGCAACAACTCCGTAGAGGCCGATCACGGCAAGCAGCAAGGCCAGCACGCCCATTCCGGAGACGATGCCGGCGATTTGGGCGGAGTCTCCCACTTTGGCTTCATAAGCCCGGCGGAGAGTGCTTACATCCGGACCAAGGTGCGAATCGAGCGATCGGGCAAGAGTGGTGGCAAGTGTAGAGAAGTTTTCCGGCGGCTGAGCTGTCCGTACCAGCACCATGGATTCGGCCAGCTTTGTGGGGTCAATGGGGACATAGCTCTCGCCGGCGTTGCCGTTACGCAGCATCATGGTATGCGCGTTGGCGGACAGCCCCACCACTGGCAGTTTCTTGCCGCCAAAATCATAGACTTGTTGCAATGGGTCTTTGCCCGGCCACAACCGGCGCGCCACGGATTCACTCACGACCGCAGCATCGCTCTCGCCTTTCTTGAAGGTCCGTCCCTGGAGCAAGGGAATTCCCATGGTTTTGAAAAAGTCACCATCTACATTGTTCACGTAAACGTCAAAAGTATTGCCATCGGCAGCCGCTCTCGTGCGATCAATGTGAATGTTATTGCCAAGTGGCGCCAGCCTTACCAGGGCAGAAGCTTCCACTCCGGGAGCCTGCTGCAGACGCTCTTTCAAATCCTGCATGTAACCCAGTGCAGCAGAAGATGAGTAAGAATGGGCGTACAGCTGAGGATCCACCACCAACACATGCTTGTAATCGAATCCCGGATCTGATTTGAGTGCGCGATTCAGTCCGTGCACAAGAAGTGCTGAAAGGACCAGAAGTACGCAGCTCACGCAAACCTGGGTAGCAATGAAGAAGGTGCGCAGCCGTGACGCGCGATGGCGCTGGGCCGAAAGCTGGCGAGCAGCCGGGAAACCGAAGATCACGCACGCGATCAGTCCGAGAACAAGACAAACCAGGAGTATGCGCCAATCCGGAGTCAGGTCCAGCGCGCCTGCGGCGCCCAACATAAACGCCACAATGGCTCGAGCTGCATACCAGCTCAACAGGAGAGCAGTGACGGATCCCATCCCGGCAAGAAGAAAGCTTTCAGTGATGAGTTGCCGGAGCACGCGTGCCCGGGTAGCGCCGAGCGAGAGCCGTATGGCGATTTCGCGTTCCCGGGTCACGGCGTGGCCAAGCAGCAGATTGCCCAGATTGCCTCCAGTGGCAAAAAGGATCAGCAACGTCATCGCTGCAAGAAGGCCAAATCCGGGAAGGTCCTGCGACTCGAACTCGGCAGCGTAACCGCCCGGGGCAGCGCGAAGGTGCTCGCCTTCATGCATCTGCTCCGGATGTTGCTGCACCAATTCCTGCGCCAGCGGCATCAGCCCCTGCTCGCCGGCTTTGAGGGTTATGCCGGGCTTGAAGCGGCCATACATCCGGACACCGGATTCGCCCTGATCAAAGCTGGAGAGTGCTTTTGATGCGGGAATGAAATAGGTTGTTCTTTCAATCGGCAGCCATACGTCGTTCACGTCAGCGCCATCAGGGTCAAGCCCATGAAATTGCGAAGACACAACGCCGATTACAGTTGTGGGCTGGTTATTAATGCGAATGACCTTGTTGACGATACTCGGGTCACCGCCGAAATGGCTCTTTAAAAATCCGTAACCTAGCATGGCCGTAGCCGGCGCATCACTGGCGCCATCGGTTTTTGCATCAAAGGTGCGACCGTAGGATGCCGAGATGCCGAGGTCAGTGAAGTAGTTGGATGTAACCAGCGCAGTGTGTACGCTCTGAGTTGCGCCTTCACCCAGGGTCATCTGGGTACGCATCTGCGCAATAACAGATTGAAGAGCACTTGAATGGTCGCGGTAAAAAATGGCCGCAGGGTAGGCGACGTCTGTAGATGATCCGTTCTTGAAGATGCTGCTGAAGCGCACCAGGGAATATGGGTCGTGAATGGGCAGAGGACGAAAGAAGATAGCATCAACAAAAGTGAAGGCAGTAACGTTCACGCCGATGCCTAGTGTCAAGACCATAACGGCCGTGGCGGTGAGCCCGGGAGAGCGGCGCAAAATGCGCGCACCGAAACGGACATCCTGAAGGAAGCGTTCCAGCCAGCTCAGACCCCATACAGCATTGGCATGCTCCCGCAGCACGGCAGGATTACCAAAATCTTTGCGCTGTTCCGGGCTGAGCATTTCACGATGCACGGCCATATCCTGCTCCAGCTCACGCTGAAGGCGGTTGCGGTTCAGGAAGTAATAAACTTTTCGAAATAACTCTCGCATGGTTCCTCTCGGGGCTCGAGCCGCGTCAGCGGATGGGGACTCCTGGCTTCAGCAAGTGCTTCTCCTGGGCAAAGCTCAGAAGCGTGGGATAGAACTGGACAAAGGTATGCTCCACGGCCGCGTGCTGGGAGTGGCAGGTGTTGCAAGCGCCGCCTCCGATGGCTTCAGCTGTCTTGTCGCCAGGATTGAAGTTGTAGTAGCTCCACTCATTTTTTTGCGCAGTATCTTTCACTTCTACGTCAAGGCCCTTGAATTCATCCTGAAAATAACCGGATTTGTTGATCGATCCCTGCGCAGGCGAGTAGATCTCAACGATGAACTGACTGCCGTTGGGCCATTTGCCATTTGACTTGAAGCCCTGATATGCGGCCGGTGAGACATAAACGTTGGTGAACATGGGATGGCTTCCGCCACCGTTGGAATAGTTCATCCCAAAGCCGGAAGAAAGAAACACCCACTCGCGATAGTTCTCCGGCAGTGCGAGTTTGCCATCAGCGGTGTAAACAGGCTGATCGCCGTTTTTGCCCTGCGGCTGGGAGGAGTGTACGGCTGCCGTTACGGTGCGCTGATTCCAGCCGACCACAATCCCAAAAAGCAGCAGGCTGAAGAGCAGCGCAATTGAAGCCCAAGTAGCTTTTCTCATTCCTCAACTCCGTAGCAAAATCTATTCCGACCGCAAAGCGATCATTGGGTTCACCCGGGTAACGCGCCGAGCCGGGATGTAACTGGCAACCAGCGCCACAAAAAGCAGGATGAGCGCCACAGCCGCATAGGTGATGGGATCCGTTGAAGCTGTGCGGAACAGCAGAGCGGTCATCAGCCGGGAGGCCAGCAATGCACAAACGATTCCAGCGGCCAGCCCCAGCACAATCACCCGCATGGATTGCTGCACCACCATGCGCAAGACTTCGCTGCGCTGCGCGCCGAGAGCCAACCGTATACCGATCTCCCGCGTGCGCTGCGAAACCAGCAGAGCAGTCACGCCGCTCAGCCCCGTTGCCGCGATGGCCAGCGCCAGAGCAGCAAAAAGCGCAAGCAGAATGCTGGTAAGCCGCGTGGCTGTGAGACTCTCATTACGAATCTCATCGAGCGTACCCACGTCCGTAATCGGCTGTTCCGGATCAATGGAATAGACAGCCTTGCGCACCTGGGAAACGTAATCCAACGGATCACCCGCCGTCCTGATCAGGAGCGTGTCCGCCATCATTCCCCCCGGCTGCGTACTCGGCACATACGCTGTATCAACGGCATCACGGTCCAGGCTGAATTGCTTGATGTCTCCCACCACACCGACGATGGTCGTCCATTTCTTATCCGACCCCCCGATACGTTTCCCCACCGGGTCTTCATTGGGGAAGTAGTGTTTGGCAAAGGACTGACTGACGATCACAACCTGAGGCGCATTTTCATTGTCGTGGTCAGTGAAGAACCTGCCGCTGATGAGCGGCACGCCCAGCAGGCGGAATGCCTCAGAACTTGCATATTCCACGTTCACGGTAGGCTGAGCGCCTTGCGGGTCGACAGGGCGATTTTCAATGATAAAAGGCGCGTTGGAAGGCTGCGCCAAGCCGCGGCCGGCCAGAGGTGCTCCGCTGTATTCCGCCATCCCCACGACTCCAGGCGCACCTTTCAGCTTCTGTTCCAACTCGACAAAAAAATTGAGAGTGTCTTTGTCACTCTTATATTTGCTGAAGTTCAACGGCACAGTTACGGTAAGGACGTTTTCGCCCTTGTAGCCCGGATCCACCTGCTGCAGCCGGATAAAACTGCGGATCATCAGTCCGGCGCCGATCAGCAGAACAAAGCTGATGGCAACCTGTCCCATGGCGAGGAGATTGCGCATGCGATTGCCGTCAATTCTGAAAGTGGCTGAAGCGCTGCCTTCCTTGAGTGAGTTCACCAGGTTCAGGCGCTGCGAGAACGCAGGAACGGAACCGAATACCAAGCCGGTTATAACAGACACCAGCAGGGTGAACAAAAGCACGGGCGTGCTGATGCTGACCTCCGCCGCGCGCGTGGTGTAACGAGCAACAAATCTCACCAGGAGATCCAGCGCGTTCGACGCCAGCAGCAATCCAAATACGCCGCCAGCAAGGCTAAGCATGGTGCTTTCCGTGAGCAGTTGCCGCACCAGCCGGCCGCGGCTTGCGCCCAGCGCGGCGCGGACCGCCAGTTCAGTTTCCCGTCGCATCATGCGCGCCAGGGCAAGATTGGCCACATTGGCGCAGGCAATCAGCAGGACCAGGCACGCGGTTCCCAAAAGGATCAGCAGCATGGGCCGGACATCACGCGTCAATTGCTGGCGAAGGCCGGTCATGGAACTGGCAAATCCGCGTGCGGCGGGA